>DASRGM010000079.1:0-29957 GCA_035651035.1 Terriglobales bacterium
ATGCCGGCGTCACAACTCCTCTTCGTCTCACGATCAGCAGCCCAGCCGCGTAGCGCGATTCCTTCCGGCATTATCCATGAATGCCGCAGTGAGAATGAGAGACTTTATGGTACGCGGAAGCTGCGAACCGACGCATGAGGCGGGACAAGAGTGTCGATGAGCGTGCTTGCCACGCAGTGTCACCTCGGTAGTGGGTCCGTTTGGAAATTGTAGCGGTGGAAGGGCCGGGCTTCAGCCCGGCGAAACCGCGACCCGTGGACAGCGGCTTTAGCCGCGGCAACCGGGGCTAAAGCCCTATCTCATCGTCACTCTTCCGGCACGGCCGAAGCCGTGCCCTTTCACCGCTCAGACTCACTACCGTCCCCATCTCGGTAGTGGGTCCGTTTGGAATTTGTAGGGGTGGAAGAGCCGGGCTTTAGCCCGGCGAAACAACGGGCCATGGACGGCGGCTTTAGCCGCGGCAATCGGGGCTAAAGCCCTATCTCATCGTCACCCTTCCGGCACGGCTGAAGCCGTGCCCTTTCGCCGCCCAGACTCACTACCGTCACCTCGGCTGCGGGGCGGCACACTGCTCCTTCGTGCGACAATGTTCTGCTCCGCACTGTTGGGCATAATTCATCAAGAGAAAGGTCGTCTTGAGCCTGCGTCTGTGCCGGCCAGCCCTCGCGCTGGCGGAACTTTCCCTCGTCCTCCTCAGCAGCGCATCCGTCATCGCGCAGCAACCCGCTAGCAAGAGCCCAGCTCCGTCGCAGGCACCGGTCACACAGGCGGCGGCTCCGTCGGCCGGCGATCAGGCCCGTTTCGCCGTGCTCGACAAGGTCATGCAGGACGCCATTGCCGGCGGAAGCACTCCCGGCGCCGTGCTTCTGGTCGGCCACAACGGCGCTTTCGTCTATCGCAGGGCCTTTGGTCACCTCACCACCGCCGCCAATGCCGAGCCCATGACGCCGGACACGGTCTTCGATCTGGGCGCGCTTACCGAGGTTGTCGCCACCACTACTTGCGTGATGCGCCTGGAGCAGCTGGGCCAGATCAAGCTCAACGATCCGGTCGCCAAGTACCTCCCCGACTTCGGCCAGAACGGCAAGCAGGACATCACCATCCGCATGCTGCTGACCCACTACTCCGGCCTGCCCGCCGACCTCGATTTGAAAGAGTCGTGGAATGGCACCGAAGAAGGCTACAGCCGCGTCAACGCCGCCAAGCTGGTGAATGCGCCGGGCTCGACCTTCGTCTACAGCGATGTGGGCTTCGTCGTGCTCGGCGAGCTGGTGCAAAAGGTCAGCGGCATGCCGCTCGACCAGTATGCGCAAACCTACATCTTCGGCCCGCTGGGGATGACCAATACGCGCTTCAACCCGCCGCCGGCGTGGCTGTCGCGCATCGCTCCTACGCAACGCGACGAGCATACCGGCATCACCGTGCGCGGAGCGGTCCACGATCCCACAGCCCGGCAGATGAATGGTGTCGCCGGCAATGCCGGGCTGTTCTCTACCGCCGACGATCTGGCCAAGTTCGCGCAGGCCATGCTGAGCGGAGGCGGCGGTGTGCTTTCCCCGCTCAGCGTCGAGAAGATGACGACGCCCCAGCAGCCGGCGAACCTGCCCAACGTGCGCGGCCTCGGCTGGGACATCGACTCGCCCTTCTCCTCCAACCGCGGGGAGCTGCTGCCGGTCGGCTCCTTCGGGCATACCGGCTACACCGGGACCTCGCTGTGGATCGACCCAACCAGCAACACCTACATCATCCTGCTGACCAACTCGCTGCAACTGAAGACCGGCAGCGTGCTCTCCTTGCGAACCGAGGTCGCTACCGCAGTCGCCGCGGCGCTGCAGCTCGAACCCAGCCAGCAGGAGAAGATGCGCCTGGCGCGCATCACCGGCTACAACGAGACACAGGCGGCGGCACGGCGCCTGCTCGTCCGCAATGGCAAGGTGCTGAACGGCATTGACGTGCTGGAGGAGCGGCAATTCGAGCCTCTGAAAATCCCCAACGTGAGCCGTCCGCGCATCGGCCTGCTGACTAACCAGACGGGTATCGACGGCAAAGGCCGACGTACCATTGACGTTTTGGCCGGAGCTCCAGGGATGCAGTTGGCCGCCATCTTCGCTCCCGAACACGGCCTGCTGGGAAACGACAGCAACCCCGCAGCCGGCAACAAGGATGGCGCAACCGGAGTGCCCGTCTATAACGTCTGGGGCGATACGGACGCCAAACGCCGGCCCTCGCCCGAGCTGCTTCACAATATCGACACGCTCGTCATCGACCTGCAGGACACGGGCACACGCCTCTCCAGCTACGAAGCCACGCTGGGATATTTCCTCGAAGCCGCCGCCAGGCTGAAGAAGCCGATCGTGGTGCTCGACCGTCCCAATCCGCTCACCGGCGCGTATGTGCAAGGCCCAATCTCCGATGCCGCTCCGGAGGGCACGAACAACTACTATCCTCTGCCTGTCCGCCATGGCATGACGCTAGGCGAGCTGGCAAAGTTGTTTAACGAGGAGAAGCACCTGGATGCCGACCTCACGGTGGTACCGATGCGCGGCTGGCTGCGCGGTGACTGGTTCGACTCGACCGGCGCCCTGTGGGTGGGCCTGGCGCCGGAAATTCGCAATCTCGACGAAGCCATGTTGTATCCCGCGGTCGCGCTCGTCGAAGGCACCAACATCTCCGTCGGGCGCGGCACCGAGATGCCGTTTCAGCTGATCGGCTCTCCGTACTTTCTGCCCAAGGAGCTTGCCGCTTATCTGAACGCGCGCAACATTGGCGGCGTGCGATTCGTTCCCGTCTCCTTCACTCCGGGAGCCGGCCCTTTCGCCCGCCGCGAATGCTTCGGCGTCAACATCCTGGTCACCAACCGTGAGCTACTCGATGCTCCGCAGCTCGGTCTTGAGCTGGCGGCGGCGCTGCACAAGCTTTACCCGCTGGGATACGAGCTGGGGCATATGAATCCGCCGCTGGCCAGTAAGGCCACCTTCGCAGCCCTGCAGGCGGGCGAAGACCCCAACCGCATTCAGGAAGACGGACGCGACAAGCTGGAGCAGTTCATGCTGGTGCGGGCGAAGTACCTGCTGTACTGAGGCGCCATTTTCGAATGCTGCCGGCGCGCGTACGGCCTGCGCCGCCGGATTGGCATCTACACATCTCTTGCGAGACCCCGGGGGTCCGACAGTCTTGATGGTCACAAGACGCGCCGGGCAGCTGAGTACGCCAGGTGCAACCCGCGGCGTTTGTATTTCCGCAACGCGGGATGCTACCATCCGGACTCGAAACATTCGAGGGAGGCAATCATGTCAGATGATGGCGGTGGTTCGGGATTCTTGTGGTTCCTGGCGGGGCTGGGCATAGGCGCGGCCGTAGGCATCCTGTACGCCCCGAAATCGGGCGATGAGCTGCGTCAGCAACTGCGCGAAGCGGCCGAGGAAAGCGGCAACACGGTAAGAGAGCGCGCGCGCCAGGCACGCGAGCAGGCAGGCACCTGGGCGGAAAAGGGACGCGACTATCTCACCCAGCAGAAGGAGCAGATTCGCTCCGCGGTCGAAGCCGGCCGTCAAGCCTATCGCGAAGCGACTGGCGAGACCGTCGAGGGCGCCAACCCTAACGTGCCGTAATCATGCTGCACAGCCCGTCAGGCGGCGCCGTGCCGCAGCCGATGTGCTAACCCTGGTGCGAGTAGGTACCATCCCATGGACACGACGTTGCTCACCATCTTTATCGCCGTTACTGCAGCCGCCGTCGTGCTGCAGATGTTCATTCTGGCCGGCATGCTCTTTGCTATTCGCAAACTTGCCGGCCGTATCGAGGCACTCGCCGACAAGGTGGAGGACACCACCAGCGTGGTCCAGGGACGCGTGCTGCCGATGTTGGACAATGCCAAGGCCATAGAAGAACAAGTTAAAGCGTTTGTTGAGGCTAGCCGCCCGCACCTCGAGACGTTCATCAGCAACGCCGGCCAGATCAGCACGACGGCGCGCACCACCTCAGAACGCTTTCAGGTGACCCTCAACGACGCTCTTGATCGCGCCCGTCTGCAGGTGATCCGCGGCGACGAGATGCTGACCCGCACCCTGAACACCATCGAGGAGACTTCCGGCAAGGTGCAGCAGAGTGTGATGTCGCCCGTACGCCACGTCTCCGGCCTGGTCCATGCCATCAGCACCGGGGTGGGCGCTTATTTCCATCAGCAGAAGCGCCGCCGCAATGGCGGCCCGTCGGAAGAAATGTTTATTTAGTGGACAGTGGTTAGTGGATAGAACGGCTACTGATTTTCTAGCCACTGACCGCTGGCCACTGGCCACTAGCTTCAATCCACCCTCCGCCAACCACCACATCGCCGTCATAGAACACCACGGCCTGGCCGGGCGTGATGGCGCGCTGCGGCTCGTCGAAGGTGGCGATCACCTCGCCATCGCCGCCTCGCTCGATCATCGCCGCGGCGGGCTCATGACGATGCCGGATCTTCGCGCTGACCCGCATCGGCTGGCGAAGCTCGTCGAGCGCGATCCAATTCACGTCGCGCGCGCGCAGGGTTCGCGAGTAGAGCTGCTCATCGCGGCCCACCACCACCTGCCGCTCTTCGCCGCGAATCTCCAGCACATACAATGGTGCACCCTTGGCCACGCCCAGGCCCTTGCGCTGGCCCACCGTGAAGTTGTGGATGCCGCCGTGCGGCCCGATTACCTCGCCGCTCGTCGTGACCAGCTCGCCGGCCGTATCCGGAAGCTCCCTGCCCTGCTCGTCGAGGTAGGCCTCGAGGAAGCGCTTGTAATCGCCGCCCGGGATGAAGCAAATCTCCTGCGAGTCGGGCTTCTCGAAGACGCGCAGTCCAGCCTGCTTCGCCTGCTCGCGCACGTCCGGCTTGCTCATCTCGCCCAGCGGAAACAGCGTGCGGCTCAACTGCTCCTGCGTGAGGCCGAACAGGAAATAGGTCTGGTCCTTGCTGCGATCGGCCGGGCGCTTCAACAACCAGCGGCCGCCGGCCTCGTCGTACTCATTGCGCGCGTAGTGGCCGGTGGCCAGCATCTCCGCGCCGATCTGCCGTGCCGTAATGAGCAGCTGATCGAACTTCAGATGGTTGTTGCACAAGCTGCACGGGATGGGCGTGCGTCCGGCCAGATACTCGCTGACAAACGGCCGCACCACGTGCTCTTCGAAGCGCTCCTCCTGGTTGACCACGTAGTACGGAATGCCCAGCGTCTCGGCTACACGCCGCGCGTCATAGACGTCATCGATGGAGCAGCAACGCCCCTGCACGCTCTCCGGCATGCCCTCGCGTCCGGCCAGCCGACGCTGGTTCCACAGTTGCAGCGTCAGTCCCACAACGGGGTAGCCCTGCTGGCACAACATGGCCGCGACGGTGGACGAGTCCACACCGCCCGACATGGCCACGGCGATGGTCTTCTTCGGCATTTGGCAGTCAGCAGTCAGCAGTCAGCATTCAGGATTCAGCAATCAGCAATCAGCATTCAGCAATCAGCAATCAGCAATCAGCAATCAGCAATCAATTGGACGCTTTGTGTCAGGGCGCGGCTTCAGCCGTGCCGAAAGCGTTCTCTATGATTTGGGCTTTAGCCCCTGCCGAGGTTCACCATCTCACGCGTGCACGCCCTTGTACACCGGGCTCAATTCGCGCAACCGCGCGACCGCCTCAGGCACCAGGTTGAGCGCGAACTCCACGTCGTCGGACGTGGTCTGCTTCCCCAGGCTGAAGCGAATGCTGCCACGCGCACGCTCGGCCGACACTCCCATCGCGGTCAGTACATGGGAGGGATCAATGGCGCCGGACGAGCACGCCGCGCCTGTCGAAATCGACAGCCCTTTCAGGTCGAGCGCGATCACCATGGCTTCGCCTTCGATGCAGTCGAAAGAAATATTTGTGGTGTTGGGCACGCGCGCCGCCTCGCCGCTGTTCACCGCAACCTGTTCCACGCGTTCCACCATGGTCTTCTCCAGGCGATCGCGCAACTCTGCTATGCGGGCCACGCTTCCGTCCGTGAAGCCTGCGCGCGCAATCTCCGCCGCCTTACCCAGACCGACAATGCCGGCGAGGTTCTCGGTTCCCGCGCGCCGCGAGCGCTCGTGCCGCCCGCCATAAAACAGCGGCTGCAGCAGCGTGCCCTTGCGCACAAACAGCGCGCCCGCGCCCTGCGGCCCGTGGATCTTGTGCGCCGAAATGGTCAGCAGATCGCAGCCCAGCTCCTTCACGTCCAGCGGCACCTTGCCGGCCGCCTGCACCGCGTCGGTATGGAAATATACGTCCGCCTCAGCGGCGATCCTGGCAATCTCACACGTTGGCTGCAGCACACCCGTCTCGTTGTTAGCCATCATGATGCTGATCAGCTTCGTCTCGGGCCGCAGCGCGCGCCGCACGTCGTCGGGATCGATCAGCGCCCGCCCGTCCACCGGCAGGTAGCTTACGGAGCATCCCATCTGCTCCAGCCGATGACACGAATTCAGCACCGCATGGTGCTCGATGGCCGAGGTGATGACGTGGTCCCCTGGCTGCACCAGCCCGAAGACGGCCAGGTTGTCGCCTTCCGTGCCGCCGCTGGTAAACACCACCTCCGCCGCGCGGCAGTTCAGCAGCTCGGCGACGCTCTCGCGCGCGCGCTCGATGGCGGCCCGCGCCTGCTGTCCCTGCTGGTGAATCGACGAAGCGTTGCCGAACTTCTCGATGAAGTACGGGCGCATCGCCTCGAACACCTGGGGCAGAAGCGGAGTGGTGGCGTTGTTGTCGAGATACACGCGCTGCATAGTGCTTCTATTCTAGCTGTTCATTGGATTCGCCGGTCGGGGCCGCGATTCCAGGGCGTTGGATAGTGCGGCGCTTCAGCGCCGCGTTACGCCAGCTCCTCTTTTCTTAAAAGCCCGCTTTAGCGGGCGACACTCTGCCGTCGGCTGAAAGCCGACTCGCAGAAACCACAGAGCGCAATTTAGACGCGGGCCTGAAGGCCCGCTCTACCCGAACGGCTCGCCGCGCCGAATCCCATAGGGACGACAGGGTTCTGACGCACTCACTTCAGGCCAGCGTCGAGCGGTTTATTTCTGATTTCCTGAGCCGGCTTCAGGCGGCGACACTCCTACTGGAAGAACTCCGTCATCTGATTGGCGCTGCCGGCGCCGTTGGGAATTGTGCTCACGCCCAGTGCCGTCATGCTCAACCCCAGCAGGCTGCGATGATCGTAAGTGCCCGTGCCCTGGTAGCCGACCTTCACATGCGATCCCAGCAGCACCGTCGCTACTTGGCCGCCCCCATTGGTAAGGTCGTCGCGCGACTCGTCCGTGGTCAGCACCAGGATCCCGCTCTGCTGGAATTGGGCGTTCGAAAGCAGCTGCGGCAAGTTCTGCGACAGCCAGGTGTCGGCCGCCGCTACGCGCAAGCTCACGTCGCAGTTGTCATTCATCTGCCCAGGGCAATCGTGGGCATCGTGCTGCGCGTCCGGCACAATGAAGATGTACTCCGGCAACGTGCCGTTCAGGTCAGTGGGGAGCTGCGAGAAATCCACGATGTTCAGGTTCAACTGCGAGGGCGGCTGCACATCGGAGAAGAACGAGGGTGGATCGTGCCGCCGCAGGTAGGGATAGATATCGCTGCCCAGGTAACCTTGCTGCGGCAGGCTCTGCGCGTAGACCTTCCACGACTTGCCGGCAGCCTGCAATTCGCGCACAACGTTATCGATGGTGACTACGCCGTTATATCCATCGTCGTTGGTGATGATCTCGCCGGTCGTCATGGTGAAGTAATTGCCGATCGAGGGATGCGTGTTCGCGTAGTACTGGGTCGCAAGGCTGCCCTGGCTGATCAGGCCGTTGATATAAGGCGCGCTGGAGCTGCCAACCACGTCGGCGTAGTTCAGGTTCTCCAAGACCACGATGGCAAAGTGCTGCACTTGGGGGATGCCACTGGTCCCGCCTCCGCCGCCTCCGCCCGAGCCGCCGCTTCCGCCGCCGCCTGAACCCCCGCTTCCACCCGAACCTCCACTGCCGCCGGTTCCCCCGCTGCCGCTGCCGCCGGAGCCTCCGCTAACTCCCGAGCTGCCGTTCGAGTTGCTGCCTCCTCCGCAAAAGGTAAGTCCCAGGGCGAGCACCAGGATGCAGGCGACGAATAAAGCTATTTTTGTAGTGAGAGAGCGAATGCAGAAGGCGGGCAAGGTACACCTCATGACATCGTGAGATGCACCCTTAGCGGTTAGAGGGTGGTTCGCAATCGGCTCTTCTCACACCCCGACAGCCAACGATCAGCTCTGCCCGGGATCCACAATTTTCTCTGTCCCGCTCCCGCCCCTGTCGCTCCTCTGCTCTAGAATCGTTTTGACGCTCCCCGTGCCGTCCCCCAGAAAACAAACCCGCAAGGATGGCAAGCCGCTCTCGAAGGCCACCCTCAAACTGCGCCTGCTGAAGAGGCTGAAGTGCACGCTGAAGTATGAGAAGGTGGCGTGGGCCGCGGGCGCGAAGCTGGTGGCCGGAGTTGACGAGGTCGGACGCGGATCGTTGTTTGGACCCGTAGTCGCCGCCGCCGTCATCCTCGATCCCGCGTATCGCATTCGCGGGCTGCGCGACTCCAAGCTGCTGGATCGCGAGACCCGCGAGAAGCTGGCGCCGCGCATCCGCGAACACGCCCTGGCGTGGGCCGTCGCCGCCGTAGACGTGGCCACCATCGATCAGATCAACATCTACTGGGCCTCGAAACGCGCCATGGAAGAGGCGGTCGGCATGCTGGCACTTCGTCCCGACCATCTACTGATCGACGCGCTGCGCATCAACTTCGAGTGCCAGCAGACGGCGATCATCCACGGCGACGCGCTCTCCGCCTCCATCGCCGCCGCTTCCATCGTTGCGAAAGTCGAACGCGACGCCATGATCAGCGCCTGGGACCCGGCCTTCCCTGAATACGGCCTGGCCTCGAACAAAGGTTACAGCACGCCGCGGCACCTGAAGATGCTGCGCGAAAAAGGGCCTACGCCGCTGCATCGGCTGTCGTTCGCCCCGGTGTGGACCTCCTCCGCCCCGCAAGAGGTGCTGGAGTTTATGCTGCAAGAAGAAGCCGCCGCCGAACAGGTGTGCGCCGCCGCTGACGAAGCCTTTTCGGCCTCAGCCGCCGATGTCGATTAACTGTCGGCTAATGGGTCCGTTTGAAATTTGAACGGTGAAAGGGCACGGCTTCAGCCGTGCCGAAAAGACGACGATCGGATCCGGCTTTGCCCCGGTAGCCACGGCTAAGACCGCAGTCAATGGCCCGGGGGTTCGCCGGACTGAAGCCCGGCTCCCCCACCACTACAAAATCCAAACCGACTTACTGCCAACGGCCGATTTCGATTGACCGCGGACTTTGACTACGGGCGGTGTCGACGGGCGCCGATGTTGATTGACGGTCCTACGTTGATTGACGACCGATCTCGATTGACGACCACGGTCGATTGACGACCGATGTGGATCGCTCATCCGTTCTCGCCCGGGAACCTGCCTTGAATTCGCGCTGCCGGACGTCGTGCTCGTCACGAGCCGCGCAGCGGCGGCTGCGGTTTTAGCCCCGGGCGCAAGCCCGGGGTAAGAGCGCTCCCAAGAACCTCCCGGGCCGCGGAGCGGCCTGCCCAAAAACCGACGAACGACTCAAGACGCCGGCCCGAATTGCGTCCCTTGCCCTGCGAACGCATCCAAACCCATAGGAACCCAAAGGTATAATGTGAGCGCCATGAGCGATATGTCCCGTCCGACTCTCGACAATCCCCCCACCGGCCACGAACGCTTTGAAGACCTGGTCGGCAACCCGAACGACCGCCGGGCCACGCTACGCGCCACCTTCGGCGAACAGCAGCACGAGGGCGTGATTCTCGCCTCAATGGACGCGGTCGTGAACTGGGTGCGCCGCAATTCCATCTGGCCGATGACCTTCGGCCTGGCCTGCTGCGCCATCGAGATGATGTCGATGGGCGCCTCGCGCTTCGATATCGCGCGCTTCGGCGCCGAGGTCTTCCGCCCTTCGCCTCGCCAGTCCGACCTGATGATCATCGCCGGCCGCGTCTCGCAGAAGATGGCGCCAGTCATTCGCGAACTCTATCTGCAAATGCCCGAGCCCAAGTGGGTCATCTCGATGGGCGCCTGCGCGACCTCCGGCGGCGTCTTCAACAACTACGCGCTGGTGCAGGGCGTGAATCAGTGGATCCCGGTCGACGTCTACGTCCCGGGCTGCCCGCCCCGCCCCGAGCAACTGATCTACGCCATCATGCTGCTGCAGGAAAAAATCAAGAACGACCACGGGTCGTTCAGGCGCGCGCTGAATTTGGAAAAGGCGTAAGCGAAATAGAGAAAGCGGTTATGGCCACAGCCACCCAGCCAATCACGATTGAAGAGTACCTGCACACCCGCTACGAGCCCGATTGCGACTACGTTGATGGCGAAGTCCAGGAGCGGAACTTGGGCGAACTGACGCATGCGGAGGTGCAGGCGCGATTGGCACAGTGGTTCTTAAACAACGCCGAGGAATGGACCTTACGCGTAGGTATTGAATTGCGGATTTGGGTTGCTCCCACTCGCGTTCGGATCGCCGATGTCGCGTTGCTCTCGAGGAGCGAACCCGTCGAGCAGGTGCCCACGCGACCACCGCTCGCCGTCATCGAAATCATATCGCCGGAAGATCGCTTCTCCCGCTATGAGCAGCGCATCGACGATTACCGCAACATGGATATTCGCCACATCTGGGTCATCGATCCCCAGACCCGCCGTGGCTTCGATTGTTCCTCTGGAAGCTGGATAGAAACGGCGTCGTTCGCTATCGAGAACTCGCCCATCCGAGTCGATCTGTCCATCATCCTCGCCGAGTTGTGATCTGGACTGAGATCGTTTTCGCCGGCATCAACCTCTTTTGAGTGACGCGCTCAAGCCCTCGCTCCCGCCGGCCAATACACCCTCCACCCTCGCTCCTCCGCAACCTGCTCCAGATCGGCATTCGGGTTCACGCAAAACGGCCACTTCGCCAGCTCCAGCATCGCCCGGTCGTGAATCGAGTTGCCAAAGACTGCCTCCATCGGCTTGCCGATGACATCGCGAATCACGACCGCCTTCAGCTCGTCGGTCGGCACGCGAATGAGGCAGTCGCCGGCGCAGCCGTTGTCGACGTTGACGCACGCCGCGAGCACACGCTCGCGAGGAATGCCGAACCGCTCAGCCCCCGCCTCTAGAATCCAGTTATTCGTCGACGAGACGGCCCACAACTCACAACCCTGCTCCGCCAGCCGCCGCGTCAGCTCCTGCAACTCGGGAAAAACGCGATGCGCGACAACTTCGTCGAAGAACTCGGTGGCCGCCCGGTACAGCGTCTCGCACGATACGCCATGGTTGATGGTCACCATCTCGCCGCACATCTGCTCTTCGCCAACGTTGCCCGCCTCGTACTCGGCATAGCGGCGGCGGCCCCACTCGCCCACGTCACGCCCCACAATGCCGCGCTCGATCTCCCAATAGAAGAAATCCTTGCCGGCGTCGCCGCTCCACAGCGTGCCGTCGCAGTCGAAGACGGCGATTGCCGGCTTCAGCGCCAGAACCCAATCGACGAACTCATCAGCTTCCCAACGCAGGGGAGGCGCGCTCAAAACTGCTTCTCCGACCACATCATTTCTGCGCTGGCCAGGCGAGCGTAGTCCTCCGGCGTGTCGATGTTCACGCCGACGTGCGGATCCTCGACGGCAACGTAATGGATATTGCGCTGGTGCTGGTGCTCGATATCGCGGGCGGTCGCGGTCACCGGCGCGCTGAGGAAGACGTGGATCATCTCCCGGCTAATGAGGATGGGATGGCCATGCACCTTCTGCACGCCGCGCGTAACCTCAGGGACCACTGCCCAGACCCCGGCATCGGCGTAAAGAAAGGCCTCGCGTAGCTGCCGCATCGTTCCAGGCAGCACCGGCGGACGGTCGATGAGCGCGACGAACGCGGCATCGCGGCCCTGGTTGAGCACCTCCTGCAGGCCCGCCTGCAGCGAGCTGAACTGCCCGCGCTCGGGCTCGCGGTTCACGGTGAGGAACGCGGCATGTGAGTACACCACCGGAGCGATGGTCGTCGCATTCTTGCCGGCAACAACAATTACCAGGTCGCTGTAGGCCTGCAGCAGGTCGATGGTCGCGCCCAGAAACGTGTTGACCGCGGGCGTACCCTCGGCGACAGGCGGCCAAGGCAGCAGAGCCTTGTCACGACCCATGCGAGAGGAGGCGCCGGCCGCCAGAATCATGCCGCAGATGCTAGGGGAGAGGGGCATAGCTTGAAGATATCAAAAGAAGCTACTAGCAACTAGCGACCAGCAACTAGCCCGGCCAGGCGGCTTGCACAAGGGAACGTAGGAGGCAGCGGTGGACCGCAGTGCGTGCCACGCGAAGTCCGGCGAGTGTTAAGCATCTGCTAGTTGCTAGTAGCTAGTCGCCGCCTTCTACAACTGAAGTTGTATGCCCATACCTCAGATAGGGCATTGGCAGCCGCGGCGCGCGGTGCCAGAATGCATTCATCGAGATCAGACAGGGTTCCTGAGTCAGGCGAAGGCGAAGCGAGCGAGAGCGGGCTAACTCCTCTTAGGACAGACTACTTCTTGGGTCGGCGGAATTCTTGGCCTAACGGCATCGGATGTGCAACTGGGCGCTGCGCTTCCGGAGGGAATTCCGCCCTTTCTTTTTGCGACCCAATGGCAATCCATTCCGCCCTCTCTAAAAATACTGATTACGTCGTATCGATTGCCCGCGCCGCTCACAATCAGCTAAGCACTTCCCGCCTCTGCTACGCCTAGCCCCGAGGCCCACCTGCTAGTATCAACCGCCGTTCAAAAATTCTTTCAAACTCTGTGACATTCAGCCCTGCTGTGCGAATCACTCTTCAGATGGGTTGATGACGGGGCATTGTCCCGCACGGCTAACGTCGCAGAAGACGCTGCACGACATGGAAGACCCGCGCCACCGAGAGTTCGAAGCCTTACTTCACTCGCATCAGGGCATCGTGTTGAAGGTGGCCAACACCTACTGCTGGCATCGTGAAGACCGCGCCGACCTGGTTCAGGAGATTGCCGCGCAGCTGTGGCGCGCGTGGCCTCGTTATGATCCGTCGCGCACCTTCACCACGTGGATGTATCGGGTTGCCTTGAATGTCGCCATCAGCTTTGTGCGAAAGACGGTCCGGCATCGCGAGATCTCGGTGCCGCTGGACGAGACTCTTCACGACGCCGTCGCGGCTCCTGGCATCGGCGCAACGCAGGACCGCGTGCAACGCCTGCAGGCATTTATCGAGCGTCAGGCGCCGCTCGACCGGGCCCTGTTGCTGCTCTACCTGGAGGACAAAGGCCAGCGCCAGATCGCTGAGATTCTCGGCATCACCCAGACCAACGTCTCCACCAAAATCAACCGGCTCAAGCAAAAGATACGAAGCGAAATCTGATTCTGCTCACGATAGCGTCATCGCGGAAGGAAGCCATCATGGAACTGGATGAACTAAGAAACGCATGGGAGATGCTGGGGCAGCAGCTGAACCGGCAAAGCGCGATCAACCTGGCGATGTACAACCACCAGAAGGTCACAACCATCCGCTCCAGCCTTCGTCCGCTGCTCTGGGGACAGGCGCTGCAGCTTTGCATGGGTATCGTGGCGATCCTGTTCGCGGCCATACTGTGGACCATGAAGCCAGCCGCCGTCCCGGTGATTGCGGCAGGGGCGATCGTTCACCTGTATGGCATTCTCTGTGTCGTCGGTGCGGGTGTCCTGCTCAACGGCATCCGCCGCATCGATTACTCCGGCTCGGTGCTGGAGATGCAAGACAGATTGGCCCGCATGGGTCGCGCTTACATCGTGAGCGGCATTGTGCTCGGCTTGAGCTGGTGGTTCCTCTGGATGCCGTTCCTGATGGTGCTGCTCGCCCTCGTTCACGTCAACCTGTACGCCAACGCGCCGGCGCTGGTGTGGATAGGAACGGCCGTCGGCGTTGCCGGGCTGGCAGGCATGCTGTGCCTCTATCGCTACTCGCGAATGCCGTCGCACGACCGCCTGCGCCGATTCGTGGATGGAGCGGTAATTGGCCGCAGCCTTCAGCGGGCCCAGGCGCAATTAGACGAAGTTCGGCAGTTCGCCCAGGAAGCCGCCTAGGCACGATTGCCCAATCCGCGTCTTTCAGGAGTGATCTATGACGACACTTAAGGCATCGTTGCTTGCAAGCGCAATTGGAACCGGGGCCTGGATACTGGGCTTGACGCAGGAGATCTGGCCGGCGCATCCGCAGTGGGCGGCCTTCTTCCTCACACTCGCCGCAACCATCTCTCTGCGATACCTCTGGGCCGAGCCGGATGGATCGCTGGATCGGCCGTGAAAAATCAAGCGTCCTGCTGCCGTCACGCTGCGGTGTGCGTCGGGTCACACCTCGCTTCACACCCATCTGTTATTCCTAAAGATACTGTGGCAGGCGTGCACTCCCTGGCATGCTCTACAAGACACTCAGCGCCGCCGTCTATGGCATCGACGCCGCCCTCATCGAGGTGGAGGTCGACATTGCTCCCGTCAAAAGCGATAAAGACTACTTCACCACCGTCGGGCTGCCCGACACCACGGTGCGCGAGAGCCGCGAGCGCATTCGCTCGGCGCTGAAAAACAGCGGCTACGATATTCCGCCAACCATGACCACCATCAATCTGGCGCCGGCCGATATCCGCAAGGAGGGCTCCGGCTTCGACCTTCCCATGGCGCTCGGCATTCTGGGCGCCTACGGCGGGCTCAACCACAAGCCGCCGGAAGATGCGCTCTTCGTGGGCGAGCTTTCGCTGGATGGGGGCATTCGCGGCGTCCGCGGCGCCCTGCCCATTGCCGTCACCGCGCGCACCAACAACATCCGTAAAGTCATCGTCCCCGAGGTCAACGCGCGCGAGGCCGCGCTCGTGGAGGGCGTGGACGTCTACCCCGTCAAGTCGCTGACCGAAGTTGTCGGGCTGCTCAACTCCGGCAACGGCATCCAGCCGGTGAAGGTCGATACTCGTGCGCTGCTGGAGAGCTCGCAGGATTTCTTCGTCGACTTTCGCGACGTGCGTGGCCAGCAGACGGCCAAGCGCGCCATCGAGGTCTCGGCCGCCGGCGGACACAACTTGCTGATGATCGGGCCGCCCGGTTCGGGCAAGACCATGCTCGCCAAGCGAATGGCCACCGTCCTGCCGCCGCTCACCTTCGCCGAGGCGCTGGAGACCACCAAGATCCATAGCGTCGCCGGCGTGCTCGACTCCGCCAGCGGACTCGTCGGCACACGCCCGTTTCGCTCGCCGCACCACACCATTTCCGACGCCGGCCTCATTGGCGGCGGCATGATTCCCCGCCCCGGCGAAGTCTCGCTCGCGCACTACGGCCTCCTGTTCCTCGACGAACTACCTGAGTTTCCTCGCAACGTCCTCGAAGTAATGCGCCAGCCGCTCGAAGATGGCACCGTCACCATCGCGCGTGCCGCCATGTCGCTCAGCTTCCCGGCGCGCTTCATGCTGGTGGCGGCGATGAACCCGTGCCCCTGCGGCTACTTCAACGATCGCTCGCGCGAATGCCACTGCTCGCCGATGATGATCCAGCGCTACGTCTCAAAAATCTCCGGGCCGCTCATGGACCGCATCGATATCCACATCGATGTCCCGTCGGTAAACTATCGCGAGCTGCGCAGCAGCAACGTGCCGGAAAGTTCAGCCGATATCCGCAAGCGCGTCATTGCAGCGCGCGAGTTGCAACTGCAGCGCTTCCACGCCGGCAGCGAGCGCATCTACGCCAACGCCCAGATGGGCTCGCGCGAAATCCGCAAGTACTGCGAGCTGGGCACCGACGCCGAACATCTGCTGGAGCGCGCCATGGTCAAGCAAGGCCTCAGCGCCCGTGCCCACGACCGCATCCTCAAAGTGGCCAGGACCATCGCCGACCTCATCGCCAGTCCCACCATCGAGCCCGGCCACATCGCCGAGGCAATCCAGTACCGCACCCTGGACCGCACCTTCTGGGCGTAGGAAAAAGCATTTTCACCACGGAGGCACCGAGGGCACGGAGTCTTTCAGAATGAAAAACAATATCGATCAAGCAAACACCAATACAAACCTAGGAACTGCGGCCACAGGGTCCTTGATTGAAGCCGATCTCAGCGGCGAGGTCATTGGCGCTGCCATTGAGGTGCATCGTGCATTGGGACCGGGGCTGCTGGAATCTGCATATCAAACTTGCCTGTGCCGCGAGCTGGGGCTGAGGAACGTCCCTTTCCGCTCCGAACTTGACTTGCCGGTGTACTACAAAGGCGTGCACCTTGATTGCGGCTACCGGGCCGACTTTGTTATCGACGGTCGCCTTCTGGTCGAAGTGAAAGCTGTCGAACGCCTCGCTCCCATCCACGAATCCCAACTGTTGACCTATCTCCGGCTGAGCAAGCTGCGCGTGGGTCTGCTTATTAATTTCAATGTTCCCGTATTACCCAAAGGCATCCTGCGAAGAGTTCTCTGACAAGAACCGCATCATCACGCACCAGGATCTCCCTCGCGCCTTGGGGTTTGGGATAAGAAGAGCGCTTTCACCACGGAAGCACGGAAGTCACGGAAGTTTGAGAATGAAAGGTATGGCACGTCTCCCATGTTTCTGAGCATTCGACAACAAGCCCATGAAAAACTCCGTGGATTCCGTGCTTCCCTGGTGAATACGTCTTTCTTCACTGTCCAGGCTGCACAGCGCTTGCATGTTTCGTTAGCACCGCCAGCAGGCCCATAAAGAACTCTGTGTATTCCGTGGTGAATACGTCTTTCTTCACTGTCCAGGCTTCACAGCGCTTGCATGTTTCGTTAGCACCGCCAGCAGGCCCATAAAAAACTCCGTGTATTCCGTGCTTCCGTGGTGAATACGTCTTTCTTCACTGTCCAGGCTGCACAGCGCTTGCATGTTTCGTTAGCACCGCCAGCAGGCCCATAAGAAACTCTGTGTATTCCGTGGTTCCGTGGTGAATACTGTCTTTCTTCACTGTCCAGGCTGCGCGAATTGGGCGAAGGTGATGAAGTGCCCACCGGGGTCGCGCACTACGATCTCCGTCGCGCCATAAAACGTCGTGTGCTTTTCCACTTCGAGCTTCGTTCCCTTCAGTGCGGCCAGAATCGCGTCCAGGTCGGCGACCTCGACATATAAGAACGCTTTCGAATCCAGCTTCTGCTTCGTGGCTGCCGAGGCTGACGGGTCCTTCATCGCCGAAGCAACCGATTGATACATCACCTCGACGCCATCCTTCTGCACGGCGGCGAAGGCCAGGCTTGCGCCGTCGGGCACCTCCATCGTGCGCTGGAATCCCAGCCGCTGCCAGAACTCCAGACAGGGCTCCACGTTCTGTACGAACAATACCGGTGTCACTCGCTTTACCTGCGTCGTCATAGTTTTCTCCTGAGCGCCTAAGGCGCATGTAATTGCCAAACCGCAAATTGCAACCAGGCACAAGATCCTTCTTGGCGTCATTTCCAATTTGTCCTTGAACATTCTCACTAGTCTAATTTAGACTACGTACAGTACAGCCTCCGGGATTTGGCTGTCAAGGGAGAACTGGCGATGACAATGCAAAATTTGCGAAAGCTGGGAGCCCTGACCTCGGTGGGCGCGACTATGTTGCGGGATTTCAACCTGCTTGCCGTGAAGTCTGTCGCGCAGCTTGCTCGCGAAGAGCCGAAAGAAATGTACGCGCGCCTCTGCCGTCTTACCGGCCAGCAACAGGACATTTGCGTCCTTGACGCGCTAACCGCGGCGGTGGCGCAAGCCCGTGATCCCGAGCTACCGCCCGCCATGCGCCAGTGGTGGTACTGGAGCCGCGAGCGCAAACGAGCCGCAGCGTTACCGCCGCAGGCGCGACGATAACCGCCAATGGCCGCCACGCCAAAGCTGACCACGCCCGACCTCGTTCTGCTCAGCCTGTTGGCCAAGCGGCCGATGCACGGCTACGCCGCCAATGCCGAACTGCAGAGGCGGGAAGTACGCGATTGGGCCGGCATCTCGCGTCCGCAGGTCTACTATTCGCTCGACAAGCTACTGCGTCTGGGGCTGGTGCGGGCGGTGGGGAGCGATGAGCCGCAACTCGGTCCCGATCGTCGAGTGGTCGCCACCACCGCGCGCGGACGCGAAGCCCTCGCCTCGGCGCTGGAGCGCGACGATTGGGCCGAGCAGCGCGAGCGCCCGCCGTTCCTCACCTGGATGGCATTGTCCTGGCTCGCCCGTCCCGGCATTGTGAAGCGCCAACTGCAACGCCGCCGCAAGTACCTCGACCAGCAGCTAAGCCGTGAACGCTCCACCCATCGCGCCGTCGTAAACGAGGTCGGTCACGAGAGCCATGAAGCCGTCTGGATGATTAAGCTGATGATCGCGCATTTCGAAACCGAACTGCGTTGGCTGGACGAGGTCGAGCGCGATCTGGCGCGGCGGCATAAGGCGCTTCACCCTCCCAAAGACTAGCGCACGAAGTTCCGCGCAGGGTGCGATATAACCTCCTTTGGGTCTTGCCCTAAGCCAGGGGTTGAAGCCGCAGTCCGCCGTTTCAAACGGCCGGCAAGCTGTGGAAATTCTGCATCGTAAGTTCCCGCCGTGAACTGCAACGGACACGCTTAACTTGCTGAAAACGAGCGCGTTAATAATTTATTAAGACCTTTGCTCCGCTGTTGCGTCTAAGGGGCAAGTCGTGGAAGTTCAATGGGTTAGTGACCTGGGTTCTAGGGACGATTTTGCTTGACTGAGCAGGGTAAAGCGTCTACCGTGTGGTTTGCCGTAGACGTTGTCCTTTTGAGCTCCAGTCCAAGGCAAGTCCTGCCCCGAAAACGGCCTCCGCTGAAAGTCTTCAACAGGTTTGCTGAGCGAAGACATATCTGGTGCGCGTCCGCCGAATTGCAGGACGGAGCTGAGCTAAGTCATTGCCACGTCTTGATTTGTCGTAGATTGAAGCCGGTGCGACGGGCAAATTACCCGAACCAAAGCGGCAGCAGGAGCATCTAAACGTTGTGGCTCTTGTGGTTCGTCAGGTTCCCGTCCTCGAGTTTCACATCAGGAGCAGCGGTTTCCGCTCAGATAAAGCTAAGACCCGATGTGCCGGAACAGGCGCAATGGGAATCGGGCTCCGGTACATCATTCATAAACGAGGAGAAATATGAAAATGAGGTCTGAACTGGTTTTTGAAGCAGTCCACACCCTGCGCAACCGCTATACTCTGTGCCAGTTGGCGTCGAAAGCGACGCGCAAGTTCCATAAGCCCAACACGCGAATTCAGGATACGACCAACGAAGTGCTGCATCGCATTGCCGACTCGGAGCGGCATGCGGTCCTGCTCGAACCCGAAACGGCTACCGAAGCCCAGCGACGCGCGGCTTAAGCTTAGTATCCTCGGCGAGTGCAAATGACGCGCTCGCCGGGGAGCAAGGCGCGTCTCTCGTAAGTTTCCTCCGGCCCGCCCTTCCGCAAAATCCTCCGTAGGTGACACCACAATGACAATCTCAGAATTAAAAGAAAAGAACATCACCGAGCTGACCAAGATAGCTCGCAATCTCGAGCTGCCCGGCGCCAGCGGCCTGCGCAAGCAGGACCTCATCTTCAAGATCCTTCAGGCCCAAAGCGAAAAAGAAGGTCACATTTTCGCCGAGGGTGTGTTGGAGATCCTGCCTGATGGTTATGGTTTCCTCCGCTCGCCCGACTACAACTATCTTCCCGGCCCGGACGACATTTACGTGTCTCCATCGCAGATCCGCAAGTTCGACCTGAAGACCGGCGACACCATCAGCGGCCAGGTGCGTCCGCCGCATGAAGGCGAGAAGTATTTCGCGCTGGTGAAGATCGAGGCGGTCAACTTTGAATCGCCCGAAGAAGCGCGCAACAAGATCCTGTTCGACAACCTGACGCCGCTATATCCGCAGGAGCGGATCAAGCTGGAGACGGTGCGCGAGAACATCAGCGCCCGCGTCATGGATCTGCTGACGCCGGTGGGAAAAGGCCAGCGCGGCCTCATCGTCGCGCCGCCGCGCACCGGCAAGACCATGCTGCTGCAAAGTCTGGCGAACTCCGTAACCACGAATCATCCTGAGGTCGTGCTCATCGTGCTGCTCATCGACGAGCGTCCGGAAGAAGTGACGGACATGCAGCGGTCGGTGAAGGGCGAGGTCATCTCGTCGACGTTCGATGAGCCGGCTGCGCGCCACGTTCAGGTTGCCGAGATGGTGATCGAGAAGGCCAAGCGCCTGGTCGAGCACAAGCGCGACGTGGTGATTCTGCTCGACTCCATCACGCGACTGGCGCGCGCCTACAACACGATCGTTCCGCCGTCAGGCAAAGTGCTCTCCGGCGGCGTCGACTCTAACGCGCTGCAGCGCCCGAAGCGCTTCTTCGGCGCGGCCCGCAACATCGAAGAAGGCGGCTCGCTGACCATTATCGCGACCGCGCTGATCGAAACCGGCTCGCGCATGGACGACGTGATCTTCGAAGAGTTCAAAGGCACCGGCAACATGGAAATCATTCTCGACCGCAAGCTGGTCGACAAGCGCACCTTCCCGGCCATCGACATTCAGCGCTCGGGCACCCGCAAGGAAGAGCTGCTGATTCCGAAGGAAGACCTGGCGCGCATCTGGGTGCTGCGAAAGATCCTCAACCCGCTGTCGCCGGTCGAAGCGATGGAGTTGCTGATCGACAAGCTGGGCAAGGCGCGAAGCAACAACGAGTTCCTGGCGAACATGGGGAGCTTGTAAGGATTGGGTGCCCCGGGTCTCGCGGTTTCGAGGCCCGGGTTGGGTACAGCGGGCCTTCAGGCCCCCGTCCGTGATGTCGAAGCAAACCTCGGCCAACCCATGATGATCTCCGCTCCTCACGCGACCTCCTCCAACTCTTCCTCTTCCCCGAAGAAGCTACCGGTCAACTCCAGCCGCTGACTGGAGGCTTCGCGCTCGACTGTCCGCAACAGCCCCGGCGCACTGACTGGCACCGGCGCTCGCGGGCCGATAATGCCGCACAGAAACTGATCCATAAAGTGACACTCGAACCGGTGCTCGGCCTCTGCCTCTTCCAGTTCTTCTTCGCCCGGCGGATGCTTCTCTTCGAAGTCCATCTTCGCCTCATCGAGCTTCGCGTAGGCGGCAGCCATCTCTTCAATCTGCCTGATCTTCTCGGTGTGCTCGCTGCGCGACTCTTCTGCCTGGGCCGCCTCTTCTCCAACCTGGAGCTCGGGGGTCGCGTCGCCCAATTCGAAGTCCTCTTCGAAATCGTCGTACCCGCTGGCCACGGTGGCGCCCTGAGTCTGGCGGAAATCGGCGCGGGCGAGGTTGGCGCTCGCGGTTTGCAGCGCATACAGCACCAGGCCGGCGCGCTTCGTGTCGAGACGGTTATGCAGGATCGCATCGATCACCTGCATCAGCGACATCTGGATGGAGGCCGCATCCTCCAGCGGCGGCAGCTCCAGCGCGACGGTGCTCGCGTCGGTCGCGTTGGCCTGCGCCCGCTGGGCCCGCATGCGGCGTCCGATGTAGGTCAGGTGGTAATAGCAGTAGTTGCGGCCGCGCAGCGCAGGCGAGCCGCAGAACTCTCCGTTGACCTTGATGTGTTCGCATTGCCGCGGCTTTCTGGGGCTGACCAGCTTGATCTGCGATATCAGCTTGTGCCGCTGTTCCTGGTTCATTTGTGAGCATTTCATGGATCAATCCTTCGTTAGTAATTAGCAATTAGCATTCAGTTACCAGTCTTGGGCAGTTGGCGCTGGGCGGTCCGACGACCGGAAACTTGAGACTTGAGACTGGAAACTCGAAACTTGAAACTCGAAACTGCGGTACACCCCCTCCCATTGCCCGCGCAAGTTCTTGAAAACACAGTCATCAACCCAAAGAGTCTGTCGCAAAGTCTTGAGCGCGTGAGGCTTGCGGACAGGGTCTTGAGCGGCAGAGATTTACGCGATTTTGAAGCCAGGCGGGAAGGTGCGGAGCGAGATTTGAAGCGGAGCCGAAGAGAGCAGACTACCGACAACTACAACCCCCAATAAACACAAATAGAGCAGGAGCGCCGGGGTGAAGGCGGATCCTACCCTAACGAAATCAGTATGGAAGCACGAAGGAGCGGAATCAACCAAAAAAGGGAAAAATCGGCGGCCTGATTCCCATTTTGGGAGCAGCCGGGTGCCCCATGTCTCGCGGGGTTCGAGACATGGGGCGAGTAGGGTAGGTCACCGTGCAAAGCTTGTCGGCTCGATACGCCTCACCTCAGGATAGAAATAGAAGTAGGTATTGCCGTGCAGTGATGGAGAGCGCACCACCAGAGTGACCGAGGACGAAGAACCCGGGTCTGGAACCGCGCGAGACCCGGGGCACCCGGCCGAAGTAGCGCCTCTCGATACGCTTCACCTCAGGACAAAAATAAAAGTAGGTGTCGCCTGCTTTACTGCTGCTGCGGTTTTTCCTGATCTGCCGGCGACGCGCTGCTAACATCGATACCGTAAGCACGCACTCGGCGTGAATTAATCGGGGACTCCCGGCCAATACGTTCAAGCGCAGTCTTGGCTCGATTCGATATTTCCCCGTAATGCGGCGTCGCGTTTCCAAAAGTGCCGAACTGTAGGCACACCTTGAGCATCTTTCGGAGTTCGGTGCCACGGCTCGCCTTAAACATTTCGTAGTATCGATCTGAGGAGAGCCCTGCCAGGGCCGCGATGTCCTCGGCGTTCCAACTGCTGGTCTCTGCGATCCGTAGTAGAACAGCCCTAGGATCGATCTCCTCCCTGAACTCCGCGAACCTTGTATTGAATGCTTGAATCACGTCGGGATCTGTTACATCTCCTGCGAACGGATAGCTTTGGAGATCGAAGAATCCCCGGTCCTCGCTGTGGACATCCACGTAATGCTTGATCATATCGGCAGCCTGGTCTTTTCTTCCCAACAACTTGAAGAGAGTGACGGTGCTGTTCAGGTTGGTCGGGTTGACGCTCTTTACGGTTTTGAAGAATGAGTCCTGTAGGGCATCGAGCACCTCTTCTTGGTTGTTGTCGAACGAATCGTGGTACTTCTCCCATGCAGCAAAGAAGGAGTTACCCAGCGTGGCGGCAGCGATCTGCGTGTTGAGCTCTGCCGCACATTTCTTAACCGCTATAGGATCAAAAAAACCGTCTGTAGTGCCATTGAGCAGGACCAAGTCGAAATCATCCAACCTGCCAAACCTGTAGGCATCGAGCTGCGCGTTCCACACTCCTTCCTTTTCCGAAACCGGCTCGTCCGTCTTGGCTCCGAAGTGCTCAGCCCCTCTCTTCTTCCGGAGAAACTCAATTGAAGGGGCGATCCCCGGCTCATAAATGCTCCAGCCGAGGAGGGTCAAAGTACTGATGGCTTGCTTCAATATCTGTTCGTTAAATTCGGCTAGCTGCCTCTCTATTTCTCGGACTGATCGCTCAATCCTCTTGATCAATCGGATGTTCCTAACACCAAGCTCCACGCAGTTTTCCGCCAGCATCTCAACCGCTCTGGTGTCCTTTTGTAAGGCGATTTGAACCGACTCCCTAGCGGAGGGGCTAAACCTCAGCGAGATGTCGACTACTTTCTCGTGATACCTCTCAAAATCTTCCTTCTCGCGGTCTTCCGCGTCATCATTCCAGATCAGCGCTACCTTGCATTCCTTTTGCTCCTTCAGGGCTGAGATAAGCCCCATCACATCGCGAGCTGACAAATTCGCGCCCCGCCGCTCAATATCGTCAAGGCATATGATCGTGTCCTTCACCGATAAGAACCAAACGGGCCCTAAGCCCCCCACGTTGTTTCTTACGAATGGAATCTGCTGAATGAACCAAAGACTCTTCTTCCCCAGCCGTTCGCTTGCCGCCACAGTATTGGACCGCAACGTCTCAAGACTCGGCTCAATACCGATCGCCGAGGTCTTAACCGAGTTCTCGAAGATGGCATACTTCAGCTCGTCTACGGAGTTGATACCGAACAGGGACACATACGCATAACGTTTCAGAGCGATTGCGTCTGTGGCCTGCGCACCCGCCAAATAGCGCTTCCACGCAAACGTCTTGCCAACTCCCCAATGGCCCGTTATCGAGATAACCTCCGGCTGGCCGGTAGAAAGAAACCTTCGAACCTCGCTTTCCACTAATAAAATTGACATTTCTAATCGAACCGTCTCTGTCGGAAACAATTTTAACTCCCGACGCACGGCCGACCCAGGCTTTTGATCTCGCTGGCATTCACAGAGACAGTGGGTACCATGCCCTTACTCATCAGCGGCCAGCTTGAGCTTTGGCGCACACCACTGATTTAGTCCCACCGGATCTTCCCTCGATAGGCATGCGCGCGGAAGCTGCCTCCAGCGCCACATTTCCGGCGCTTACCATCAACTCGATATCAGTGGTACCGAACCCAGTATCGTTTAGTTCTTGACCGTCATGGCGGCGGAGTCGACGGCCTTTTTGCCGGAGATTCCCTCCAGCCCGGCCAAAATGCCACGATACTCGTTCTTGTCGCATTGCATGGCGAGGCCGCCCTTCTTGTCGCCATCAGACCAGGTCAGGCCGACGAAGTGCTTCTTCGATTTGCTGAGAGCCATCAGTGCGCCTACTCCTAAACTGACAAAGGCCAGACCGACGGCTGCTCCGACGCGCCGGTGCACATCCTGGCCATAGCTTACTTCCGTGATCGCCGAAGCGGGGATGCTTGCGATCTCTCGGCCGTCGTGCACGAAGCGCACTTTGTTCTGGTCGATGAACAAGTGCACACCTGTGCCGGACTTGATGTCGGGAAGAGAGCCGCCATCATAAGTGACCTTGTAGGCAGCCTCTCCGCCGAAAACCGTAAGCGGCACGATGATGCAAAGCAATAGAGCTATGATCTGTTTCATAATTTCACTCCTGAAAAATCGGCGGGCACAGTGCGTAGGGAAGTCTGTAGCTGTGGCAGCTTAGGCGTGCGCAACCACGCGGACTCAATGCGAACTCTAAAGCAGTTTGAGGAAGACTAGAAGATTACTTCAGTTTATGCGTGCGCGCGCAGCCCGGTTACCCCAGTTTCGCTCTGACAATCCTCGGCATCGAAAACCCGTTCCGCGCCTTTGCGGTGGCACACAGTAATCAAAATCCCCCGCCTCTGGCCATACGTGCCGCTACGGGCGAATAATGGATGGCGTCGTTCTGGCGGAACGGCAAACAGCATCCCCCAGGAGGTTTGTAATGCTTCAGCATCACGCTGGCTGATGCACTTTGGCGCAGCGCGAAAGCGGGCTTCTGTTCGCGCTCGTCGTCACATTCTTGCTTATTGCCAGCTGGTCTCAACCCGCCCAATCGCAAACATACAACGTCATCCATAACTTCACGGGCGGCCCAGACGGCGGCCAGCCTGCCGCCTTACGAGCTCGGAACGAGACTGCCGGGATTTCGCGGACGTGCCGCCAACAGCGGCGCTCGGCCGAGGCATCAGTATCGGCAGGAGGCTTGTATGGCGGATGCTCCGCGGATTACGGTTCACGAGCTGAAGAAGCGAGTGTCGGCGGGCGAGGAGTTTACGATTCTAGACGTGCGCAATCCCACCGAATGGGCGGAATCTGACACCATGGTTCCGCAAGCGCAACGCGTGGCGCTCGACGGATGGGAAGAGAGCCTGCCTCGCATTCCGAAGAACCGGCCGATTGTCACCTACTGCACTTGACCAAACGAACGATCCAGCGCCAGTTTGGCGCAGAAGCTTCAGCAGCGCGGATATAGGAACGTCTATGCGCTTCAGGGCGGATTTCACGCCTGGCAGAATGCCGGGCTGCCGGTGGAGTCGAAGCGCGAGGCGGCGTAGCGAGGCCCGCCCTCTCGCCAAAAGAGGCGAGAAGGGTGGGGCACCCCGGGTACTAAAGCCCGATTGCCACGGCTAAAGCCGCCGTCAATGGCCTGTGATTTCGCCGGACTGAAGCCCGGCTCTTCCACCGCCACAGATTTCAAACAGACCCACCACCCAGACAGGAGCGGAGTTGGCGATTTATGCGCCTGCACACTATAATGATGGTTACCCCGCCGGCATGGCAATTGTTCTGGAGCGATCATGGCACAGGTATGTGAAATCTGCGGCAAAGGGCCGCAATCGGGCAACAACATCAGTCACGCGCACAACGTGACGCGCCGCCGCTGGAACGTGAATCTGCGGCCGGTGCGCGCCAAGGTGCAGGGCGGCAGCAAGCGCATGCGCGTGTGCACCAGCTGTCTGCGCAGCGGCAAAGTCACCAAGGCGTAAGGGGTTCGTGGTCTTTCTCAAGCCTCTCTGCGGAGAGGCTTTTCCCTGTTTCCCCCCGCCGCCGGTCCTATGCCCGGCAGACCAGCCACCCCCAGCGCGATTCCGATCACCGCTCCGGCCATCACGTCGCTGGCGTAGTGATACCCGTCGTATACCGCGCCTACGCACATCAGAACGGTAGGCACAAGCAGCCAGGGCGCGGCCCGCGGCAGGAACCGATAGGCAAACACCAGCACCAGAAACGCCAGCATGATGTGGGCGCTGGGAAATGCGTTGCCGTGCACGCCGGCGTTGTCCTGGATCACCTTAACCATGCGCTGGAAGATTCCCCCGTGCGCGCTGCCGACCTCCTGCACGCCCAGGCGGTTTGCCGGGCTCTGTGTGGGAAGAAGCAGAAATATCGTGTAGCAGACGGCATAGCCGACGCTGAGAGTGTCGGTAAGGCGGCGAAAGGCGCCGCGAAAGGCCGGGCGCTCACGCCAGCCCCAGAACAGAGCTCCCACAACGGGGTACAAGAGGTAGAAGGCGAAGTAGCCGAATTCGAGGAATTCAGGCAGCCATGAACGGGCACGAGCGTGCATCCACTCCATCGGCACCACGCCGAACAGCCACGCCTCAAAGGCGATCACAAACTGGTTTTGCCATCCGCTGCGAAGGGTGAGCGAGAGGAACGACGTCTCTTCGAATGCGGTGATGAACAGGAGGGCGGGCAGCCAGTCGTGCGCAAAGCCCCAAGCCTTGCCGTCATCGCGTTTGTGCGCCAGCAGGATGATGACGACTGCCGCGCACACGTTCCACGCAACGTAGACCGGCCAGTGCTGCAGGCGATCATGCCGCGCGCATACCAAAAGCGTCAGCAGCAGATGCAGCGCCAGGTAGATGCGATCGGTTAGGTTCATGCGCAGGGTCGAGAATAACGCAGCGAAGCTGAAGTTGTTTCGATCGCCTTTAAGGTCCGTATGTGGCAGCCGAAAATCAATTTAATTTCGACAAAGAAGCGGCGCTGGAGGAGCGTTCGAATACGGACAGTTGGAGGCGCGGGCGGACAAGAGAGACTCTCGCCGCGAACGCGCCGCTGGTAAGCATCGGAAAATAAAGTCTCTTGCGCTTTGCAGTGATGGCGTTCGGTTTGCACTCCAAACTTAGAAAGGGAGAGGAATGGCCATCCTGCACGAGATTCGCTATGCGCTGCGCCAGCTGATGAAGGCGCCCGGCTTCACCATTACGGCGGTGCTGACGCTTGCCCTCGGCATCGGCGCCAACACCGCGATCTTTACGCTGGTGCACGCGGTGATGCTGAAGTCGCTGCCGGTGGCCGATCCCGCGCAACTGTATCGCATCGGTGCGAACGATATTTGCTGCGTCTACGGCGGCATGGGCCAGGGCGATGGCGGCTGGGGCCTAGTCTCCTTCGATCTGTACAAATACCTTGAAGCGAATACGCCGCAGTTCGAGCAGATCGCGGCCTTCCAGTCGAATCGTCCGGACATCAGCGTGCGGCGGAGCGGCTCGCCGGGACCGGCCGAAACGTTTCCGGCCGAGTTTGTGTCGGGAAATTTTTTCTCCACCTTCGGAATTCAGCCTTTAGCGGGCCGCATGTTCACCGGTGAGGATGACCGTCCCGGCGCCGCGCCGACCGTCGTGCTGACCTATCGGGCATGGCAGCAGCATTTCGGGCTGGATCCGTCAGTCGTCGGCTCCAGCTTCATGGTGAATGGCCAGCCGTTCACCGTCATCGGCATCACGCCCCCGGGATTCTACGGCGCGCGCCTGAGGGAAGATCCGCCCGCCGTCTATATCCCTATCGCCTTCGAACCGCAGATCAACCAGAAGAGCTCGATGCTGCACCTGCCCCTGCAATACTGGCTGTATCTGATCGGTCGCATGAAGCCCGGAGTGCAGCCGACGCAAGTGCAGGCGCAGGTCAACACCGAGCTACACCAGTGGCTGCTCTCGGTCCAGGACCAAATGGATCCGCGGGCCCGGCCGGAGATACCCAAGCAGTACATGAAGCTGGGCCCGGGCGGCGCGGGCGTGACGGACCTGCGCCACAATTACGAGAGCGGGTTGTATCTGCTGATCGCGGCCTCAGGGCTGGTGCTGCTGATCGCGTGCGCCAATCTTGCCAACCTGCTGCTGGCGCGCGCTACGGTGCGGCGGCAGCAAACCGCGGTGCAGCTTGCGCTGGGCGCCAGCCGCGGCCGGCTGATTCGCGGGCTGCTTACGGAAAGTATTTTGCTGGCATGCATTGGCGGCACGGCCGGCCTGGCCGTCGCCTACTGGGGCACGCGCGCCATTCTGTTGATGGCATTCCGTGGAGCAAGCTGGGTCCCCATCGACACCAGTCCCTCGCTCCCGATTCTCGGCTTCACTCTCGGGCTGTCGCTGCTGACGGGAATCGTCTTCGGAGTAGCGCCGGCCTGGATTGCGTCGCACTCCGATCCGGCGGAGGCCTTGCGCGGGGCCAACCGTTCCACCCGCGATCGCTCGGCGCTGCCGCAGAAGTCGCTGGTGATCGCGCAGGCGGCGTTGTCGCTGGTGCTGCTGGCCATGGCCGGGCTGGTGACGCAAAGCCTGCGAAATCTGGAGCACTTCCATTTCGGCTTCGATACCGATGGACGCCTGATGGTGCAGATCAATCCGCTGACCGCGGGTTACACGGCTGACCGGCTGCCTAATCTCTATCGCCAGATTCGCGAGCGCCTGGCGCAAGTTCCGGGCGTGCGCAGCGTCAGCTATTCCATGTACAGCCCGCAGGACGGCGACAGCTGGAATGACGAAATTGCGATCGAGGGCCGTCCCGAGCCGCCGAAACACATCAACGTCGGCTGGGTGAGAGTCGGTCCCGACTACTTCAAGACCATTGGTACTTCCCTGCTGCGCGGCCGGGTCATTGATGAGCAGGATACGGCGACCTCGCAGCGTGTCGCCGTGGTGGATGAAAACTTCGTACGTACCTTCTTTCCAAAGCAAGATCCGATTGGGCAGCACTTCGGTTTCGACGCTCCCGGCCATAGCGGCGACTACGAAATTGTCGGCGTTGTGAAGGACACCCGTTACCGCAGTCCCGATGACAAGGACTATCCGCAGAATCCGATGTTTTTCGTGGCTTACTTTCAGACGGTGCAATATGAGAGGCCGAACTATGCCACGATGGAAGCGCACTCCGAGTTCGCCAACATGGTTGAAATCCACTATTCGGGTTCGCAGGCGGAAATCGGTCCGCAGGTGCGGCGCGTCCTGGGTGAGATCGATCCCAACCTCAGCATCATCGATATGCGCAGTTTCGGTGAGCAGGTGGCGCGGCAGTTCAACCAGGAGCGGCTGATTGCGCGGCTGACCGAATTGTTCAGCGGCCTGGCGCTGTTGCTGGCCTGCATCGGCCTCTACGGCGTGACCGCCTATAACGTCGCGCGGCGTACCAGCGAGATCGGGCTTCGAATGGCGTTAGGCGCGGATCGGCATGACGTTATGGCGCTGGTGCTGCGCGGGGCCTTTGGGCAAGTGGTGGTGGGCTTGATACTCGGCGTGCCGCTGGCAATCATCGCCAGCCGGGTCATGGCCAGCAAGCTGTACGGAGTTCCGGCCTTCAACCTGCTGGTGCTGGCCGGCTCGGTCGTCGCGCTCACCTTCTGCGCCTTGATTGCCGGACTGATGCCGGCGCGGCGCGCTGCGTCGGTTGAACCGGTGCGGGCGTTGCGGATTGAGTGAGGCAAGGGCAGTGGTCAGTTGTCAGTTGTCAGTGGTC
>DASRGM010000080.1:0-21001 GCA_035651035.1 Terriglobales bacterium
ACTGGATCGCTGGCGTTTACTACACGCTGCTGGCGCGCTTCGCTCCGGGACTGCTGCCGAACCTGGATTTCGCGAAGATATGCCTGGCTATTGTGGTCATTGCCGCGGTATCGACCGGAGTGGCCTATCTCTCGCGGGTGACCTATGAAGAGTTTTTCCTGCGCAGGAAACCGGGTGCGCAGCGGGCCCAGGCCGCCCGCCGTGCGGCCGTAAGCGCGTAGCAGCGTAAATCCTCGCGCCTTCACTCGCTCAGGTTGGCCCCAGCCACGCATCCTGAATGGCAGCTCCGGCCTTACCGGCAGCGAGCCACGATCAGCGTCATATCGTCGGCCTGCTCGCCACGGCTGAAGCCTTGCACTTCAGCGATGATGCCATCCAGCATCGCATCCGCCGGATGGCAACGATATCGCTTCACGCTTGCGATCAGGCGGTCCTCGCCAAACTCTTCCGCTTCCTCGCTGGGCGCCGCCTCGGAGATTCCGTCGGTGTAGATCAGCAGGACGTCGCCGGGTGCGAGCTGCCGTTCGCACACCGAGCAGTCCCACTCCTCGAACAGTCCCAGCACGGTGGCGGTGGCGTCCAGCCGCTCAACTGCACCCGCGGCGCGCAGCAGCACCGGCGGATTGTGGCCGCAATTGACGTAGCGCAGGGTCCGGCTGGCATCATCGTAGATGGAGAAGAAAGTGGTCGCGTAGTTGTTGGTCTCGGTGTTCTTGAAGAACAGGCCGTTGACCGAGCGCAGCAGGCCGGGAAGATCGTCGAGCGCCAGCGCATACTGCCCGCGCAGGCTGGCCTGCAGGTTCGCCATCAGCAGCGCCCCCGAGATGCCCTTGCCCGAGATGTCGGCCAGCACCATGCCCAGCTTGCCGGAGCCGAAGTCGAGGAAGTCGTAATAATCGCCGCCCACGGCGCGTGTCTGAATGCACTTGCCGGCGCACTCCAGCGTGGGCAGCTGCGGCGCTTCCTGCGGCAACAGCCGGCTTTGCACCTGGCGCGCAATCTGCATCTCCTGCTCGCTGCGCCGCTCCGCCTCCATGCGCTCTGCCATGCGTTCGGCCAGCGAGATGCTGCGCATCGAGATTGCTGCCTGGCTGGCAACCGAAGCCAGCAGCCGCTTGTCACGCGCCGAGTAAGGTTCTTCCGACAGCCTCGGCCCCAGCGCGATCAGGCCCTGCAACCGGCCCTCCGACGATCCGCCAATCGGAACCAGGCATTCAGCGTGAAGGCGTTCCAGCGGAGTTCCGCGCAGCGTATCGGGAGTGGGCTCCAGCGGCACGCTCTCGGCAGCCAGCGTCCGCACCATCGGCGCGTCTGCGGAAAGCGTCATCTCCTGCTCGGGAGGATTTCCGGCAAATGCCCGAAGCTCACCGCGTTCGGAAAGCAGGTAGACCACCAGCGGCATGGGATGCAGCGCTTCATGGATGTGCCGATGCAGCAACTCGGCCAGCGCATGCCGGTCGGTCACAGTCAAGGTGGTGGCGGCAAGGTTCTCCAGCACCTGCTGCGCGTCATACGCGCTGCGGAAAAAGGCGCGGTCCAGCCGCGTGCGCACGTGCCGGTGGGCTTGGGTGGCGCCCGTAATCAGGATCACGCCCAGGGTGGCGCCGATGGGAATGGCCGTTCTGGATCCAGCCGAGAAGCGCCGCGCAAACGTCTGCCCGAACCACAACACGATCCCTACCGAAATCAGCAAGACGAGTATTGCGAAGCCGCGCTCCACCAGCAGGTAGCGCGCGCTGCGCCGCAGCAGGACGGGAATGTCCATCACCCGGTGCTTCAACACGGCGTAAGCAAACGAGAGCGGGATCAGGAAGAGGAATGTGCCGCGAGCGAATCCCGCCCAGAAAGGTATTTCGTGATGCAAAAGATCGTAAGGCAGCCCGATTAATACCGCCGGAGCGACGCCGACCAGCGTGCCCCAGAGCACCACCTTAAGCTTGCGACGGGCCTCGACGTTGGGCGCGTCAATAACATTCCACACCAGGGAAGCCAGGCCCAGCAGCACCGTCCCGTACGCAACGAAAATTCTCACCAGGGCAATGTGAGGTCGGCTGCCCAGAGCCTCAATAAAGGGGAGGGCGAGATAGTAGCCCGTCCGCACGCCTCCCCAGTTCAGGCAAGCGCCTCCGACCAGCAGTGCCCATTTCAGCCACGGCAGCTTGCGGTCGATGGGCGAGCGTACCGGAAAAACTGCGAAGAAGAAATAAAACAGCGCCGGCAGAACGCCGCGCATGATGAGGGCGTAGCTGTAAACGAAATGCAGCAGCGAATCGGGCGCCAGGGCGAAGGCGAGCGGCAGATCGCCCTCGGAGATGAATCCCGCAAACATCAGCGCCAGCAGCCAGGCGTTGCTGTCGTCAACCCGCAGGAACAAGACAGCCAGCCCGACAATCAAAAACAGCAGCGGATAGACGCCAAGCACTTCCGCTGCGCCTCTGCGCACCAGGGACTGAGCGTCACCGCCGCCTTGAGCGGCCCGGAAAACCGGCGTCAGGAACAGCGGTTCGGCCTGGCCGGGACGCCGTACCTTCAGCGCGACCGGCTCTCCGGGGTGCGCGGCGTGCCAGACGCGGAACAACACCCGGTCGCATGCCACCGGCGCGGAGACGCTGCGGTCGTCGATGGCGGTGATGACATCGCTTCGCTGCAGGCCGGCCCGCTGCGCCGGACTGTCATTCCAGACATTGGTCACCAGCATTCCGGCAGAGGTCGGACGGCTGTCCATGCCCACCTCGACCGGCAGGCTCGACTGCCGGATGTAATACATCCAGGCGGCGCTGTAGACCACCGTAGCCCCGGCAAACACTATGGCCAACGCCAGCAACAGAAAGCGGTATTTCGCGACTTGCGATCGGTTCTCTGCCATCGTGCTAAGGATTAGACGTTAGTGTAGACCATCTCAGCGCCTGCTCACGGCATCCTGTTTGAGGGAGACGGAGCGAGCGAAAAGCGCTTCGTCACAGATTCATCCCAATGGGAGGCAGAATGCCGGAAAAAGAGACATTGGAACGGGCGCGCGAAGATGAGCGCGAAGGCAAGTCGCCGAGCACCCAGGCCGGTGAATTCGTGAAGGAAGAGATGGACCACATCCGCGAGGGCAAGCACGGCGCCCGCTCGACGAAGCAGGCGATCGCCATCGGCCTCTCCAAGGCCAGGCGCGCGGGAGTAAAGCTGGCCCCGCCGAAGAAGGGCACAGCCTCCTCGGCAACACGCCACAAGGCGGAACGTGATTTGAGCAAGGGCCGGTCGCCGGCAAAGAAGAAGTCGGCCCGCCGGTCTCGCGCGGTGGAAAGCGCGCTGCAACGCGAAGGCCACTCGGCGGCTTCGCGCTCCTCGTTGTCGCGCCAGGCCCGCCAATCGGCGCGAAAGCGCGGCAGCGCCTCGCGGAAACAGGCGGCGAAGAAGGCGGCCCGTACCAAGGGAGCGGCAGGCCGCAGTCAAGCTGCCAGCAAAGCCGCTCGCACCCGCCAGCGACGCGCTGCGTAACACGCGAAGGCGGAAAAGTCGGCGACCTCAGCCGCGAAACGGCGCGCCGGCCGCAGTGCTGACGCCATGTATAATTTTGCTGACGCGCCCGTAGCTCAGCTGGATAGAGCGGATGCCTCCGGAGCATCAGGTCGGGAGTTCGAATCTCTCCGGGCGCGCCAGTATCGACACCTTCGCAACTTGTTGTTTGGAAGCAGTACAACGGGTGCCGTTATGCCGTGTCTCCACGGCGCAGTTCTCAGCCGGCTCATGCCTTCTTCTGCGATGCTTCCTCCCCAGTGTGCATCCACAGCCAGCCTGGGAGTTGAATTCATCGATGCGTGTCCGAACGCGCTAAGATGAAGTCCGCAGGAGGCGATCATGGCCCAAGCCATCATCCCGGCTCTCTCCCGCAGGTCGTTTCTGCAGGCCTCAGCCGTCACCTCGGCAGCGCTGGCGTTGCGCGTAGTCACCGAGCCGATGCTCGCCTACGCCGCCTCTCCATCGCCTTCGCCCGGCGCGGTGGCGATCAATGCCAATGAGAATCCGCTGGGCCCCTGCACCGCCGCGCGCGAGGCGGTGATTGCCATCGCTCCCAACGGCGGGCGTTATCAGTTCGAAGCGACCAAGGCCTTCGAGAAGCAGTTTGCGGAAACCGTCGGCGTCACCCCCGAGCAGGTTGCCATTTACGCGGGATCCAGCGAGCCGCTGACCTATACTGTCGCAACTTTCTGCTCGCCGCGCGCCAGCTACGTGACCGCCGATCCGGGTTACGAGGCGGGCATGCACACTGCCGCCGATGTGGGCGCGCGCGTGGTGCAGGTGCCGCTCACCAAGAACTACGCTCACGACGTGCGAGCCATGTTGGCCGCCGCACCCGATGCCGGCGTCTTCTACATCTGCACACCCAACAATCCCACCGGCACGCTGACCAGCCACTCCGACATCGAGTATCTGCTCGCCAACAAGCCGAAGCAGTCGATCGTGCTGGTCGACGAGGCCTACATCCATTTCAGCGATGCGCCGACGACTATCGATTTGGTGCGGGCCGGCAAAGACATCATCGTGCTCCGCACCTTCTCCAAGCTGTACGGCATGGCCGGTCTGCGTTGCGGCTTTGCCATTGCGCCGCCGGAGCTGATTCACCGGCTGCGTCAATACAGCGGCTGGAACGCCTCACCGGTGACGGCGGTGGCAGCGGCGTCAGCCAGCCTGAAGGAGACGAACCTGGTCGCCGAGCGCAAGCGCATCAATGAGCAGGTGCGCGGGGCGACCTTCGAGTGGCTCGATCACAACGGATACAGCTACATTCCATCGGTGTCGAATTGCTTCCTGCTCGACGCCAAGCGCGCGGCGAAAGAAGTGGTCGCCGCCATGTCCCAGCAGAACATCATGATCGGCCGCGTCTGGCCGTCGATGCCGACGTACACGCGCATCACCGTCGGCACCAGCGACGAGATGGAACACTTCAAGCAAGCGTGGCAGAAGGTGATGAAGGGCTGAGGCGGCTGGGTCGCGCGGCGAAGGACTGGTGCTGGCCTTTCAGGCCAGCTCTACCTGAACGGCTCCTCGCGCCGAGTCCGTAGGACGACAGGGTTCTCACGCAGACACTTCAGGCGAGCACCACCCCTAGCTTGGCCATTACCGGGTAGTGCGGCGCTTCAGCGCCGCGTTACGCCACCCCTCATTTCCTGAGAGCCCGCTTTAGCGGGCGACACTCTGCCGTCGGCTGAAAGCCGACTCACAGAAACCACAAAGCGCGCTTTAGACGCTGGCCTGAAGGCCAGCTCTACCCGAACGGCTGGACAGACCTTTCACTTCGCGGCGGACACGCCGTAATTCCGTAGGAATCCGCACTGGTGCTTCACCTCGCATTGCAGCATGTCCTCGACCAGCAGGTTCCATCCCACAAAACCGGCGAAGACGTGGTTGGGCGATTGCTCCGGCGTGGGCGCCAGGCCGGCGCCGGTCTCGGCATTGTAATCCTCATGCATCGAGCCCCACTGCTTGATGTCGGCCACAACCATGCGGCCGAGAATGCCCGATAACTCTGCTGCTTCTTTGTCGAAGCCGTAGCGTTTCAGCGCGATGTAGTTCATGTAGTTCGCGTTGATCCACACCGGCCCCTGCCAGTTGGAATACGGCACGATGATCGCGGCGTTGTTGTAATCGGGATCGCGCTTTGACAGGCTGCGAATGCCGTACGGCGCAAGCATGACATCCTTATTGAGCATGTAGCGCCGGATCATCTCCCGCGCATCTTTGTCCGGCAGAATGTCGTCAATGAGCGGCACGAAGTTGGAGTAGCTGATGCGCTCGACCGGCTTACCCGTGTCGCGACGCACATTGTAGAACATCGCCTCTTTCGCAAACCACATGTGCTGCAGCATCGCAGCCTTCAGGCCGGCGGCCTTCTTGCGATACTGGGCCGCCTCGTCCGGCTGGCCGAGCTTGTCGGCGAGCTGCGCCATCGCCTTGTACTCGCGATATTGGAAGGTGCTGATGTCGGCGGCAAGGATCGCGCTCTTGTCCTTCTCATCGTTGGTCAGCGCGACATTGTTGTCGGCGCCCGAGGAGATCGCGTTTTCCCAGAAGAACAGGCCGTACTTGGGATCGAACTGCGTGCGCTCGCGATAGCCGATGACCTTGCGCATGTTCTCCCAGATCGGCTTGACCCAGGAGTAATCATTCAGGCCCTCGGAGGCGATGACCGCGCCCTGCGCCAGGAACGGCTTCATGGCGAATCGCCCCATCAGCGGGCGCGGGCCTTTGGTCGTGATGCAGCCGGCAACGTAGCCGTCGCTGTCGATGGCCCCGGCGAAGTCGAGCACCCACCACTTCAGGTATTGCGGCTTGCCCTGCTGCGCCAGATGCGAGCCGATGAAGAAGCCGTCCCAGTCCCACATCTGCTTGTAGTAGCCGGCGGGGATCAGGTAGTCGTACTTGATGAAGCCTTCGGCGGGACGGATCGATTGCGGCTCCAGCCTGGCGTAATCGACAGAAACCTGCGCCAGGACCGGCGCGAGACTGTCGTCGCCTGCGCGAAGCGGGAGCATGAGGGTGAGAACGCACGCCAGCATCAGTACAAATCGTGACCATCGCGTCATCCGAACATTGTCACAGAAAGCGGGCTTCTGCAGCAGAGCTGCCGCGGGCCGACTTTGCTACACTCGCCCTCGATGCCCGCCTCAGCGGTAATGGTCGCGGCAAAGCGCCCGCGCGTCGAATCGGTAGACCTGGTGCGCGGCCTGGTGATGGTCCTGATGGCGCTCGACCATGTGCGCGATTTCGTTGGCATGCCCGCGAATCCCGTTGATCTGGCGACCACCACCGTCCCTCTCTTCTTCACCCGCTGGGTCACGCATTTCTGCGCGCCGACGTTCTTCCTGCTGACCGGCACGGGAGCCTACCTGCGCGGGCGGAGGAAACCCAAAGGCGAGCTGGCGAGATTCCTCGTCACGCGCGGCCTGTGGCTGATCTTCATCGAGCTGGTGCCGTTGCGCTGTCTAGGCTTTCAGTTCAACGTCGACTATCGCCTGACGTTTTGCTTCATCCTGTGGGCACTGGGTTGGGCGATGATCGTTCTGGGTGGGCTGATTTATCTGCCCGATTGGGCGATCACCACCTTTGGCGTCGTCCTGATCGCCGGCCACAACCTGCTCGACCGCATCAACTCGCAGAATCCGTTGTGGGTCCTCCTGCACCAGCCCGGCTTCCTTCTGAACACGCCGCGGCACCAGTTGGTTGTTGCCTATCCGCTGATCCCTGGATCGGCGTGACCGCCGTGGGTTACGCGCTCGGCCAGGTCTATGGCTGGCCGGTCGAGCGCAGGAAAAAGTTCCTGCTTCGCATGGGAGTCATTGCGTGTGCGGCATTCGTAGTGTTGCGCGCCGTCAACTTCTACGGTGATCCGAATCCGTGGAGCGTGCAGCAATCGGCGGCGATGACGCTGGTGGCGTTCCTGAATACGGTCAAATACCCGCCGTCGCTGATATTTTTGCTGATGACCCTCGGTCCGGCGCTGCTGGCGCTGCGCGCCTTCGAGTATCGCACGCCACGTGTGCTTCATCCCGCGCTGGTCTTCGGCCGCGTTCCTTTCTTCTATTACGTGCTGCACATCCCGCTCATCCACATCATCGCTGTCATTCTCTGCTACGCGCGTTACGGCCACGTGTACTGGATGTTCCAATCCCCCGCGCTCCCGAACTATCCCTTTACCGCGCCTCCGGGCTGGGGGCTGCCGCTTCCGGGTGTCTACCTGGTCTGGGGACTGGTGGTGCTGCTGCTGTATCCGCTGTGCCGCTGGTTCGCGCAGCTCAAGCGGCGCCGCACCGAGGCTTGGCTCAGCTATCTGTGAGCGATGTTGGAATAGTCCGATGAGGCGTTTCAGATGTGCCGGCTGAACGGTTTGCTGAAGAACTCGTTGCCACGTCCGGCGTGGGTTCGCGATGGGTGGTGCTGGCCTTCAGTGAGTGCGTGACAAGCCTGTCGTCCATACGGGACTCGTCTGCGACGGGCCGTTCGGGTAGTGCGGACCTTCAGGCCCGCGTCTAAGCGCGTTTTGGTTTCTCTGAGTCGGCTTTCAGCCGACGACAGAGTGTCGCCCGCTAAAGCGGGCTCTCACGAAAAGGACTGGCGTGACGCGGCGCTGAAGCGCCGCACTACCCGATAGTGGCCGAGCTAGGCGTAGTGCTGGCCTGAAGTGCCCGCCTGAGAACCCTGCCGTAGGGACGGCAGGGTTCTCACGCAGGTACTGAACGCCAGCTCACCCGAACGGCTCGTCGCACCGAGTTTCTCCGCAAACCGTTCATCCCAGCGGCAGACGTTATGCGAACAGCTTTTCAGCAAATTGTGAAATCGTGCCCTGACATGAAGCGTTCTGGGCGAACCCAGATTTGCCTCAACTGGAAATTCAAACTTGAGCAATTCCGTGCTCTCCGTGCCTCCGTGTGAACCCGATTTCCGATGGAGGTATTGTGGCGAGGAATTCAGACCTTGACTGCGGTGCGCCGCTCGTCCTGAGCGAAGCCGAAGCGCCCTTTTCGTTGTGAACCTGGCTTTCGAAGCGACGGCGATTACCTCGGGTCGGTCGGTTCGCGGTTACCTTCGTTTCGGCGGCGGCAGTTTTCTTCTCGCGCCTGTCAGCCGCTCATGCCAGACTCATGCCGTCAGCAGTTGCGATGTAAGGTTATTCGGTTCGCGGGCTTGAATGACCATTCGGCCCGTGTCAGGGGCGTCAACGGCCATTCTCTGTAGGGGAGGAAGAGTCGTGACGCCCCATGATTGTTTCTGCGCCTCCCGAGCGGAGGCGGGGCGCCGACAGCACTAGAAGGCGATTAGTTGGGCTTGCGCGGCACGATCTGCTCGTCGCGGATGAAGAACTGTGCCGAGCACGCCTCCGAGCCGCAGATCACAGGCAGCAATCCGCCGACCTGCTTGCGCGTCACCAGCCCGAGCTGGCCGCACGAGGGACACGCCAGGACCGCCCAGTAAGGATCGTCCTTCTCGCCCATCTCGCCGGCGTTCTCCAAAACAAAGATCGTTCCAGGCTGCATCTGTTCGGGGATCCACTCGCCTAACAAGCTTAGTTCTCCGATCATGTGCCCTCCTTCAGAACTCCCGCGCCCCGCCAGCCGCCCCGGTTTTCCCGACGGCGGCGGACCCGGTCACGAAGCCTTGCTGCCGCGCTCTTTCGTAGAACGAACGAAACCTTTTTGCCGGCCCGCGGGCGCTGCCACACGCGCCGGCGGCCGCCGCCGCAGACCACGTGCGGCATGACGGGACGAAGCTGCTCGCGCTTTCGATCGCACGGCCGCACCGGCTACCGGCGAAAGCACCCGCTGGATGGCATCGCTCAGGCACACGGTTAACATCGGCTGCCGGGCATTCTTCAGCAGATCGACGACGCCGCGCGCCGAGTCTTCCAGGTAGATGTGCCGGCCGTCGGTGAGCAGGTGGTACTCGGAGGCGGCGGTCACCGTCTCCACCAGCCGCTTGCCCACCTCTTTTTGTACGAAGCGAATGACCCGCCGGATTTTCTGCAGCGAGAAGCCGCGCTTGCGCAGCTCGCAGATGACGGCCACTTCGGCCAGGTCGTCGCGCGAGTAGATGCGCCGGTGGCCCTGGCGCGCCGGCACCACGATGCCTTGCTCGTCCCACCATTGCAGCTGGCGCAGGCTGATGCGGCTCAGCGCCACCACTTCCCGGGATGTGAACGTCGGTTGCATCGCACGCGGGCCGGAACAAATCCGGTCTGAAATGTTTCAAACATCATATTGCAGACGTGTGCGATGTCAAGGCGCATTATTGATCACAAAGGAACCTGTCGGGTGAAGATTGGGTAAAAAGGAAAGGCTGTCATCACAACGTAATGTTCGAGCAGCGGCTTTGCAGCAGTGACCAAGTGGTTTTCGTTGATGCTGCCGTAATGGCACAATGCCTCGACCACGACGATGATGCTAACGGCGTCAAGCCTAGCACCGTCAAGCGTGCTGCATTCGGCCATGAGCGGCCCTGGCGGGAAATGGCGCGTTGGGTCTGGTGCGCTCAGGTAAAGTCGCCCCCCATCAGGCCATAGAGATATATAGAGGAAGTTGCCGGTTAGCGTCGCGATCTCGGGAGCGCGCAACTCCGTCGGGGGAGAAGGGGAGCGGCGTTTCGGCCCTCGAAGCCGCAGCAAAATGCATCATCGCTGTTGCGAATCACTACAGCATCTCATCGCGGCTGCGCACCAAAGCTAACTTGCTGATACGAGAGCGCGCGCTGGGAATTGCCACAGCGGAAACCCATCCTTCGCCAAATCGGTGTTGCAGATCGCAACTAATCTCGCTGTTGCGGAATGCAATCTCTTGTGCGATGCACTTCGCAACATCGTGCTGCAAGCCGCAAGCAGTCAGTCGTTTACAACCCATGATCGCGGCGAAATCCATCAGCCCCCACTTTGGTCATGCAGATGCCTTATATAAAGTGACGGCGCAAGCAGCAACGACGCCGGCACAGAAATAACAGGAGGCGCGCCATGACCGTTCTACTCGTTCTCTTGATGTTCGCGATTTTTCTTACCATCGATTATTTCTACGCGAAGGCAAAACATCCGGCAGTGCAGGTTCAGCCGGCGATCAGCAAGTCCGTTCCGGCAGGTGCGCCGCGTTTGACCCCCAGCCTGGTCGGCGGCTTCGCCGTTCCCGAGCATCTCCGCTACCATCCGGGACACACCTGGGCGCTGAGCGAGAGTCCGAACCTGGTACGCATCGGCATCGATGACTTCGCCTCCAAGCTGGTGGGCAAAGTGGAGAGCGTGACGCTGCCGCAACGCGGCCAATGGATCCGCCAGGGGCAAAAGGTATGGAGCATGGTGCGCAACGGCGTGAAGATCGACATGGTATCGCCCATTGAGGGCAGCGTTGCCGACATTAACGAAGCGGTGGTCAGCGATCCGTCGCTCTCCGGCAAAGACCCCTACGGCGAGGGCTGGATGGTCACCGTGCAATCGCCCGATGCGAAGACCAACTTCCGCAATCTGCTGGGCGGCGCGCTGGCGCGCTGGTGGACCGAGGAGTCATCGATGCGGCTGCAACGGCTGATGCCGGGCACGTTGGGTGCGCTGGCCCAGGATGGCGGCATCGCGATCGACGACCTGGCCGGGGTCCTGCCCGCCGAGCAGTGGACGAAGGTCACTCGCGAATTCTTCCTCACCTAAGTTGCCGCCCCGGAGAGACCTCCTGCTCCGGGGCAATCTCCTGATTGCAAGCGCTAAAAGGCCGCGAGGCTCCTGACAAGGGAACTTGTGGCCGGTTCTTTTGCGCGCGATATCAGAAATGCTGGCTGAAGCGGTGCTGAAAGCGCGCGAATCAGCGATTTGTATCGGGGCACTACTTCGGTCGTGCCAATAATTCCTCTGTTTCTTACCCGAGCCGGCTTCAGCCGGCGGGCACATTGGGCACGGGTGTCGCGGGCTGAACAGTTTGCCCAAGAACTCCGGTGCGACGAGCCGTTCGGGTAGAGCTGGCCTCCAGGCCAGCGTCTAAGGCCTTTGTTTCTGGATCTCCGAGCCGGCTTCAGCCGGCGACAGACGTTGCGCAAGGAGTTTTGAGCAAACTGTGAAGCCGGCGCTCGAAAAGGACAGGATGGTGTTTCAGCACGGGCAAACGTCGTGCCCTGATACGAACCATTTCCGAAATGGTTTTTTCAGCAGCGGACTCCACCGCCGGGAAGGGCATTGTTCCGACAGGCAGTCGTAGCGCTCAGCGAACGATGACTTTGATGAGGACGACGGCAACGACTGCGATCGCGCCGATCATGTATCCGATGATGTGGGCCTTGTTGGTGAACTTTTGCTCGATCATTGTGGCAGTATCCCATAAAGCGGCCGGCGGTTGCGAGCCGTCATGGGATAAGCGCCTCATTTTTCACCTGAGACGGCCGTGCTGGATGGTCGGGTGCTTGCGCTAGCGAAGCAGGAGCCCGCGAAAGGGAAACCGCCTATCAGAAAACGAGGGCGGCGGGCTTGCGCCGCGCCGCCCCGCCGGGTGCGCGTTCTCGGCCAGAAGAAGTTTCATCGCGCTCCCTTGCTCGCTCTGTCGCCCGCTCACCTCTTCCTGCGGCGACATGCAACTGTAGCCGTTTACCTTAGCGCCCTCGGTCTCGAGTGTTGCCCCCTCGATAGCCGGTAGGGAGTGCGTCATAAGGTCCCGAAGGATGACTTGGCTGGGGATCGTCACCGCACCCGGAGGCGAGTACTTGGCTCGCCATCCGGGTTCCCCCCTTCGGATATTCGAGGAAAACCTCTCAGGTTCCCTCTCCGTGTTGGCACCACAATGCCATCGACGGTTTTTCAGTTCAATGACTAAGGGATGATTTGCCGATGATTTGGATATGATCGTTCAACACATTGACAGTAAAAGGCTTGTAGATGTTGATGATCGGAGCACTAGCGTGGCCGTTGTATAATTCGCGCGTACCGCGAAAATAAATCGGGGGGGTTTGACTCGGTCGTGAGTGCTACGCAGGAGCTCGTACGTTTCGGTGTGTTCGAGCTTAACGTCACCACGGAAGAGCTACGGAAATCTGGCACTCTGATTCGGCTGGCGCCGCAGCCGCTCAAGCTCCTGGTTCTGCTGGCGCGCCGCTCGGGGCAGGTGGTCAGCCGCGAAGAAATCCAGCAATCGCTTTGGGGCGGCGAAACCTACGTCGACTTCGAGCAGGGCATGAACCACTGTGTCAAGCAGATCAGGACGGCCCTGAGCGACAGCGCCGAGACCCCGCTTTATGTCGAAACCGTTCCCCGCCGCGGCTATCGTTTTCTTGCTCCGGTGGTCACCAAGACCATTCCCGCGCCGCCGCCCCGGGTAGTCGAGTCGCAGTCGGGAATCCAGACGCGCGCGCCGCTGCAGGCCGTAGCCGCAACTCCGGTGCCGGCCGCACCGCTCGCCACTATGCCGGAGGTCCTTAAGCCGCCTGATCCTCCAGCCCGCGCAGCCCCAGCCCTCGCACCTGATGTGCCGCAAGCCGCAGCCGCGACGATGGCGCCAAGGCGAGTGCCTTGGAAGGCCATACTCGTTGCTGCCTTGCTGCTCGCAGCAATTCTTGCCGCCATTCTCTACTGGCGCTCGCGCAAAGTCGCGCTCCTGAACGAGAAAGACACCGTCGTCGTCGCCGACGTCGAGAACACCACCGGTCATTCGACTCCGCGCCAGCCCCGACTCGTCGGATCAGTCGGAAAGGCATGGCGGACGCCCCAGTAGTGGGTCAGTTTGAAATCTGAGTGGTGGAAGGGCACGGCTTCAGCCGTGGCGAAAGCACGACGATGAAACAGGGCTTTAGCCCGGGTCGCCGCCGCTAAAGTCGCCCTCGATGGTCCGTGGTTTCGCCGGACTTAAAGCCCGGCTCTTCCACCGCTACAAATTCCAAACTGACCCACTACCGACGCCCCGCTCGGGACGGCATTTCTGATTGCTGATTTTGATTGCTGACGTTTTCAGCGCATGAGGCAGCGCTGGCGCGCCACTCTACCCGGTCAGGCTGCGCGCAACGCCGCTTTTCGTTTTGCGGGCGAAGCCTTCTTCTGCGGCTTAGCGGGAACATGTCCGACGGGGCGTTCCTGCAGCAGAAGCTCGGTGGCCTGCACGCGGGCGTCGCGCCGGAACCACTGCTGCACGACCTGGTGCTTCAGCAGGTTGGCAATTGCCAGCAGTCCCATCCCCTGGTGATGCGCCATCCAGGAACGCACCAGCGCGTAGCGCTGCCGGCGCGATGGCCGCACGTCGGGGGTGAAGTCGGCCGACTCCACGTAGCCGTAGGTGCCGAACCAGCGCTTGCGGCTCATCCAGCGCAGATTGCGGAGAGCGGCGGGAGGATCGATGCCGAGCGCCAGCAGGGTGGCGTAGGGAGCGACCACCAGCCGCTCCTCGTCCTGTTGCACTGCCAGCTGCGGCACCCCGAAGGCGCGATAGCCGTAGGCGCCCGTGTCCTCCACCTTGGCATAAGCGCATTCGGAGATGCCCCAGGGAATGCGCTTGTCGTCGGCGTACATCTGCTGCGCATAGACCGCGACCTGCTGGCTGTTCTCCAGCATGGTCTGGGGATAGGCGCGCAGCCACAGCATGGGCATCAGGTACTCGAACATGGTGCCTGTCCAGGAGATGAGGGCGGCGCGTCCGTCTACCACAACGTGGGAGCGCCCCATCTGGAACCAGCTTTGCTGCGGGATGTCGTCCTTGGCGATGGCGACGAAGGCGGCGATGCGCGCCTCTGAGGCCAGCAGGTCGTAGCAGGCCGCGTTCACCTTGCCCGCTTCGCCGTCGTAGCCGATGGAGAGCAGCTTCCGCCGCCGGTCGAAGAGGAAGGCGAAATCCATCTCGCGCACCAGGCGCTCGCAATCGGCGACCAGGCTGCGCAATTGTTCCGCAAGCCGCAAGGCGTTCAGCCGCGCCTGAGGTAGCCGCAGCAGCAGCTTCTTGCGAAGCGCGACATTGTCCATGCCGAGCGAGATGCTGATCTCGAGCTTCACCCGCAGCTGCTCGATGCATTCCGGAAGGCGCGCGATGGAAACTTCGTCGCAGCTCAGCAGCGGTGCGACGCTCACATCGTCGGCGAGCGGCGCGAATTCCTCCAGCAACCACGGCAGGTAGCCGGCAATGGCCTGCTCGATCTGCTCCAGCATTCCAGCCGCCTCCGCCGCAAACCAATTGGTGTCGACTTCAGGCTGTTTCTTCTTCGGGGTGAGCGACAGCGGTGGCGCCTGGCGGATGCGATCGAGCCAGTGCGTTTCCGGTGCGGCGTGCAATGCGCTGGCCGCCTTACGCGGGATCGCCTTCAAATCGGCGAGCGCCCACAGATGATCGCCATAGCCATCGAGCAGTGCGGAACTGAGCAGCGGGCTTTGCAGCAACTCCTGGCAGCCGCCCTTCAGCGTGATCAGCGACGCCACCAGGTTGCCGCTGTCCACAGTCGAGACGAAGCGCGGATGCATCGCCTCGATCGTGCGCGTGTCGTACCAATTGTACAGGTGCCCGCGATATTTCTGAAGGCGAGCGACCGTGTCGAGGGTGCGCGCGGTTTGCTCGACAAAGCCAGGCACGGTCAGGTATCCGAAGTCTAGCGCGACCTGGCGCGCATTCAGCAGGAAGCCGAGGTTGGTAGGCGAAATCTGCGCCGCGATCCTCGGCGGCTCTTCCTGCACCGTGTCCGGCACCAGCCAGTTGTGCTCCTGGTTGCTGAAGGTCGCGTAGTAGCGCCAGATGTAGAGCGCCGCGCGCCGCAGGAACTGCCGGTCCTGCGCGGTGACATCGCGATGCGCCGGGTGCGGCGGGCGGTTCAGCCACAGGCTGACCGGCTTGCTGACCGCCCACAGAAACAGAATCGGCAGCGCGTCATACACATTATGCGGATGCGCCAAGAATACGAGCACGCCTGTCATCAGCGCCATCGCCGGCGTCCAGTTCAGCAGCATGTCGACGAAGGTTCGCTTGCCGCTCTCCAGCTCGGCCTGCGCCGCCGTCTCCCACTCCAGCAGCCGTTGCCGCGAGACCATGCGGCGGTAGAAGGTGCGCAACACGGCGTCGGCGGAGATGAGCGTCTGATGGGCCAGAAACGTGAGCGTGAGGAAGACGCTGACCATCGCTTTCGCCAGCGCCGCCGCGGCATCGCCGATGGGACGCAGCCGTCCCGCAGCCAGTGAGCGCACCATGGAAAATGCGAACTGGAACCACGGCGGTACGAACAGGATGGCTACCGTCACCAGCGTCCAGTAGAGAGCGCGGCCGGGCAGCACCGTCCAACCCAGCACGAACAGCAGGAAGATTCCCGGCTCTACCAGGCTGCGGCGGAGATTGTCGAGGATCTTCCAGCGCGAGAGAAACGAAATCGGATTAGGCACGCGCTGCCCGGTCTCGTCCGGGACGCGGCCGAAGAGCCAGCTTACGATCTGCCAGTCGCCGCGCACCCAGCGGTGCTTGCGCCGGTTGTAGGCGCTGTAATGCGACGGGTAATCGTCGATGACCTCGACGTCGCTCACCAGGCCGGCGCGCGCGTAGGCGCCTTCGATCAGGTCATGGCTGAGCAGCGCGTTGCGGGGGAAGCGGTGCTCCAGCACGCGCGTCAGGGTCTCAACCTCATAGATACCCTTGCCGGTGAAGATGCCTTCGCCCTTCAGGTCCTGATAGACGTCGGAGGTGGCGCGCGTGTAAATGTCGAAGCCGGTCTGCCCGGAGTAGATGCCGGCCAGCCGCGACGCCGACGCGCTTTGCACGCTGATCCCAACACGCGGCTGCAATATGCCGTAGCCGGCCACGACGATGTTGTCGTGCGGATCGACGATGGCCTGGTTGAGCGGATGGGTCATCGCGCCCACCAGCCGGTAAGCGGTGCCGCGCGGCAGCTCGGTGTCGCTGTCCAGGGTGATGACGAAGCGCACGCGCGGCAGCAGCGCCAGGTCGGCGACCTTCACCGGGAAGCTGTCGTACTTGCCGTTGATGAGGCGATTGAAGTCGAGCAGCTTGCCGCGTTTGCGCTCCCAGCCCATCCACACCCCTTCGCGCGGGTTGAAGATGCGGTGACGCTGAAACAGCGAGAAGGTGCCGCGCCCGTCGGCGGCGTACTTGTCGTTGAGCTCGCGAATCAGTTGCGCACACAGATCGACCAGCGGGTCTTCTTCATTCGGCGTCTCGGCCGAATCGGGCAAATCGGTCAGCAGCGCGTAGTGCAGGTTCTTGTAGTTGTTGCCGAGATAGCGGATCTCCAGGTCTTCTACTAGCCGCCGCACCTGCTTCTCGCTGAGCAGCAGCGTGGGTACGACGACCATGGTGACGCAGTCGTCAGGAATGCCTTCGCAGAAATCGAGCTTGGGCACGATCCGCGGGCGCAACAAAGCGGTGGTGAGATAGTTCATCACCTCCACCGCGGCCTGGCTGGCCGGCAGCAGCAGCACCAGGATGGCGACGAGGCGGCCCAGAAAACTATTGAAGATGCCGAAGACCGGCGACATGATCGCGATCACGATCAGCAGCGTCAACAACTCGATGCCGCCAAGATAGAACTCCTCCGGCTGCCGGCGCAGGAACTCCTGCACGCTTTCGCCGAAGGGCAGCCGCACTCCGGCGCGGGCCCGTAGCGCGCGAGCGCCCTCGGCAATCAGGTAATAGCCCACGTGCGACTTGCGCCAGGCCAGCCGGCGATCGCGCGCCGGATGCCGCTCAGACTCCTGCGCCATTTCCAGCGCCAGCTTCGCGATCTCCGTCTCCGAACAGTCGGAGTGCTCGGCGAAATGCGCAACCGTGTGGCGATACAGCTCGCGGCTGGCAAAATCCATTTGCGCATAGGCCTTGGCGGGATCGGCGGCCAGGATCGGCTCGAAGACGATGAGCGGCTCCAAGATTTCTTTCCACGGCGCCTCGGAAAGCTCGCGCATGCTGCTGATGAGCACGCTGATATGCTGCGGCTCCGATGGACGCTCCAGCGCCTGCCCGGCACGCTCGACAAACTCTTCCAGCACCGCCAGCTTCAGCGCCGGCGGCAGCAGCGAAAGCTCGTTCATGTTGAGCGGCGCGACGCTCTGGAAGGCCTCAACATAGGCGGAGAGCGCGTGGTCGGAATAGCGATAGTCATTGGCGCGCAGAAAATCTTCCGCGATGGCCAGCACGCGCGGCACAACGTCCTTCTGCGGAACCCGGGCATGCGGCACGCGCCGCAGCGATCCTTCGGCCTGCTGCGCCTCGGCCTCGGTGGCGCGCACCAGCCGGACGTTGTCGTGCATCCACTGCTGATCGTCGGTGAGGCGCGCAGCCGTGAAGTGCACGTCTTCGTCGGCGGGAAGCTCCAGCTCGGCGAGCAGCGGATCGAGGCGTCGCTTCAGCGCCGCCAGCCGGCGGCTGTAGTGGTCCGATTGGCTGGTCGACGGCAGCCACACCAGGCTGTGCGCGTAGCGACGCGCCTGCTCGGCGAGCGCAGCGTCGGGCTGCGCCATGGCCGGCACCGCGACCGGCTGCAGCCGCTCGGCCACTTCTACCAGCGCGTCTCTGTGGTTCGTCACCATGATTTCTAAATCTCGTGCCCCAGGTTCGCGTCCCGGTTTTGGACGGTAACCTGGGCCCAGGTTAGGCCAAAGGATGGCCGAACCTGGGGCACCATCGTTTCCTAGCGATAGCTCGCTGCCTGCATCTCGAACATCTCGGCATACTGGCCGCCAAGAGCGACCAATTGCTGATGGCTGCCGTCCTCGACGATCTGCCCGTCGGCCAGCACCACGATCCGGTCGGCCATGCGCACGGTGGAGAAGCGGTGCGAGATGAACAGCGCCATCTTGCCCGCGGTCAACTCGGCGAAGCGCTCGAAGACCTCGTACTCGCTGCGCGCGTCCAGCGCCGCCGTCGGCTCGTCCAGGATCAGCAGTTGCGCGTCGCGCAGGTAAGCGCGCGCCAGCGCCAGCTTCTGCCACTCCCCGCCCGAGAGGTCGACGCCATTCTCGAAGCGCCGTCCCAGCATCTGGTCGTAGTGGCGCGGCAGCTTCGCGATCACCTCGTCGGCCAGGCTCTTGTGGGCGGCCCGGGCGATCTCATCCAGGTTCTCAATCTCTTCGATGCGTCCAACCGCCACATTCTCGCGGGCAGTCATCTCATAACGCATAAAATCCTGAAAAATTACGCCAATTTCCCGGTAGAGGTCCTCCAGGCTGTACTCGCGCAAATCCACGCCATCCAGCAGCACCTGGCCCTCGGTCGGGTCGTAGAGCCGGGTGATCAGCTTGACGATGGTGGTCTTGCCCTGCCCGTTTTCGCCGATTAGCGCCACCCGCTCGCCCACATGCAAGGTGAAGTTCAGGTCCTTCAGGATGCGGCGCGGGCTGCCGGGATAGGCGAACGACACGTTGCGAAATTCGAAGCCGCGCTGGATAGGCCGCGGCGCCGGCAGTGCGTTGGGCTTCGAGCGGATGCTGGGCTGCATCTCGAAAAATGCCAGCAGGTCGGTGAGAAACAGCGCCTGATCGGCCACGCCCGACAGGGTCGAGAAGATCAGCTGGATGTTCTGGCTGGCCTGCAGGATTGCACCCGCCAGGAAGTACAGCGTGCCGATAGTCAGCACGCCCGTGACCGTCTTCCAGATCACATAGAGGTATGCGCCGTAATAGCCAAGCGAGCCGACGATGGAGAGCAGCGCGCCCGCAATCAGCTTGCGACGTGACAGCGCGACGTTCTCTTCGTAAACCTCGTCCGACAGGCGCGTGAAGCGCTCGGTCAGAAATCCGCTCAGCCCGAACAGCTTCAACTCCTTGGCGGCTTCCTTGCTGCCGCCCACCTGGCGCAGGTAGTCGAGCTGGCGGCGCACCGGCGTTTGCCGGAAATTCTTTGCGTATCCTAAAAATGCGAAGTGGCTCTCGCCCAGAAACGCCGGCAGCACTCCCGCAACGAGCAGCAGCAGCAGCCACGGCGAGAAATAAATGATCGAGACCGACAGCGTGATGGTGGTGATGACCTGCTGCACCAGCCGTCCCAGCATCTGGATCATCGCCAACCGGTCGGTGGCCTGCACCCGCGCGCGCTCCAGGCGGTCGTAGAAGACAGGGTCTTCGTAGGCGAGCACGTCCAGCTCGGCCGCATGCTTCATCACCTGGATGCTGACGTGACGCATGTACTTGTCGGCCAGCAGCGCATCCAGGTAGTCGATAATGCGGGCGACAATGTTACCCAGCACCGCGATGACGAACTCGGCCCCCACCAGCCACCACAGCCGATGCGGAATGGGGTGGTGCGTCCGCAGCACATTGACGATGGTGTCAATAATGAGCTTGCTGACGTACAGCAGGGCGACCGGCTGCAGCGCCGAAAACAGGCGGAAGACGAAGCCCAGCACCACCGTCACCGGCCCCGAGTCCCACACGATCTTCAGCACAGGCGGGAGATTGCGCAGCGCCGAGAGGCGCTCCTGCCATGCGCTGCTCATGGTTTTCTGTTCTTGAGTCATTCGTCTGCGCTGAGGCCCTGAATTGGCGGCTGTTGCCGCCGGACGATGTTGTGACGCTTAGGATTGCCGTTCGCCAACCGGTAGTACTGATATAAAGATGCGATAAACAGAGAAGCAGTTTTATGAACGTTATTTCTCATGGAGATTGCCGCCGCCGCGCGCGTCACCCGCGGCTGTGTGGCGGGTCATAGTCAGGCGGTGAAAGCTGCGGTAAGATCGCAGGTTTGATATCCGCCGCCAAGATAGGCGAGTGGCTCGGAGGGCCGGCCATGTACTGCATCCGTTTCGTGCTGTTTCTGTTCTCTGCCGTTCTCCTGATCGCCTGTGCCGCTCCGGCCCAGGACAGCCCGTCCACCTCCACCGTCACCTGCAACTTCGACCAGGAGAAACAACTGGTGGTGGAGTACCAGCCGGTGACCATCAACGCGAAGAAGCCGCTTGCCGGCCAGGTTCCCTTTGGCAAGGTTTGGGTCCCCGGGGGCAAGCCGATGACCCTGTTCATCAACACCCCGGTGCAGGTTGGCTCGCGGATGCTGCCCATCGGCGCCTACACCATGTTTCTAATTCCAAACGTCAAGCAGTGGACGCTAATCGTCTCCAAGAACACGGACATGAACGGCGCCTACAACGAGCAGGACGACCTGGTACGGGTTCCCCTGGGCTCGGGAGAATTGCCCAGCCCGGAGACCAGCCTGACCGTCGCCTTCGAGCACGTGGCCGCCGACCGCTGCAACCTGCGCGTCGATCTCGACAAGTTCGGGCATTTCACGGGATTTCAGGAGAAGTAGGCGCCTCTCCGGCGTCACTGAATTTGGCGGCACACGTCACTGACAAGTCTCCGACGCGCGCGGTGTAGTTGTGCCGGGCACCGCACTGCTGCTGACGATGTTCTTCCTCATTTTGCTGCTGTTGTGGATGACCTTCACCGCGCCGCCGGCCTATGGGCAGCAATTCCTGCCGCCGACCGCGGGGGCGTGGCAGCTCACGCCACCTTAGCTTGACGGTTGACTAATCCGCGAACACCGGCACTTCTTCTTCCACGGCCGCCTTCTTGCGCCATGGCAGGTGGGCCATGACCCAA
>DASRGM010000081.1:0-15903 GCA_035651035.1 Terriglobales bacterium
AGTCAATTCCTAATACCGATTTCGGCCGGTCTGGCCGCTCTTCCACAGGCTGGGCGTTATCGGCCGTAGTCGCAAGGGTGGGCCGCACCTTGGACGGCGGAGGTTGTTTCAGGGCCAGGGTGCCGTCGCCGCGCTGCTGAATGATCTCCGAATTCAACTCAGCCCCTGCCAGGATGATGAAGCCCGACCAATATAGCCAGGTAAGCAGCGCGATAGCTCCGCCCAGCACGCCGTAGGTTTTGTTCAGGTGCGCGAACTTGCGGAAGTAGAGACTCAGTCCGTCGGATGCGGCAATCCATCCGATCACTGCCAGGACGGCCCCGGCTACCGATGACGTAAATCGCTGCTTGACGTTCGGCGCCAGGAAGTAAATAAGCTCCACCGCCAGCACGATGAAGCTGACCGCCAGCACATATCGCAAGATCGGCCAGACGAGCGCAAACTCGCGCCTGAGCCCAAACTTGGCGGCAAGAAAACCGCCGAACTGCGGACCTACGATGATGAAGACAAATGCGACCGTCCCCAGCGTGCCGACCGCAAACAGCAGCTGAAGGGCGATCAGCCGCGTCTTCCACCAGGGCCGCGTCTCCGGTACGTCGTAGGCCACGTTCACGGCTTCAATCAAGGTGGCGAAGCCGCTCGAGCAGGTCCACAGCGTGCCTACTAATCCGAACGACAGTAGCGCGCCGCGGCTGGGAGTGATCACGTCGGACACGATCCGGCGGATCAGTCCCATGCTTTGCTGCGGCACCACCCGCGCCAGGGTGCCGACAATGGTGTTGAACAGGTCGGGGATGGGAAGATAGGCGACAATTGCCGCCAGCGCGATCAGCGCCGGGAAAAAAGCCAGTACAAAGTAGTACGACAGGGCCGCTGCGAAGGCGAAAATATGGTTGACGGCAATGTCGTTGGCCGTGCCCAGGACTACGTGCTTGACCTTAGTAAATGCCATGATGCTTGCGGACAGTTGCTTATGGGATGTATGCCTCCGGGAATGGGGTTTGAAGTGACTTCGGGGTTGCGTCCTTCAGTCTCGTAAAACATCCATATATCTAGCCTGCTCCGTATTACGGAATGCGCGTGGAAGAGGTTGACCGAATAGAGCAACAGCGCATGTCAATAGCGATCTCACCAACTGCGTAAGCCACTTCCGGCGTTATACTTAATGTTTCGAAAACATGCCAACCGTATCCGAGAATCGCGTTCGGCGCGTGAATGGGAAGCGAACCTGGCTGATCATTGTAGGCTTGCTGCTGGCGGTGATCGTGCTGGCGGCGTTCGTCTCGTTGCACCATTCCCAGGTGACCATTCGGGTGGGCGAGGCAGAGCGGGGAACGATTACGGCGAGCATTGCGACTAACGGAAAAATCGAGGCGCTGGACAACTTTCAGGCCTACGCCCCACTGGCCACGACGGTGGAAAAGATCTACGTCAAGCAGGGCGATTGGGTGAAGCCGGGGCAGATGCTGTTGCGGCTGGATGACGCGGATGCCCGGCTGCAGGCTGCTAAGGCTGAGGCGCAGCTGAAGGGAGCGCAAGCCGATCTGAGCGCAGTGCAAAGCGGTGGCACCCAGGAGGAGCTGCTGACCACCCGCAATGCGCTCTCCAAGGCGCAAATGGACCGCGATACCGCGGAGCGAAACCTACAGGCGATTCAAAAGCTGCTGCAGAGCGGGGCGGCCTCGCAGGCCGAGGTAGATGCGGCGCAGAACCGCCTGAAGTCGGCAGAATCGCAGATCCAGTTATTGCAGCAGAAACTGAAAGGCCGCTACTCGCAGCAGGAGATTGGACACGCCGAGGCGCAGCAAGCCGAAGCGCGCGCTTCATTGCAGGCGGCGCAGCAGGTGCTGCGGAATTCCAACATTGCCGCGCCGCGAGAGGGCGTGGTGTACTCGCTGCCGGTGCGGGAAGGCGCCTTCGTCAATACCGGCGACCTGCTGGTCCAGGTAGCAGACTTGCACCAGGTACGGGTACGCGCTTTTGTGGACGAGCCGGAGATTGGCAAACTGGAACGCGGTCAGACAGTAGAGGTGAGCTGGGACGCGCTTCCCGGGCGGGTGTGGAAGGGCACACTGGAAAGCCTGCCCACCACCGTAGTTCAGCACGGCACCCGCATGGTCGGCGAAGTGACGTGCGTCATCAATAATGACGATCTGAAGCTGCTGCCGAACACGAATGTGAGCGTGGCGGTGGTGACGGCGCGAAAGGTAAATGCGCTGACTATCCCGCGCGAGGCCATCCATCAGGACGAAAAGGGGCAGTATGTTTTTCAGGTCGTGGATGGCGAGCTGCGGCGCAGAGACGTGACCACATCGGTATCGAACCTGACCCGGGTAGAGGTAACGAGCGGCCTCTCCGACAATGCGGTGCTGGCATTGGGAGCGCTCAACATGCAATCATTAAAAGGCGGTATGGCCGTAAAACCGGCTGCTCCATGAAGTATTTTTCTTCCAAATTATTCGCAATTATCGCTTCGCTTTTCCTGCTGGCGTCGGCCGGGGCCGCCGCTCCCGCCGTCAATGATCTGCTTTCCGCGGGCCGCGTGAATGAGGCAGTCAGCAGCCTGACCAGCCGCGACGACGCGGAATCGCTGAACCTGCTTTCGCGCGCCTACTTCGCCATGGAGTGCTGGGACGATGCCGTGAAGTACGGCGAGCGGGCAGTCAGCCTCGCTCCCAATAACGCGGAGTACCATCTGTGGCTGGGCCGGGAGTACGGGCGTAAGGCCGGCGACTCCAAGGCCTTTAGCGCAGCGTCGAACGCCAAGAAGGCCAAGAACGAATTTGAGCGCGCGGTGCAGCTGGATCCGTCGAATGTCGCGGCGCGGCTCGATCTGGCTGAGTATTACACCGAGGCGCCGGGAATCATGGGCGGCGGTGTCGATAAGGCTCGCGATCAGGCTGCGGAGCTCGCGCAATACGACGCCGGCAACGCGCACCTCGTCCTCGCTCGCGTCGCGGACAAGCAGAAGCAATACCCCGAGGCGGAAGCTCAATATCGCGCGGCCATCCAGCAGGCCAAGAACCCGGCAGACATGTGGCTACAGTTAGCGGGTTTCTATCGCCGGCAGGGCCGCCTCGACGAGATGAGAGCGGCGGTGCAGTCGGCAATGGCGCTGCCCCACAAGCCCGCCGAATCCTACTTCGATGCCGCTTATGAGCTGTACCAGGGTGGCCGCGACTATCCTGAGGCGGTGCAGTATCTGCAGAAGTACCTCGCTTCGGGACAATTGGTGGAGTCGGCGCCCGCGTTCCGCGCGCACTACATGATCGGACAGCTGAACGAAAAAATGGGACAGAGCGCGGCTGCTCATGCCGAGTACCTGGCTTCCTTTAAGCTGGCCTCCGCTTTCGCGCCCGTTAAAGCGGCCCTCAATCGCGTCCAGTAACTCCATGCACTGGTAGAGCAGGGCCCTCAGCCAGCTCTACCGGAACGGCTCGTCGCACCGAGTTTTCAGAAAACTGTAAAGCCGGAAGCTTTGAAATGGAGTCTTAATGCACGCCTGAAGTCCTGCGCCACGCAATGTCCGTTGCAGACGATTCACTTGAGCCGCCGCGTCAGTGAAGGAGCGCGGATTCAGCCGGCGCGCGTCCTAAATCCCATTTGCTTACCGGTGTGCGGCCTGAATCCCCCATTTGCATTTATGATGGGGCTGGACGCGGCGCTGAAAGCCTGCCTTGAGCGCAGCTGAAGGGCGCCGCCGTACCTGGCCCGCCATCCGGATGAAGAGAAATCCGCTTACCAGCCGCGCCGCCTCGCTAGCTCTTCTCATTGCAATCTTGTCGGCGCCGGGCCGGTGCCAGACTGCCGATGCCCCGACCGGTGCAGCGACCCCAAGCATCTCCTTCCGCAATGCCATGGAATTGGCGGTGGAGCACAGCGGCATCATGGGCATTGCGGCCATCAATCAATGGCGCGCGCGCAAGGCTTACGAGGAGGTCCGCGCCAACTACATTCCGCAGCTCACCGTCGGCTCAGGGCTGGGATATTCCTACGGCTTTCCGCTCACGCTGGAGGGCTCGGCGCCCTCGATTGTGAATTTCAGCTCGCTGAGCTCGCTGTTCAATGTGGCGCTGCAGAAGTACCTGAAGGCGGCCAGGATCGATTGGCACGCCACCTCGCTGGACGTGCAGGACAAGCGCAATGCAGTCATTCTCGATGCCGCATTGAGCTACGCCCAGCTGGCGCAGCTCAGCAAAAAGATCGAGACGCTGAACGAAGCGCAAAAAGCGGCGGAGAAGGCGCAGTTCGTCAGCCAGCAACGTCTGCAGCAGGGGGTCGACAGTAAGCTGGATGTCACTCGCAGCGAGCTGGTTGGAGCGCGCATTCGCCTGCGGATTGCCGAGGCGCAGGGTCAGTCCGATGTGCTGCGGCAGCACCTGGCCAGCCTGGTGGGAATGCCGGCGGACTCGATCGCGTTGGACGTGAATTCGGTGCCCGAGGTGCCCGCGATCTCGCAGGAAGACGATCTGCCGGCCAGGGCCGTCTCCAGCAGCCTTGCCGTGAAGCAGGCGCAGCAAAAAACCGCGGCGGCCCAGCTGCGTGCCGACGGCGAGCACAAGGCGACGCTCTTTCCTACTGCCGATATTGCGACGCAGTATGCCTATCTCGCACGCTTTAACAACTACGATCTGTATTTTCTCCGCTACACGCCCAACAATTTTTCCGGCGGCCTGAACATTCGCTTCCCCTTTTTCAATTCGGTGCAGAAGGCGAAGGCCGAAGAGGCCAAGGCGGACGCCATGCTGGCGGCCAAGCAGGAGGACATCACGCGGGAGAAGGTGCGCGAGGACGCCCTGCAACTCCAGCGCTCGTTGCGGCAGCTTGCGGCAGCTCGCGACGTAGCCAAGCTGGAGTGGCAGGTCTCGCAGGGCGACCTGGAAGGCGTGCAGGGTCGACTGCAAACCGGGGAAGCCAATATGCGCGACGAGTTAAACGCGCAACTCGACACCGACGATAAGTACGCCGGCTATCTCGACGCCGAGTTCGAGCTAAGCCGCGCCGAGCTGCAATTGCTGCGCATGACGGGCGACCTGGAGAGCTGGGCAATGAAGTAGTAGCGCTTGGCGCTTGGGCAAGTCATTGTTAGCAAGTAGCTTCCGGCGTGAACGAGCTCAGCTGTGAGGCACGAAGCCAACTGCCAACTGCCAGGCACCAGACGCACAAACACGCGCTGCCGTTCCTGATGGTACGATGAAAAGGCTTATGCCTTTGAGAACGCTTTTCCTGAATCCCCCCTCTTTTGAAAATTACGATGGTGGCGCGAGCTCGCGCTGGCCGGCGACGCGCGAGATCGAGTCCTATTGGTACCCGGTATGGCTGGCCTATCCGGCGGGCATGCTGGAGGGCTCGCGGCTTCTCGACGCATCGCCGCACAAGATCAACGCGCAGCAGACCATCGAAATCGGCAAGCAGTACGATTTCCTGGTGCTGTTTACCAGCACGCCGGGATTTCAGGGAGACATCAAGCTGGCGGCTGCGATGAAGGCGGCCAACCCGAATCTGAAGATCGCCTTTGTTGGCCCGCACGTCTCCACGCTGCCGGAGCCCTCGCTGAAAGAAGGCGCGGCCATCGATTTCGTTGCGCGGCGCGAGTTCGACTATGCCGTCGTCGAGTACGCTAACGGCAAGCCGCTGAGCGAGATTCTCGGTATCTCCTATCGCGGGCGCGACGGGCGCGTGGTGCACAATGCCGACCGGCCTGCGGTAGCCGATCTCGACGCTATGCCGGACGTGGTCGACGTCTACAAACGCGATCTCGATCCTCGCCGCTATAACGTGCCGTTCCTGTTGTATCCGTTCGTCTCGCTCTACACCACGCGCGGCTGCCCGGCACAGTGCACCTTCTGCCTGTGGCCGCAGACGCTGAGCGGACATCCCTGGCGCAAGCGCTCCTCCGACCGGGTGGCGCAGGAGATGGCGAAGGCCAAGGAATACTGGCCCTGGGTGAAGGAATTCTTCTTTGACGACGACACCTTCAACATTCAGAAAGCGCGCACCATCGAGCTGTGCTCGAAGCTGAAGCCGCTGGGCCTCACCTGGTCGTGCACCTCGCGCGTCACCACCGACTTCGAGACCCTGAAGGCAATGAAAGACGCGGGCTGCCGGCTGCTGATCGTCGGCTACGAGTCGGGCGAGCAGCAGATCCTGAAGAACATCAAGAAGGGCGCGACCATCGAGCGCGCTCGCGATTTCACGCGCGACTGCAAGAAGCTCGGACTGGTCATCCATGGCGACTTTATTCTCGGGCTGCCCGGCGAGACGAAGGAGACGATCCGCAAGACCATCGACTTCGCCAAAGAGCTTGACGTCGAAACCATTCAGGTGTCGCTGGCGCACGCTTATCCGGGCACGGAGCTGTACGACTTCGCCAAGGCCAATGGCTTTCTGATGAACGAAGGCTCGCAGATGGTCGACGATATGGGGCACCAGGTTGCGATGATCGAGTACCCCGGAATCTCGCGCGACTACATCCTGGAGATGGTGCACCGCTTCTACGACGAATACTACTTCCGTCCCAAGGCGATCTTCCGCATTGTGAGAAAGGCTGCGTTCGACTCGACCGAACGCAAGCGGCTGTACCGCGAGGCGAAGTCGTTCATGAAGCTGCGCGCCTCCCGTAATCGCGCAGTGAAGGAGGCCCGCAACAGTCCTCCTCCATCAAGCAAGGGCGGCCGAAAGCCGGAATCGGAGAAGCCCGCGCCGGTAAGCGCGTAATCCAGCGATTGCGTTGTTTTCTTGCAACGGTGGAGTACGCCTGCAGGCGTACGTGGACAGACGTTTCGATCTTTGGGCTTTAGCCGCCGAGATTATCGGCAGGGCGCGCCTCAGCGGCTAAAGCTGTCTTCAGGGCACTCGATCCGACGCGAGCTCTTGAAAGCCTGCTCCATCCCGCAAGTGGCGGGACTCCAGACCAGAGGGCAGTGGTGCAGTTTGGGATTTTTGGCGGTGGTAGCGCCGGACTTCAGTCCGGCGAAACCATGGACTATGACGGCGGCTTAGCTGCGGCAACCGGGGCTAAAGCCCGTTCCGTCGTCGTCGGTTCGGCACGGCTGAAGCCGTGCCCTTCCACCGCTCAGATTTTCAAACTGACCCACTGGCGACCAGAGGACATATTTGACCGCTCGCAAATACCTGGTCCTGCTCGCTGTGGCCATTTTCGCCTCGTGCGGCGATGTCTTCCTGGCCCGCGGCATGCGCGACTTCGGCGCCGTCTCCTCGGCGAACTGGCGATCGCTCTTCACGGCGCTGCTGAACCCGTGGATCATCGGCGGCATTGTGCTGCTCATTCTGTTTTTCTCCAGCTATCTCACCGCACTCTCCTGGGCGGACCTGACGTACGTGACGCCGGCGACTGCGCTCAGCTACGTCATCATGGCTGCCCTGGGCAAAATGTTCCTACACGAAAGCGTCACCCCGTCCCACTGGCTGGGAATTGCATTGATCACGGTCGGCGTCGGCGTGGTAGCCAGCGGCCCATCGCGCACCTCGGGAGGACATCCAGCCAGGCACGGTCATCGCCCGCCGCGGGAGTTTGACTTGCGCCGCGGCAGCAGGAGCGAATCATGAGCCACGGCTACGTTTGGGCCGGCATCGCCGCCATTGTCGTCACGGCCACTGCAGGTGACGTGATGCAGTCGCACGCCATGAAGCAGTTGGGCGATCTGGGCGACATGCGCGCGGCCCGTGGGCTGGGGTATGTTGTGCGCCACGTCGCCTCCAACGGCTGGTTTCTGCTGGGGCTGCTGTTCATGGCGCTGGCATTTTTCAGCCTGCTGATCACGCTCTCCTGGGGCCAGGTGAGCGTGGTAGGACCCGCCTCGGCGTCGCTTACCTTCATCGGCAATGCGGCGGCGGCACGCATTTTTCTCAAGGAGCAGGTCGATGGCCGGCGCTGGCTGGCAGCATGTTTCGTCGCGGGAGGCGTGGCGTTTCTGGCGAGGTAGCGACGAGCGATTAGCGATTAGCAACTAGTAACGACAGCTGCAGCCCGCTTTTTGTTAGGTGTCATCCTGAGCGGAGGCGGCGCTTTTGCCGCCGGAGTCGAAGGACCTCTATCCGGGTCAGACCGGTCCTGATTGGCAGCACTCACGGCATCCCCAGCACGACCGGCGGCTTCCATTAACATTGCGGTAATTCGAGGAACCCAGCGAATGAGAAAGTCAGCGATTGTTTGCTTCGCCGCCGTGTTGTTGCTGGCGGCGTGCTCGTCGAACCAGCCGGCGCCGTCATCGTCCTCATCATCAACGTCGGCCGCGAAGCCCGCTCCCAAACAGGCGGAATATCAGACCGGACGGGAGGCGTTCCAGAAGATGTTTCTTTCAGCGCATAACTGGGCGCCCGACGCGCAGCCGTTTCGGCTGCAATCGCAATTCACCGCCGGCGCTCCGGTGAGCGAAGGCAAAGCGGGACTGTGGCGCGCCTCGTTCGCCTCGCCGGGGCGCCGCATGATGAAGATGTTCATGTGGTCGGGACTGGTCGGGCCGGACGCGCCCGAGCCGGGCATCACCTTCTCGGCAGAAGATACCTGGAGCCCGGCCAACACCTCCACCCATCCTTTTGACGCCGGCTTTGTGAAGGTGGACAGCGATAAGGCCTACCAGCTTGCCGAGCAGCATGGCGGCAGCAAGCTGACCAAGGCCAATCCGCAGCAGCCGGTGTTCTTCATACTCGATTGGGACGCCAGCAAGAACCAGCTCATCTGGCACGTGATCTACGGCGAGGATGTAGACAAAGCGAAGCTGCGAATCGCCGTAAACGCCTCGACAGGCGAGTTCGAGCGGGTTGAGAGATGATTGTTCTTACTACCGGCTAGTTTCCCGCAGCCTTTACCGGCTTCCAGCCTGCCCACACGGGCACGCCTTTATCGTCGCGCAGGGTTGTGGTGTTGGTGCCCACGGTGATTTCGCGCGCCAGGATCTCCGGCTCGGTGGCATCAGGGGCCTTGCATCCCACCACCTCTACCTCGTCGCCCTTCTTGAAAGAAGTATCGATTTCCTTCAGAAAATCTGCGGGCGCGACATGCACCAGAACCGTGCCGGTGTCAGTCTTCACCACCAGATGCGTGCCTTCATAGTCGCCGGGCACTTCGCGGATATCGTCGATCACGCCTTTGATTTTGACTTCATTGGCGGAGTCGTACTTGGGTCCCGTGTTCGCGGATTTTTGCGTTCCAGCCGTGGCCGCTGTGGCCATCAACAGGGCAAACACAACCGCTAAGAATTTCGACCAGCACTTGCGATTCATACCAAAACTCCTTGAAGCAAGAGCTCAGGGCAAAGCGCGCACACCGGTGGAGCGTGCCAGCGGCGGCGGCCACCGGCGAGCCACAAGTCCCGCAGCCACTCTGGCTACCTCAATCCTGCGCCCAAACGTGCTCTGACTCAAGTCCAAAGTACCTCGCCGGTAACCGAGAGGCAGTGAGGCCGGTCACTTTTCGGGGTGATTTTCGGCTGGCGACTTTAGGCAGCGAAGGTGCGCAATCGTTCCCGTTTCGGCGTGGGATGCTTGAGAAGGGGCTTGCCATATGGCCCCTACGTGTAATAATCGTGCCAATTAAAGAGCCTACAGGAAGAGCGTTGCACGCTCCCATATCACTGTCACGGCAGAGTGACTGCCGGACAGCACTACGAGGACGCAAAAGTGGAGCACGTTCTGGCCTTATCTCGCCTTTGTCTGGCGCTCATGTCGCTTGCCGCCTGGGTGTTTCGTCTGGGCGACACGCCGGCGCGATACCAGCTCGGATTGTCGCTGCTGCTGGCGTACGTGGGCTCGAGCCTGCTGCTTCTGTTGTGGATTCAGATACGCTGGTCAGACCGCGAGCCGGGCGCCAATTTTGCCGTGTGGGCGCAGGTTCTCGATATCGGCTGGCCGGCCGTGATCTGTTTCTCGGTAGAGACGCAGAACAGCTTCTACTTCATCATCTTTCTGTTTGCCATCATCGCCTCGGCGTTTCGTTGGGGTTTTCTTGAGACGCTGGCGACAGGAATGATCAGTGCGGCGGCCCTGCTGTTCCAGGCAGTCATGGTCGCGCACGGCCTGAACATCCTGCCCCGCTGGGTCTTCGCTCCAATTGAGCCGTCGCGTTTGTTGCTGCGCTGCGGGTTCCTGGTGATCTCCGCAACCTTGCTGGGATGCCTTGCTGAGACGGACAAGGAGATGGGGGCGGAGATCTCGATGGCTAACGATCTGCTGAGCAAGGCGCAGGTCGGCAACCGCTTCTCGGCAGTATTGCAGGATGTTCTGCTGGAGTTCGCGCAGGTCTTCCGCAGCGAATCGGTCTTCGAGGTGGTGGGCCAGGGCACCAACGGCCGGACCTTCAAGTGGGAGATTCCGTCGCTGGATGCTCCCGCAATCCGCATGAAAGAAATTTCGCCCTCGGACCGCTGGTGCGAGCTTCTGTCGGCCTATCCGCATACTTTCTTCATGCGGCGCACCCACGGGGGCAGCTCCATCATTGCCCTGGACGAGGAGGGCCGGCGGCTGGACCGCAGTCAGCTGAAGCACTATGACATGCCGGTGCCGGAAGCCGACTCGGTGCTGGTGGTGGGCCACGAGATGGGCCGGGACTGGACCGGGCGGATGGTCTTGCTGAATGTCAGGCTGGGGCCGGACCGTGAACATGAATTGCGCTTCGCCCAGGGGGTCATGCACCAGATCGCGCCGGCGCTGTATTCGGTGTACCTGTTCCGCGCCTATCGCTCGCGGGCAGAGGCCAGCGAGCGGGCCCGCGTAGCCCGCGAATTGCATGATGGGGCGATCCAGGCGCTGATCGGAATCGAGATGCAGGTGGACGTGTTGCGGCGCAACTCGAATGGCGACGCTTCGGCGGAGCTGGACCGCATCCAGGGTCTGCTGCGCCGCGAGGTGCTGAACCTGCGCGAGCTGATGCAGAGCATGCGCCCGGTCGATATCGGCCCGCATCAATTCCTTGACTTTATCGCCGGACTGGTGGAACGTTTCTGCAGAGACACCGGCATCGCTGTGCGCTTCATCTCCGAAATGGAGGAAGTCACCCTCCCGGCGGCCACCTGCAGTGAATTGGTTCGAGTGGTCCAGGAAGGCCTGGTGAACATCCGCAAGCACAGTCAGGCGCAATCGGCCGTGGTGCGCTTCGGCGCGCAGAACGGCTCATGGAAGCTGGTGATCAACGACGACGGCAAGGGATTTCCCTTCACCGGGCGTCTCAACATGTCGCAGCTTGACGGCATTCGCCGCGGACCGGCGGTCATCAAGGAGCGAGTACGGGCAGTTGGGGGCGATATGGTAATCGAATCGACTCCGGGCCAGGGATCGCGATTGGAAATAACCGTTCCACAGAAAGGATTCGAATCCTATGGATAAAGCGGAGTCGACAACAACAGTGCGCATCGTGATCGCCGACGATCACACCATCTTTCGCGATGGATTGCGCCGGCTGCTGGAGGCGGAGCCGGAGCTGCAGGTTGTGGCCGAGGCCGCCGACGGCGCCGACGCGGTCAGCCATGTGCGCGAACTCGGTCCGGACATCCTGCTGCTGGATCTGGCGATGCCGCGCGTTCCCGGTATGGACGTGCTGCGCGATCTCTCGGTAGACGGCAACCAGCTGCATACCAAGATCATTGTGCTGACGGCGGCGGTGGAGCGGCTGGAGATTGTGCAGGCGTTGCAGCTGGGCGCACGCGGCGTCGTCATGAAAGAGGCCGCGACGCAGTTGCTGATGAAGGCCATTCGCACCGTGATGGCGGGGCAGTACTGGATAGGCCGCGAGGCGGTGGGCGACATTGTCGAGTTCCTGCGCACTAATCCCTCGGGCGAAAAGCCGCCGCGCAACTACGGGCTTACCAAGCGCGAGATGGACATCCTGACCACCATCGTAGCCGGCCTTAGCAACAAGGAAATCGCCCGCCGCTTCTCGCTGAGCGAGGACACGGTCAAGCATCATCTGACCAATATCTTCGACAAAGTAGGGGTCGCCAGCCGGCTGGAGCTGGCGCTGTTCGCGATCAACAATCGGCTGGCAGAGCCGCCAAGCTAGAACGAAACCGCCGAACCACGTCTCAGCCTTCCCGGTTGCCGATTCATGGATCGCGATCCAGCGAGTCGGCTTTCCGGCACCAGCGCCAAGGGGCTTGCCCGGGCACCACATTGGTTAGCGCCCCGGTCTGCTGTTCCTCGTCCCAGGGCAGCGACAACTTCCCTCATCCCGTGTTTATCATTAGGGTAGTGACCTACGCAGGAGTAGCAATGAAGACCAACCGCATTCTGTACCTGGTTCTGATCGCATCCCTGGGCCTGGCCATCCTTGCCGGATGCAATCGTACCTCCCCGGCGCGCAGCGACGCGCAAGTTGCCAGCGACGTACAAAACAAGATCTACAGCGATGCCGCTGTACAGAGCCGCACCATCACAGTGCAGTCGACCGGCGGCGTAGTCACGCTTAGCGGAAATATCAGCAGCGACGCCGAAAGGATTGCGGCGGCCAATGATGCAGGCTCTATCGAAGGCGTGAAGACCGTGATCAACAACTTGCAGGTGCAGCAGGCGCAGGTTGCGCCTCCGCCTGCCGAGCCGGCGCCTGCAAAGGTTGCTCCACCGCCGCGGGCGGAGAACCCTTCACCGCGCCGCAAGAAAGCCGAGGAGCAGGCCAGCAATCGTCACCGCCGTCATCGGGCGGAATCTGATGAGGCCAACGACGGCGTCGCGCAGGTTACTCCTCCGGTAGTTCCGGAGCAGCCGGAACAGCCGGCGCCCGTGGCTCCGCCGCAACCGCCTCCACCTCCGCCTCCGCCGTTGAAGGTGACCGTGCCCGCCGGAACGCAGCTCTCGGTGCGGCTGAACGATCCGCTCGACTCGGAGCGCAACCAGGTAGGCGACACCTTCCACGGCTCGTTGAGCGCGCCGATCGTGATTGACGGAGAAACCGTGATTCCCTCCGGCGCCGATGTGGTCGGACGCGTGGTCAACGTGCAGAGCGCCGGACGCTTCGCCGGTCAGTCCTTGCTGACGCTGGAGCTGACCTCGCTAAGCGTGAATGGCAGAACGTATAACCTGCAGACCAACCAGTGGACGCGTTCCGGTAAGGGTGAGGGCAAAAGCACGGCGACCAAGGTTGGCGTAGGCACGGTGGCGGGCGCTGTGCTGGGAGGCCTGATCGGCGGCGGCAAGGGCGCGGCCATCGGCGCAGCCAGCGGAGCGGGCGCCGGAACCGGTGTGGCCGCAGCTAAAAAGGGCGAGCAGATCAAGCTGGGCGCGGAAGCCGTGCTGAACTTCCAGACCATCAACTCGCTGGTCGTGACACCTCAGGGCACCAACAACCGCAATTCCGGGCGTTCCCCGCTGTCCTGAGCCGCTCGGCATTCCACAACTTTCCCTAGGCGCAGCTTTTACCGGCTGCGCCTTTTTTTCACTAAACCTGCATCCAACTATGCGGGATCATCTCTACCGCATGCCGAAAATCACCGCTCTACTGCATACCCATAATGACGCGCTGCGGCTTGGCCGCGCCCTGGATTCGCTTCGCCCTTGCGACGAGGTACTGATTATCGACCAGGAGTCGGAGGACGACACCGAGCGGATCGCGCGCGAGCACGGCGCCAACTTCAAGAAAGCCATTCCGGGCGTTACCTCCGGCGCCTATGCCATGGACGCCGTTCACGAATGGATCCTGTGCCTGCGCCCCAATGAGTCGCTCTCCGACGATCTGGAAGCCGCGCTGTTCGAGTGGAAAGAGCGCGAGGACGATCCCGGTGTGGCCTGCTACGGGGTCTCGGTGCGGCAGGAAAACGGCGCCGGCTGGGAAAAGCTTCCGCCTGAGGTGCGGCTGGTCAACCGCACGCGAATCAATTGGGTGGGAGAGATGCCGTCCGATCAGGCCTGTGGCGCGGTGCTCAACGGCGATTTGTTGTCGTTTAACCAGCCCTAGGAATCGGCACTCGGCAGTCAGCGATCGGCAATCGGCACTTGCGGCGTTTCGGTTGAATTGCGGCGACGGACGCAATTAGCGGGCGTAGTGCGCCAGCCCTACGGACCAGCAACGAGTGATTTTTCTGGCAGGCTCGCCAGCGGCCGAATGCCGATTGCTGATTGCTTGTTCCAGCCAGTTACACTATTTCCTTACAGCCAATAATCCCTTGAACACTTTCTTCGAATGCGCGCTGTTCGTTGCCGGCCTGGCCTTCGGCAGCTTCCTGAACGTCTGCATCACGCGCATTCCCCGCGACGAATCGGTGCTTCGGCCGGGCTCGCACTGCCGAGCCTGCGGCAGGCCGGTCCGCTGGCGCGACAACGTTCCCGTGCTCAGTTTCCTGCTGCTGCACGGCCGCTGCCGCGATTGCCGCGAGCTCATCCCCTACCGTTATCCCGCCGTGGAGCTGTTGACGGCGATTGTCTTCGCCGCCTGCTATGCGTGGTTTGGTCCCACTTGGGTGACGGTGAAGTTTTGCATTTTCGGCTTTCTGCTTGTCGGGCTAATTTTTATGGATGCCGAAACCGGGCTCCTCCCGCATGAGTTCACCTACCCGGGCATCGTCATTGGGCTGGTGTTTTCGTGGCTGGTGCCGGGAGATTCGTCCGGTACCTGGCTTCTGCTGCTGCTGTTTCACAGGCACTTGGAAAACGTCCGCGGGCTTGCGCTGCTCGATGGCTTTATCGGAGCCCTGGTGGGGGCCTGCTTCTTCTATTTTTCCTGGGCGCTGTACTATCTGGCTCGCAAACGTCATGGCCTCGGCTTCGGAGACATCGCGCTCATCGCGATGACAGGCGCCTTCCTGGGACTGAAACTCAATCTGCTGGTGCTCATTGCCGGGCCCATCGTCACGTTGCTTTATGTCGTCATGCTGGCGGTGCGCGAAGCCTTTCGACCGCGCCGGAAGGCGGCGCAGCCCGCCGAGGCGCATGCCAACAGTGTGCGGGACGATGAGGTGCTGGCTCGCGATCGCGGCCGGACGGCATCCAGTCGAGCGGCCGCAATGGGCGCCTCCGCTCCGCCCGCGGGCGATGCTGAGCGCGCTTCGATACAAGCGGCCGCCGAGGTGCAAGGTTCCCAAGCGGACGCTGACGTCACCGTTGACGAGGCACCATTCCTGCAGCGGGAGCTGCCGTTCGGAGTCTTCCTTGGCGCCTGTGCCCTGGCCACAATTTTCTTCGGCCAGGTTGTGTGGCTGTGGTATCTGGCAAGATTCAGGTAGCAGCGGTGTGCGGTTATCAAATCACTTTGATACAGGGCGCGATGCTCAGTCGTGAATAAGAGGGCGCGATTTTCAGTCGTGCCAAGACGTGCAACGGACCTTTGGGCTTTGGCCCGGTGCGTCTGCGGGGCCGAGAGGCGTGTCGCCGACTGAAAGTCGGCTCGGAAGAAAAGTTCAGGACTTCTTCGGCACGACTGAAGTCATGATTATTCACTTTACAAAAGTACAGCTCTGCCGTACTCTGGTCTTGCATGAAGCTAAGTCTCACTTCTTCTTGGGTTTCGGACGATCTGCGGACGCCTGCAACTGCTTTCGCAGGTCGCGTTTTATGCTCGCCAAAAGTTTCCGCGTCGGCACCCGTTGAAGTGCTTCTTTCTTCTCTTTCTCAGACGGAGTACGCACGATGACTCTCCCTGAAATTACGGAGCATTTCGCTACCGATGAAAAGTGCCGTGAGCTTCTTGAACGCCTGCGCTGGCCGAACGGCCCAGAGTGCCCGCGCTGCAAGACGCAAAAGGTTGTGCGCCTGAGCACCAACACGAAACTGCTGTGGTGCGCCGAGTGTGATTACCAGTTCTCTGTCACTGCTGGCACAATCCTTAACGACTCCCATCTGCCGTTGAATACTTGGTTCCTCGCGACTCTGCTGCTCTGCGAAGCCAAGAAGGGAATGAGCGCCCATCAGTTGAAGCGCACAATTTGGGGCTTGCACAAAGGTTCGTATAAGACTGCGTGG
>DASRGM010000082.1:0-40203 GCA_035651035.1 Terriglobales bacterium
AGATCCATGATCTTGCAAATCTTGGCGGCGTTGGCTTCCGAGAGCGAGCCCCCGAAGACGGTGAAGTCCTGGGCAAAGACGAAGACCAGCCGGCCCTCGATGCGGCCATAGCCGGTAAGAAAGCCGTCGCCGTAATAGCGCTGCTCGTCCATGCCGAAGTCGCTGCAGCGGTGCATGACCAGCTTGTCGGTCTCCTCGAAGGAGCCTTCGTCGAGCAGGAACTCGATGCGCTCGCGTGCCGACATCTTGCCTTCTTTGTGCATGCGGGCGCGGCGCTCTTCCCCGCCGCCGGCCTCGGCCAGCGTGTCGCGGCGCTTCAGCTCCGCCAGTTTCTGTTCGAGATTCATGGGTGGGATTATAAACAGCCACGACTGCGAGCCACGAGCTTCATGCCCCGAGGACGTCACGCCGAAATGTGACGGAGGCACTTGCAGGCTCGTCGGTTGTTGAGGGCGCGCTCGTCGGTTCGCGCATCTGACGTCGCTGGGGGACTCGGATTCGATTGCACATGATTTCCCGGCTCTCACGCGCTGGGCCAGGATTGTGCCGTCTTTCGGGCTATCGCGCGTCCAGCAGCCGTATGGTCTCCAGCACTACGTCGGTGGTGATGGCGAGCGACTGCGGGCTAAGCTTGTCAACCGTGTCCTGCGGGGTATGCCAGAAGACGTTGTTGTAGCCGTAGGTGAAGTCGATGAGGTCCACCACCGGTATACCCACGTTGGCGAATGGGATGTGATCGTCGTCGATGCGGTTCTGAAGCTTGTAAAAATGAGACTGGTACCCGAGGTCGCTTGCCGCCCGATAGACCAGGTCGCTAAGCCAGGGAGTGGAATTCATGTCCTTGAGAATGTCGAGGTCGGCATCGCCGATCATGTCGACAAGGATGAAGGCCTTGATCTTCTTCGCCGTGCCGTCCTGCTGCCACCTCTGCGCGAGGTGCCGGCTGCCGTAGTCGTTATCGTTATTGGTAAACCAGTTTACGAAAGCCTCTTCGCCGTCGGTCCATAGAAGCCAAATGCTGTAGCCGTCGAGTTGCTTGCCGCGAAGCTGGTCGGCCAGCTCCAGCAGCAGCGCGGTTGAGGAGCCGGCGTCGTTGGCGCCGACGAAGTTTTTCGACTGCGAATACAGCGTGTCATAGTGGCCGGCTACGACGATGATGCCGTCCTTCTTGCCGGGAAACTTGGCAATGATGTTGTTGATGGGAAACTTGCCCACCGGCGTCTGCGCCGTGAAGCGGTCCTGCTCCACGTCGACGCCCTTCAGCTTCGACAAAATGAACTGCTCCAGCTTGAGGTGCGCGGTGCTGCCCGGCGGACGCGGCCCGAAGGCGACGACGTCCTTCACGTACTGCATGACATGATTACCGTTAACGTCGGGCTTGGGAAGGTTGTTGGCAGGCTGTGACGCAGCCGGGATTTCCGGCACAACGCTTGCCGCGGCAACTGCGGGCGCCGGTGTTGCCGCCGCCTCCGCGGAAGCTGTCGCTGGGCTAGAGGATTGTCGATTGCAGCCGAAGAGCGACAGAGCGAGCAAGAACAGAAGGCATGTTGGCCAGAGCTGAAGGCGGAACTTCATGTATGGCTATTGTAACTTCCGAAGCTGCGTGCGGTCAGTCATTGACGGGCCCTCGCGGCTGCGGAAAAACATTGAGATAGAAGAACTGCCGGGAGCAGACGATTGTCATCACGAGCGACAGCGAGGGATCTGCTGTCCTTCCGAGTCACGGAAAACAGATCCCTCCCTTCGCTCGTGATGACAATCTTCTAACTCGTGCTGTGACTGGACAACACGCGGTACGAGTGGCAGTAGGAACAGTGACTGGCTGACACGAGGCACGAGAGGTAAGGGATGGTGACCACTGACGCGAGGCAGTAGGACCGCTAGACGGCCGACGCGGTTTCCACCCGCACTTCCTGGGCAACCGGCAGCTCGATGACGAAGCGCGTACCGACGGGGCGATTCTCCTCGACTCGGATGTTGCCGCGATGGTCTTCGATGATGCGGCCGACGATGGCCAGGCCGAGTCCCGTTCCGCGACCTTTAGTCGAGAAGTAAGGCAGGAAGAGCTTCTCCTTGGTCTCGGGGGTGACGCCGTGGCCCGTATCGGCGACGATGATCTCCACCGTATCGCGTTCTTCCATCAGGGAGGTGGAGATGGTGATCTCCTTGAGCAGCGAGTCGTCGAGCGCCTCGGCGGCGTTGTCCACCAGGTTGGCGACCGCACGTTTGATGGCTTCCGGATCGGCCTGCACCGGTGGCAGGGATGTGGCCAGCCGTCTTTGAAGGCGAATGCCGTCGAGCCTTCCGTCAAACAGCAGCAGCGCTTCGTTGACAATGGCGTTGATGTCGGAGGGTTGGGGCCTGGAGGCCGGGAAGCGCGCCAGGGTGGAGAACTCGTCCACCAGCTTTCGTACGGTTTCGACTGACAGACCGATGGTAGCCGCGCACTGCCGGATGGCGCTCAACGAGGTCGCATCCGGCGTGCTGCCGCGATCGAGATGACGGCTGATGCGCTCGGCGGACAGCGACAGTGGAGTGAGCGGGTTCTTGATTTCGTGGGCGATGCGGCGGGCCACCTCGCGCCAGGCCGTCTGCTTCTGCGCGCGCAGGATGTCGGTGAGGTCCTCCAGCACCACGACGTAGCCGGCGCGCCTCCCGCCATTGCCGCCAGCAGCCATGGGAGCGTCGAGCGATGCCACCGTGACCGCGACGTTCAGCTTCACGCGCGAGGTCGAGAACTCCATCTGGCTGGTGACGCTGCCCATGCGATCGGACTTGCGCAACATGTGATGCAGGTCGGCGACAGCGTCGGGCGGAAAGATATCGTGCAAGGTGTGAAGAGCGACGCCGGGCTCGTGATCGAGATGCAGCAGGCGCAGCACCGCGGCGTTGGAACGCACGATCTGCCGGGAAGCGTCGAGCGACAGCACCGCGGAAGGAACGCTCTCCAGGATGGTTTCGATGTGCCGGGTGCGCTGCTCCAGCTGGCTGTTGATGTCGGCGAGCTCGCGCCCGGAAGCTTCCAGGCGATTGCGGCTGGCCTCGAGGTCGGCGGCCATGCGGTTGAAGGACTGCACCAGCTGTCCAATTTCGCTGCCTGCTTTTACATCGACGCGGGTATCGAGCCGGCCGCGCGAGATCTCCTGCGTCGCCTCGGCCAAAGCCACCAGCGGCCGTGTGACCATCCGCGAGAGAAACAACGCCAGCCAGGTGGAGGCGAAGAGCACGCCTACGGTCAGGAAGAGTAGATAGCCAAGATAGGTGCGGCGCAGCCGGCGGCGCTGCAGCCGCAACTCACCGTACTCGCGCTGGCTGCGCTCGATGTCCTGCAGGGTAGCCGAGTAGTTGGCCGGCAGCGGCATGGCCACCAGAATCTGTCCGTGGTCGGCGGCGGGAGCGCGTCCCAGAACATAGGTTTGGCCAAGCACGGTGAAGGTCCGGGGAGGGCCGGTGGCTGCCGACGGCGGCAGATAGCGGCGCATCAGGGGCCAGGCCTCAGGCGAGTGGAAGCTGGCTTCGGCCCGATCGTCGACGATCGCGAAGGCGAAACCTCCCTGCAGCGTAACCTCGCTGCGGCGGAACTCTTCCATCATCGAGGTGAAATTGCCCGTATGGAATGACTTTTGCGCATCCGGCGTTGCCGCCAGCCGTGCTGCCTCATCCTGCGCGTTGGCGGCGGCATATTCGGTCAGCAGCGATGTGATCTGGTTGGTGTGATACTGCACGTCCTCGGCGGGCCGGGAGAACCATTTCTCCAGCGAGCGGTTGAGCAGTCCATAAGAAAACAGGAAGAGGAAGATGACCGGTCCCAGCGACAGCAACAGCGCGCCCAGCACCATGTGGCTGCTGAACTTCGAGCCCAGCCCGCCGCTCTTGCGCTCGGCGTAGATCCTGAGCAGCGTGCGAATGAGCACGAAAGTCAGGGCGATGAACAGCAGAAAGATCAACGCCGAGACGGCGGCAAAGATGATGGTTTCTTCGCTGGTATCGGGCTGCAGGAACGTGAGCTTGAAGGTGGCCTGCGCGAAGATGACGGTAAATAGGAAGAAGATGCAGATGGAGAGGGCGACCAGCGCGGGAGTGCGATTGCGCTTGTTCTTGTCGCGAATTGAGGGTCGTGCCGGCAACATCTGTGCAGGTTCTGGGAAACCGGGAGCGCCGCCGCAGGGCCGGGGCGAAGCTCACTTGTGGGAGCGTTCCGCTATTATATGCGTCTTTGCAAGCGATTCACCAATTTGACAGTTGGGCAGTTTGGAATTTGTAGCGGTGGAAGAGCCGGGCTTCAGTCCGGCGAAACCATGGGCCATCGAGGGCGGCTTTAGCCGCGGCGCCCGGGGCTAAAGCCCAGTTCCGTCGTCGTCCCTTTCGGCACGGCTGAAGCCGTGCCCTTCCACCGCCTGGATTTCAAACTGACCCATACCCCGCACACTAAATAGGCACGCGCTTTAGCACCTGACGTAAACCTTTACCCCAGCGGCTACAGCCGGAAGCTTTAATGGAGTCGCAATGCACGCCTGAGGCGTGCGCCACCCGGTTTCCGATGAACACGATTCACATCTAGCCACTACCCGAATTCCAGCAGCAACGCGGGAAGACGCAGGGGCCGGGAGGCAACTGCGTCTCTGCGGAAATTCCGGCAACTGCCGCCGGCAGGCGCTTATTGCTGCGGCGGGCGGCCGCCCATCATCTGGCCCAGGTCCATCTTTTGATAGCCGGAGGGTATCTCGAAGAGGCTGGCTTCCGGCTCGCCTTCCTTAATGTTGCTCAATTGCCATGAGGTGTCGCTGGTGACCGACTTGATGGGGAAATGCAGTTTCTGATCGACCCACACGTTCGACACCTTGCCTTGGCTGTCGGTGATCTGCCAGTGATCGCACGAGCGGCCGTTAACGTCTTCCACGCCCACCTTCTTGCAGCTTGAGCCCGGGTCACCGGCGCAAGGATTCGACGGGTCCTTCAGGGGCTTGATGCTCGGGCCCATGCCGGGCCGGCGCGCCGCAGCCTGGTCGGCACTGAATTCCATGTACATATGCTGGTCAGGAATCAGCGTGTCGGTGGTCTGGGTGGCGAAGTTGGTGATGATGATGGCGCCGCTGTGCAGGTTGGGCTCCTGCAGGTCCATGCGCATGTGCTTCTGGCTGACGTACATCTTGCCTGCAACGTCGTGAGCGGGACGGCCCCCGCGCTGCGAACTGAGTTGCATGTCGGCGGAAAACGGAGTCAATTGTGGGGCCGATTGCGCCATCAGCAGCAGCGGCAGCAGTGCGAAAGCGGAGAGAGTCACAGCGCGAATCCAGGTCTTCAAACGGATCTCCTTTAAGGTCCCCGGCACGACCGCCGCGGGGGTGGCTTGGGCAAACAGTCTACTGCGAAACTGCGCGAACGGCCTCGCCCCGTTGCCGATCTACGCATGGAACCCGGCAAAATCGGGTTATCCAGTGGATACCCCCAGCCGATTCAACTATAGTTTATGCACAGCAGCTAGTCTCGATGAACCTGTAGCGGGCCGGCAAAGGCTCGCGGGAGACGTTTCTGATGGGCGCCACCGGCATGTGGCAGCGCAGAGTTGACACCTCCTCCACCAGCGATCCGCTAGTGCTGGTGGTAGTGGAGGGCAGCGACCGGCGCACGCTTGTGCTCGATCACTATCCCTTCACCATCGGCCGGCGCACGGACCGTGACCTGGTGATGGCCGACCCGCGCGTCTCGCGCGAGCACGCGCAGTTCGTGCGCGAGAACGACGGCGTTTACATCGTCGACCAGGGCAGCCGGCACGGCACCTACGTCAACGCCGAGCGCATCAACCGCCGCAAGCTCAACCGCAACGACCACATCGAGTTCGGTGTGCAGGGCGGGGCGCACGTGCTGTTCAGTCCCGACCGCTCGCCCACCAGCGCGGCGCAGCAGTTCCTCAGCCAGTTCTCGACGTGGAAGCCGGCGAGCGGAGCAGGCTCCGATTTGGAGATGCTCAATGTGTTTCTCGAAGCGGCACGCAAGCTAAACACCAGCGGCGTTTTAGACGATGTACTGAATGCGTTACTTGAAGCTGCCTTGCGCCTGACGCGCGCCGAGCGCGGCTTCGTCTTCCTGCGCCAGCCCGACGGCGAGCTGCGCCTGGCCGCCGGCCGCAGCAAAGAGGGGGAAAGCATCAGCGATGACAGCGGCATCTCGCGGTCCATCTTGCGCGACGCCGCCAAGAGCGCCTCCGAATTCCTGGTGACCGACACCGACGAAACCGGCATGCTCGCCGGCCGCGAAAGCGTGGTGGCGCACAACCTGCACAGCGTCATCTGTATTCCCCTGCGCCGCACCGTCATTCAGGAAAAAGTTAAGGACGACACCAAGAGCGGCGAGCCCTCGGATGTGCAAGGCGTGCTGTACCTTGACGCCCACTTCCTTTCGGGCAAGCTTTCGTCGGTCAGCCATGACATCCTGCGCACCATCGCCAACGGCGCGGCCACGCTGGTGGAGAACGCCTCGCTGGTGCAAGCCGAAGACTCGGCCAAGCGCTACCGGCAGGAGTTGGCGATCGCGGCCGAGATCCAGCAGCGCTTGATGAAAGTGACCGCCCCCGACGTGCCGTACGCGAAAGTCAACGCCGTCAGCTATGCCTGCAAAGATATCGGCGGCGACTTCTTCGACCTGGTATGCACCGAGCGCGGGCTGTCGTTGATTGTGGCCGACGTCTCCGGCAAAGGCGTTTCGGCCGCGGTGGTCGCCTCCATCCTGCAGGGGATGCTGTACTCGCAACTGGCGCGCGACTCTTCCCTGCCCGAGATGATTGCGGCGGTGAACCGCTTCCTGTGCGACAAAGTTGCGGGACAGAAATATGCGACGTTGGTGATTGCCCGGATTTCGCGCGATGGCGAGCTGGAGCTGATCAACTGCGGCCACGTGCCGCCGCTGCTGGTCACCGATGGCAAGGTCACCAAGCTGGAGGAAGGCAATCTGCCCGTGGGACTGATACCGATGGTGGATTTTGCCGCCACAAAGTTAAAGATGAAACCCGACGATCGGCTGCTGCTGGTCACCGACGGCGTGACCGAAGCCGAAGATGCCGATGGCGAATTCTTCGGCAGCGAGCGGCTGGAAGCCTGTTGCTCCAAGGGCATGGTGGCGATCGAGCAGGAGGTCACCAACTTCCGCGGCGACACGCCGCTGACCGACGACTTCACCATCACGGAATTGATCTACCACGGTAATGTCTGAAGTCGGCTTCCCAGTCCCCACTTTGGTAACGGAGCAACCCAGAAAGGCTTGCCGGGTGTCTATTCCGGTGTTGTACAATTTCTTATTCTTTTGTAGCTGCTCCACTACAGAGAGAGATTAGTGCTGCCATACATAAATATCTGGTCGCCGGGCAAAGTTGAATCCAGCGTTTTTTCGCAGCGCCGTCTGGGCTATGTGCTGCTATTGTGCGCTCTGGCGCTGATTGGCAGCTCCCCGCTGTTCGCGGTTTCGCGCTCGGCAAGCCACACGCGCGTCCATCACAGCCGCCATTACATGATGCGCTACGCCTTCCCGGCTGCTTCGAAGCACGGGCACTACCAGGTGGGCCTGGGACGCTGGACGCCGATGTTCCCCGGCTCGCACGACATGCTGGTGCGCGAGAACGAAGAGCTGGACCGGCTGCAGTTGCCGCGCATTGCCGACGAATATGAACTGCTTCGCTTCGAGGCTTCGCAGGAGCTGGTGCCGGTAAGCGAAAGCGACGCGCTGAAGCTGGCGCCCGATCTCTCCGACGCCCACCGCTACTGCCGTCCGTGGACGCGGGACTTCCTGCAGGATTTCAGCCAGGCCTACTACGAGCAGTTCCACGTGCCGATACAGATCAATTCCCTGGTGCGCACGGTGGAGCAGCAGCACCGCTTGCGGCGCTGGAACCGCTTCGCGGCGCCCGAGGTAGGCGACACGGCCTCCACTCACCTGACCGGCGTGACCTTTGATATGTCGCGGCGCGGGATGAACTACGAGCAGTACGAGTGGGTCCGCAACTATCTGCTGCCGCTGCAGGCCCAGGGGATGGTCGATCCTATCGAGGAGCGCCAGCCGGTCCTGCATGTCGTTGTCTACGACAAGTACTCCGGCCGCAATGAGCTGAAGAACGCCTGGTCGGAGGCGAACGAACCCACCGAGATGGATCCTTACGGCAGCGCGGCGGCGGTGAGCAGCACCTCGACCGAAGCTCCAGCCAGCGCCAGCAATGCAGGCGGCAGCCAGCCGTAGGTATTATCAAGTCAAAGGGCCACGCGAGGGCTCGTGACCGCGCAATGCCCATGTAACGATTCCGTTCTCACATCCTTATCGACCGAATCCTGCCGCATCCCGGCGTCGATTTCGTTGACTCACTCCCCACATCGTGCTATTTTCCCGAAAAATTGCGATCGGCTGGAAGAATCTGAATCGTGGATCTCCCCGGCAACGGCGTTGTCGGCCAGATCTCCTTGCGTTGAGACCGTGAGTGGCTCCAGCAATCGCGTGCGTACAACGGGATGCCGGTTCTCAGGTCTAATTCTCTTTCTTTGATAAGCGAGGATTTTTCTTGAGCTGCCAAAATCTCTCAACGCGAACTGCACAGCTCACTGCGGCTAGTCGTCGACTTCTGACCGATCCAACGGAGATGCCTGCGCCCATTTAGGAGGGAAAGATGGACTCCAATCCGAAATCCGCAAGATATGGCGGAATAATGCTTCTCGTATTCGGTTTGTTTATCCTAGGTATGAACGCGTTTTCGTATACCTTAGGTGAGAGATATTGGAACTACGGACCGAATGATCCCTTCACTACGATCATTCCGATCGTTCGAGTGGCCATGTGGCCTCTCGGTCTCTTCAGCACTGTCATGGGAGCCATGCTAATTCGACAATCACGCCGACAGTCCATATAAAGCAGTGGCTATTCCGCCTTCACATATTGCACCGCGTTCGCAGACGCTCTTTCACTCTCGAAAACCATAGACTTATCGGTGACCAGAAGTCGAAGCTCTCGCCTACCTCCGTTTTCAGGAATAAAAAACCAAAAAACTTTGCCATCAAAACCCGGGTCAAGCAATGATACCTGTGTCTGCTCACCGAGGCTAATACGGCAGGTCCTGATATCACCACGGATTGGGTGCGCCGTAAGCTGTACACTCAATACGCTTCCCGATTGGCTTATGCGAAAAGAGTTGATGGTCGTACCACAACGATTGTCCTGCCACGTGCCGACGATCCGCTCATAGAGTGCGGGATTCGTTGGACCATGCGTCGTTGAGCCAGTCTGAGCTACCAATCGGATGCTCAGGAAGAGGGAAAGAACCAGAGCAAACGTAACTCGGTGTCGCATGTGAGCCTCTCAGGGGTTTTAGCAGTGCCGCACATCGTTCGATCTCGCCCCTCGAGGCGAGAACCGACTAGAGAGAAAGCTGTTACCCGGATTCCGGCAATTTATCGCGGCGGGTGAAAGGTTGTCCGGTCATGCTCCCGCGTAGCAAGCCGGCGTATCTGGCTTCTTTCCCAAGAACCGCTGACCACCGGACACTACACCGTTGTTTACGGCGTGATCTCCCACACCACGCCGTTGCCCGTTCCGCCGGCGGCGGCTGTGCCGTAGAGATTGCCGTTCCGGTCGATGACGATGTTGCCGTGCGGATTCGCGCCGTCCGAGCCGCTGAAGTCATGCAGGTCGGTGTAGACCCAGCTGCCGCCGGAAAACGTCAGCTTGAACACCGAACCGAAGCCATTGGCGCCGTCCTGCACCGTGGTGCCGTAGAGATTTCCGGAGCTGTCTATCGCGAGGTCCGCCCAGGGCCCGGCGATTCCGGAAAAGTTGTAGAGCAGGTTGATCATCCAACTCCCGCCGGATGGCGTCAGCTGAAATACCTTGCCGCCGCCGCCGGCGCCCTGGCCACCATGATTGGTTGTGCCGTAGACGTTGCCGCTGCTGTCGAGGACCAGGCCGCCCAGGGGCTCATCTCCGTCGGTGTCGTTGAAATCGTGGATCACGTTCTCCGTCCAGCTCCCCTGGGTGTTGATCAACTGGAAGACCACGCCGCCCGGCATATATGGGCCGCCGGTTTTCGTCGCGCCATAAAGGTTGCCGGCGGCATCCATTGCAAGCCCGGAGTAGGGATTCGCTCCATCGCTGCCGCTGAAGCTGTGCAGGACGGTTTCCGTCCAGCCGCCGCCTGACCGGCTGAGCTCATAAGCTGTGCCCAAGTCCGCAGCGCCTGAGTTGTAGGTGGTGCCATAAAGATTTCCCGCGGCGTCGAAGACCGTGTCGCCGGTGGGACGGCTGCCGTCAGCGGTTCCTCCCGCAAACTGATACAGCACACTCTCCGTCCAGTAGCAGAGCACGGAATGGCAGAAACTGGCCGGCGGACTCATCGCAAAAACAATGCCGCAGCCGGTGCTGCTGCATCCCATGCCGCCCTGGCCGGTGGTCCCATAGAGCCTGCCGTCATGGCCGAAGATCAGGCGCCCTTCGGGATACTCTCCGTCCGTCTTCTGAAACTCGTACAGCGGCGAGAGCGTCCAGCCCGAACCGGCGTGCGTCAGCTTGAACACCGTGCCGCATCCGCCCTGGCAGTTCGTGCTGGAGCCTCCTTGGGTGGCCGTGCCGTAGAGATTTCCCGCAGCGTCCATCGCCAGGCCGCCCCAGGGATTCGCGCCGTCCTGCCCGCGAGTGAAGTTGTGGAGGACCGTGAAGGTTTGGGCCTGTGCGGACGGCGTCGTGAAGATCGCAAGCACCAGGGGAAAAGTGATCATCAGGAATGCGCACCGGAAGAGCTTTCTGCGAAAACTTACGGCGGGCATATGGCTGGGGTTCGTCATTTGGGCGCCCTTTCGTGAATTGCCGAGCGAATGACAGTCGCTCGGATTCCGGCAATTTACACCGTATGGGGAGCGCGCCGCCAGCGGAATTGAAACGGAATTGTCGTGAAATAGCGGTTATAAAGTAGCCACGCCAAGGGAAATGTCGCTACCGGGCACTCGCCGGTCCGAACGCCTTCCTACGGCGTAATCTCAAACACCACGCCGTACCCCCGCGTGCCATTCAGTGCGGTCCCGTAGAGATTGCCCGCGGAATCCAGAAGCAAGCTACCGGTTTGGGGCTCCTCGCCTGTGTTCGGGTTTTCAAAATCATACAGGGCAGTCTCGACCCACTGACCGTTCGGAGTTTGCGTGAGTTTGAAGACCCGGCCGAGATTATGGACCCCACCGAAGGAGGTCGTGCCGTAAACGTTGCCATCCCTATCCACGATGGGTGCAGCAAAAGGATCGGCGCCGTCGGGTGTCCCCTGGAAAGCATGGATCACCGTGTAGGTCCACGTGCCATCTGCATTTGGCGATAACTTATAGGCAACGCCGTAGCTATAAGCTCCGCCGTCGAAGGTCGTACCGTACAGATTGCCCGCGCGGTCGATTGCCACACCGCCCGACGGAGTCAACCCGCCGTCCCGCGTTGTGAATTGGTGCAAAATTGTCCTGGTCCATTGGCCATTGTTGAAGCTGAGCTTGAAAACGTCAGCAGGCGCGAAGAAACCCGTAGTGGTGCCGTACAAATTTCCCTCGGCATCGGTGGTCAGAGTTTCAAAGATGGGAGCGCCGTCGCCTGTGGCGTTCAAATATCCAGTGAAAGGATACAGCACGCTATAGGTCGAGTAGCCGGGCCCGGACAAGCCGAACACGTTGCCGAAACCCCCAATACCGCCACCAGACGTTGTTCCCACGAGCATGCCATAGTCAAACGTAAGTCCGCCTGTGGGATCGGCTCCCTGAGAATGAGGATTGGTAAACGACTGCAGAATCGTCTCCGTCCAGGTGCCGCCCAAACTGGGCGTTAACCTGAATATGGTTCCGGCGCACAGGGAATTTGGATAACACTCCCCGGCAGTCCCGTAGAGGTTACCCTGGCTATCCCGAAGGACGGGTGCATAGATGAATTCGCCATCTGTTCCCTGAAAGTTGTGGATGACCTGCTCCGTCCAGGTGCCGCCAGATTGCGGTGTCATCTTGAAAACTGTCCCGCAGCCGGCTCCATTGCAAACACCGTTCCCGCCCAGCTCGGTTGTGCCGTAGAGATTGCCCTGCCCATCCATGATAAGTCCGGCTTCGGCGCCGCTCCCATCGGAAGGAGGACCGCTGAAAGTGTGCAGGACGCTGTAGCTCTGGGCATGAGACAAAGCCGCGGTAGCGAAGATTCCAGCACAAACGAATTTCAGCAGCGATTGAAAACTAATCTCAAAACACGGGGTCTTCAACTTCTCTTGACGGTGCATGGTCTACTTCCTTTTCAATAGCAGCGGCTCGAGCGCGTCCTGATATTCGCGCGATCGGTGGACGGAGTCAACCATCTCAATTTGCGATTTCCACATCGACATTGCTGACTGGCCCGTCGGATTTTGGCCCTCTACATCCGATTTATCGCGAACCTACAAGAAATAAACGCACATTTATCCAGAAACCGCGATCAATTCTTTGTTGCGTGTGGCGGACAGCGGAATGGTCATAGATGCTCTTCCGGATGGCAGGATGATTCCAGGGAGCGATAGGAATGCAGGTCCGATGAAACAGGCCGAAGTTAGAACAACTTGCGGCGCAGCAGGCCGGCCAGGCCCAGGATGCCCGATCCGACCAGCAGGACACTGCTGGGCTCAGGCACCGAGGTCGTGTTGGTCGTCGTGGTGCCGGTACCGAGAAGCGTGAAGGATTCTGAAGGAATCGTCCCCACCGTGTTTTCCGAAGCCTGTGACGGACCGGAGTTCTCATCCCAGTAAACCGGATCGTCCGGAACCTCGCCGTTGTCCAGGTTCAGCCAGTAGGTGCCACCCGGCAGGTTTACGCTCGTTCCGAAGTTGCCCGACTCGGTGCAGACGTTGAAGCCGTACTGGTTTCCCGAGCAGTTGCTTTGGGTGATGCTGATGAACTGGTCGCTGTAGACGGTGCCTCCGAACTCCGACGAAGTGATCTGCACCTCTACGCCGGACAAGACATCGCCGGGGAAGATCCAGGCGCCGAAGGTCAGGCCGGTAATGTTGGCACCGCCCGAGCCAACGGTGAAGGTGTCGCTCACGACGAAGCCGAAGTTAATGGTCCAGCCGTCGGTTGTGCCATTGATGGGACCGTTACTATAGACGACCTGCGCCGCAGCCGGCAGCGCTATCAGACACAAGGCAAGCAGCGACAGCAAAGCGATAGGCAGTTTCACAATCAAACCCCCGATTTTACGGGCGCAGAAAACCGGAGTACGCCCCACAGCCATGGAAAACCGCTTCAATAGCGGCAATCCGACTGCCACTATAACTTCAATAACTGCAATTAGGTTTCTTTTCCGATATGCATCTACTTGCGGTTAAAGAGATACACAATGTCATAACAGGCGCTCTTGCAAGGAGCACCAGCCGTCGGCCAGCGTGACTTTGCCTGCGGTATCCAGTGTCGATGTATTGACCTACCTGCCCGAACGGCCGGTCGCACCGAGTTTTCAGCAGACTGTTGGGCGCGGCAACCGAAACTAAAGCCCTATAGATCCGCCCGTAACTTGGGCACGATCCGGTAGAGCGGCGCTTCAGCGCCGCGTCACGCCAGCTCCTCTTTGTTTTGAAAGCTCTGCCGTCGGCTGAAAGCCGACTCTTAGAAACCACGAGGCGCGCTCAGACGCGGGCCTGAAGGCCCGCACTACCCGAGCGGCTCGTCGCAACGAGCGCCGGAGGGACGACGCCGTTCTCACGCAGATACTGAAGGCCCGCACTACCCGAACGGCCCGTCGCAGACCGAACTTCAAACTATTTGTCCACTCATTTCACGGCCATCACCATCAGCTTGCGCTCGGTCATGTCCTCGATCGAGTAGCGCAGACCCTCGCGCCCCAGGCCAGAATCCTTCACGCCGCCATAGGGCATCTGGTCGACGCGAAAGCTAGGCACATCCCCCACAATCAGTCCCCCAACATCCAGCGTCTCAAAGGCGTGCTGGATGAGCGTGGCATCGCGCGTCATGAGGCCGGCCTGCAGCCCGTAGTTGGAGTGGTTGATGATCGTCAGCGCCTCCTCGAAAGTTTCATAGCGCTCCACCGTCACCACCGGGCCGAAGAGCTCGGCGCAGTTTACGCGCATATGCGGCGAGGTGCCGGTCAGCACCGCAGGCTCGACCATGGAGCCCTTGCGCTTGCCGCCGCACAGCAGCTTGGCGCCGGCCTGCACCGCTTCGTCGATCCATTGGGTGACGCGCACCGCGTCCTGCTCGCGGATGAGCGGCGCAACGTCGGTGCTTTCCTCGGCGGGATCGCCGCACTTCAGCTTGCGCACGCCTTGCACCAGCAGCTCGGTAAAGCGCTCGAAGACCGGCTCGTGGACCACGATGCGCTGGACGGAAATGCAGGTCTGCCCGGCATAGGAGAATCCGCCGGCAACACAGCGCTGCACGGCGTGCTGCAAGTCGGTGTCGCTGTGCACGATGACGCCGGCGTTGCCACCCAGCTCGAGCACCACCCGCTTCTTGCCGGCGCGGCCCTTCAGCTGCCAGCCGACGGCAGCGCTGCCGGTGAAGGTCAGCAGCTTGATGCGCTCGTCGGCGACCAGGACTGCGGCGTTGTCATTCGACATGGGCATGACCGCCAGCGCACCGTCGGGCCACGAGGTCTGGTCGACGATCTCGGCCAGCATCAGCGACGAAATCGGCGTCTGCGGCGCCGGCTTGAGGATGATGGGGCAGCCGGCGGCAATGGCGGGCGCAATCTTGTGCGCCACCAGGTTCAGCGGAAAATTGAATGGCGTGATGGCGAAGACCGGCCCCAGCGCGAAGCGCTTCACCATGCCCCAGCGCCCGGCGGTGGATTCCAGCGTGTCGAGTGGAAGATATTCGCCGTAGATGCGCGTGGCTTCTTCGGCCGCGATGCGGAAGGTGTTGATGGCGCGGTCGACTTCGATGCGCGCCGTCTTGATGGGCTTGGCTGCTTCCTGGCAGATGGTGCGCGCAAATTGCTCGTACTGGCCGGCGATGCCGTCGGCGACTTCGCGCAGGATTTTGGCGCGCTCGTACGAGGACATCCTGCGCGTTTCGGCGAACGCCTGCCCCGCGCCTTCGATCGCCGCTTCCACATCGTCCGGCCCGGCCTCGCTGATCACGGCGATGACATTGTGATCGTAAGGCGAATTGACCACGCCTTCAGTGCCGTGGGAGCTCCAGCTGCCGTTAGAGAAGAAACCGAAGCTGCGGATAGTTGTGCTGGTCTGGCCCATGCTGACTCCCTCACCTAAAGATTGATGCGGTAGCGCAGCTAAGGCTAAGCATTAGGCAAAGAGAATTCAATGGGAGTTTCAAGGTTGACAGCGCCATCCTGAGCACATAGACTTGCCCACCTTTCAAACCATGAAGCCTCCTCGCATCGGCGCGCTGCTTTTCGGGCTCATTCCCTTCCTCGGGGTCTGCTTCACGGTGCCCCTTTGGGACCGCGTGTTCCCGCTTGTCCTCGGGCTGCCATTCAACCTCTTTTGGCTGATCGCATGGATCCCTCTCACCAGTCTTTGCCTTTGGGGCGCGTACCGCCTACAGAGCCGGGCAAAGGAATAGGGCAAATTCATGAGTCCCAGTCTCGTTTCCCTGGCCATCATCTTCAGCATCGTCCTGATCGGCGCAATCACCGGAATCTATGCCGGACTGCGCCGCGAGATGAACCTGGAGCAGTGGACGGTTGCCGGCCGCGGCTTCGGCCTAATCTTCACGTGGCTGCTGGCGGCGGGCGAAATCTATACCACCTTCTCCTTCCTCGGCGCCAGCGGCTGGGCGTACTCACGCGGCGGCCCCACACTCTACATCATCGCCTACGGAATGCTGGCCTACGCCGTAGGTTTCTTTATCCTGCCGGATATCTGGGAGGTGGGCCGCAGGTTTGTCCTGCATACTGAGTCCGACTTCTTTCAGCAGCGCTACCAAAACAAATATCTGGCTGCCTTGGTCGCCATCGTAGGCGTGGTCTTCATCGTGCCCTACTTGCAGTTGCAGCTCACCGGACTGGGCATCATTGTTGAGGTTGCGAGTTTTCACGCCATCAGCCGGCCAGTGGCCATGGTCATCGCGTTCGTCATCGTTGCCGGCTTTGTGTTCTCCAGCGGGATTCGCGCTGTGGCCTGGGTCAGCGTCATCAAAGACGTTCTCATGCTGCTCGCCGCATTCAGCATCGGCATCTTCATTCCGTATCACTACTTCGGCGGAATCCGGCCCATGTTCGCCGCACTCACGCAGGCTAAAGCGGCGCACCTGACTATGCCTGGCGGCACCAGCAATATGGGACACGCATGGTACATCTCAACCGTGCTGCTCACCGCCCTGGGCTTCTACATGTGGCCACATGGCTTCGGCTCCGTCTTCACCGCCAAGAGCGGCAACACGCTGCGCCGCAATGCGATGATCATGCCGCTGTACGTGACGACGCTACCGCTATTGTTTTTCGTGGGCTTCACGGCCATCCTGGTCATACCGGGGCTGAAGAACGGCGACCTCGCCTTGCTTACCCTGGTGCGCCAGACCTTTCCGCCATGGTTTCTCGGCTTGGTGGGCGGGGCGGGAGCGCTGACGGCGATGGTGCCCGCAGCTGTCATGATTCTGACCGCCGCAACCCTGTTCGCCAAGAATTTCTTCCGGCCGTTGTTCCGGCCCTCCATGCCAGATGCGGCAGTCACGCGCCTGGCAAAGCTCATGGTCATCGTGATCACCGGCGTTGCTCTGTATTTCGCTATTTACAGCTCGACCACGCTGGTCGGCTTACTGCTGCTGGCCTATGCCGGGGTGACGCAATTCTTTCCGGGCGTGGTGCTCGGGCTTTATTGGAAACGCGTAACCACAGCGGGGGTGTTCGCGGGGCTTATCGCCGGTGTCGCAATCGCCAGCCTTCTGATGTTCACCCACCATGACCCATTCATGGGTTTGAATGCCGGCTTCCTCGCCTTGTGCATCAATCTGGCGACGACCGTGATGGTCAGCCTGACCACATCGATCCAGCCGAGCGGGTTAGAGCAAGAACCTGCTGAAGGTGTGGTTGCCGTGAGCGCCTCGTGAATCTATTGCCGGGCGGGCTCGCTGTGTAGTCGCGCATCGAGCCGGTTGGCAAGCATCAGACCCGGCATCCGGAAATCGCTGATGAACGATCTAAAGGATGCCCGGAGGTTGCGAGGACCGCAATTCCGAGTACCTTGCCGATGGCGTGCATGCGGCGATTGCCCGTATGACTGTGCTGCCGCAAATAGAAGTCGAACAATTCCACATAGCTGCGAAACTTCTTGGCCTCGGCCATCGTAAGCATTCCTTGCGGGGCTCAGTGTACACTGGCTGGCGGCCTGAATTCCGATTGCAACCTGGGATGGAGCGGATTGATGCGACGACTCGCGCTTTGGCTGTGTATCACGACCATATTCGGTTCTGCGCTTGCTTCGGCCCAAAGCCCCTTCGCCCCAAAAGTTAGCGGCCCATTATCGCAGCGCGTAGTGGCCTATCACATCGACGCCAAGTACGATCCGCCAAAGCACACGGTAGAAGCCACCGAGACGTTGACCTATCACAACCTGACCGGCCAGCCGCTCGACACCTTTCCCTTCCATCTATACCTGAACGCCTTCCAACCGACCTCAACCTGGATGCACGAGGCGCATCGCGACGGCAGCTTCCGCTCCAGCAGCCTGGAGCACTGGAAGCCGGAAGACTACGGCTCCAATGTCGTCAGCTCGTTTCAGGTCGATGGCATGGGCGACCTCACCAGCCAGATGAAGTTCATCGCGCCTGACGACGGCAATTCCGAGGACAAGACGGTCTTCCAGGCGAAGCTGCCGCGGCCGGTCGCGCCCGGCCAGGACGTAACCTTCCACATCACCTTCAAGGCGACGTTTCCTGAGGTGATCGCGCGCACCGGCTACAAGCGCACGTTCCTGCTGGCAGGACAATGGTTTCCCAAGGTCGGCGTGTGGTGGCACGGACAATGGAACTGCCATCAATTTCACGCCATGACCGAGTTCTTCGCCGACTTCGGCACCTATGACGTGAAGGTCACGTTGCCGAAAGACTATGTCATCGGCGCAACCGGCGTGCAGGTCGCCGACCAGGACAACGGCAATGGCACCAAGACGGTCGCCTTCCACGCCGAAGATGTGCACGACTTCGCCTGGACGGCCGACCCGAACTTCAAGGTGGTGGAGAACGACTTCGACGGCAGCGTCGGGCGGGTGCACATCCGGCTGCTCACCTATGACAGCCATCGCAACCAATGGCAGCCTTACATCGACTGCGTGCAGTACTCCATGAAGCACTTCGACGACTGGTATGGGCCATATCCCTACGCGCAGATCACGGTGGTCGATCCGCCACACGGCGCGACCGAAGCCGGCGGCATGGAGTATCCCACCTTCATCACCGGCGATAGCGGCTGGTGGATCCCGAAGGGGCTTCACTTCGTCGATCTGGTCACCGAACACGAGTTCGGGCACCAGTACTGGTACGGCATGGTTGCCACCAACGAGTTCGAGAACGGTTGGCTGGACGAGGGCATCAACAGCTACACCGAAGTCAAGGTGCTCGACAACGTCTACGGTGAGGACACCAGCATCATCAACTTGCTGGGAGGGCAGCTGGGCGAGCGCGAAGCCCAGCGCATGAACTACGTCGATGTGGCCGACCGCGATCCGCTCTCCAAGATGAGCTTTCAGGACATGAGCATCGGCACCTACGGCGGCATTACCTACGGCAAAACCGCGTCGATGCTGGTGACGCTGGAGAAGATTGTCGGCCAGGAGACGCTGAAAAAAGCGCTGCACACCTACTTCATGCGCTACCGGTTCACCCATCCGACGCAGGAAGACTTCATGCGCACGGTCAACGAGGTGGCCGGCCAGGACCTGAGCTGGTATTGGAACCAGGCAGTCTACGGCACCCAGGTCTTCGATTACGAGGTGCGACGCGCCGACTCCAATCCGGTGCGCTGGTGGGATGAGAACCTGAAAGAGAAGGCGGGAGAAACGGAGTACGAGACGCAGGTGATCCTGCATCGCAAGGGCGAATTCGTTTTCCCCGTCGACGCGGTGGTCAAATTCGACAATGGAGAGACGGTGCGCGAGCACTGGGACGGCAAAGACCGCTGGACGCGCTTCGTGTATCGCAGGAAGGCGCAGGTGCAGTCGGTGCAGATCGATCCCGGCTATCAGCTGACGCTAGACCGCGACTACCTGAACAACAGCAAGACGACGGATGACCAGCACGGCGCCATTCACAAGCTCACGGCGTACTGGCTGTTCTTGACGCAGTTCCTGGGACAGGTATTGAGCTGGCTGGCATAACAGCAGCATTTGGCATTTGGCAATTGGCCATGACAAAACCAAATGCCAATTGCCAAATGCTAACTGCAAACGAAACCATGCACGATCAGAGAAGCCCGTTCGTGGGCGGCTTCGCCCTGCTATGGCGCCGGCAGGGGATTTTCTGGTGGATCTTCGCCGTCAATCTGATTTGCGCGGCGCTCGGCACCCTGCCCGGGTTCTTGCGGCTGCACAATGCCCTGGGCCAAACGCTGGCCTCGCAACCGCTGACCAATCGTTTCGATCTCGGCGTGTTCGTCGAATTGATCCGCCTCCCCGAGGTGGACCTGATGCGGTTCACCACCAGCTCTTACATGTTTGCTCTCGTCTTTTTCGTCTTCATGGTCTTCGTCACCGGGGGCGTGCTGGAAACCTACCGCGACGATCGCCGCCTCACCACTGGCGAGTTCTTCGCCGCCTCGGGCGCTTACTTCTGGCGCATTGTGCGCCTGCTGCTGCTGTCGATCGTTCCTTTCGTAATCGTGACCATGATCTATCAGGCGCTGCAAAAATTTTCCGATCATGCCGGCGATCGCGCCATCGCCGACCAGGTGGGAATCTTCCTGGGACTGGCCTCGCTCATCGTCTTTCTGCTGCTCGCGTTGTTTGTGCGCCTATGGTTCGATATCGCGCAGGTGCGCGCCGTCGGCCTCAACCAGCGCGGCATGTGGCGTAACACCTGGCGTGCGTGGAGTATCAGCTGGCATCGCTTCGGCCGGCTTTATGGGATGTACTTCGCAATCGCGCTGCTGGCGTGGATTGCAACTGCCATCGGGCTGGTGATCTGGGCGGAGCTTCCGGCCACCGCGACCGGCGCAATGTTTATTCTCTTCGAGCTGATCATGCTGGCGCAGATCGCCGGCCGGCTCTGGCAACTGGCGGGCGCGTCCATATGGTACCGGCAGTACGCTGAAGTGATCGCGCCTGCAGTAATTGAGGCGGCGCCCCTGCCGCTCACCGCCGATGTCGAGCATGCTCCGGAGCCAATCCATGAGCCTGCCCGCCCGGCCGTCGGCGAGCTCGGCGCCGAAACCGCGCCGCCTAAGGACCCTGGCCCGGAATTGCCTCCTGCAGACGCATAAGCGGGCTGCGCAGTCGCGCGTAATTTCCGGCCGCGCTACTTTGCTTTAGCTCCGAAGGTGATTCCCACTCCCGTCGTCAGCACGAGATCGTTGTTCTTCTTGCCCAGGACCGGCTGGCTATTATAGATGTCGCTGAAGTTCACGTTCCAGGTCAGCGCGCGATAAAACTTGCTGGCCAGCCCAAGATCGAAGGTCCCGCGATAGTTTCCGCTCTGGTTCAGATACGGGTAGAAGTACAGGCGCTCATTGAGCGAAGTGGCGGCGGTGAATTGATGAGTGAGCTCTTCACCGACCGTGGCGTTGATGATGTTATTGACGACGCCGGTGGAATAGTTCTCGTAGGTGTAGCCTATGCCTCCGAGCACGTCGAGGGTCGTCTCTTTGCTGGCGATCACGTGCAGTCCCAAACCGCCGTTAGGACTAAGCCGCTCGTCCAAAGCCTGGGCATGGTCGTACATGCCCGCAAAAAGGCCGAAGGCAAAGAGGCGCGGGGTGAGATTGTGGTCGTAGCGTACTGAGCCGCCCAGTGAATTCGCGCTGGTCGTGGTCACATTGCTGCTTGTGCTGGTGGCATACAGCGAGGCGGCATTGACGCTGATCTCGTCGTCTACGCTCTTGTGGTCGGCGGCGAAACCGAGCGCGATATTGCTGCTATCGGAATTGCCGCGCGCCAGTGCCACGCCGAAGGTGCCGCCCCCCGTCCAGCCCTCCAGCAATCCCGGATGCAGCGACTTCTCGTACGCCGCCTGATCGGCGGTCGAGCGGACATAGGCCACCTCCGACTGTGGAATCGTCTGCGTCCCCGACGCGCTGTTCACCACCAGCGATGAATCCTGCATGGTCACCGGTCCGGAGATCACCTGATGGTCTTTGCGCGTCACCACCATCGGCTGGTCGGAGGTGAACTGCGCGACCGCGGTCCAGTCGATCGCGATCGGGTCGGCATAAGCGGTTTTAATCGTCAGCTTCTTGCCGTCAACGCTGACGATCGTGCCCGACAAACGGTCGCCGTTCTGCAGGGTGACCTGGGCGGCATACAGAGAAGAACAGCAGCAGCAAAGCGCGAGCAGCAGGACGAAGTTCTTCGACATTGCAAGCGACCTCCAACAAGGATGTACGGGTGGCGCGAGACAGCGCGGGCGAAGACGGTTACGGCGCCTCACCACATTCGGCTCGGCATTCCGCACGACAGCCCAGAGACATTGGTTGGAATTCTACCGCCTGAAGACCCGCGGTAGAGATTGGCTTGGTACCTGCTCAGAGCAATGGCCGAAAGGAGCGGTGTTATTTGACCACGATATTCACCAGCCTGCCCTTGACGACCATCACTTTGACCATCTCTTTTCCCGCGATGGCGGCCTTGACCTTTTCGTCGGCCAGCGCGCGCTCGCGCACCTGGTCTTCGGTGGCGTCGGCCGCGACGACGATGCGGCTGCGAATCTTGCCGTTCACCTGGATGGCGTACTCGACTTCCTCCTCCTTCGCCAGTTCGGGATCGTACTGCGGCCACGGCGCGCGCAGCAGGTCGGAGGTTTCGCCCAGCATCTCCCACAACTCGTGCGCCAGATAAGGCGCGAAGGGCGCCAGCATCAGCACCAGCTTCCGCTGTACCTCAGCCATTAGCGCCAAAGGCGCGGGCGCCCCATCCGAGCCGGCCGGTGCCCCACTCACGCCTTGTTTGCTCGGGTGGTTCTTATCACCTTGCACCGACTCTTCATACGCGTACAGCTCGTTCACCAGGCTCATCAGGAACGAGACTGAGGTGTTGAAGTGCCAGCGTCCGCCGAAATCTTCCGTAATGTGCTTGATCGTCTGGTGCACGGCCCGTTGCATCCGGCGCGCCGCCGGCGACATCTCGCCATCATGGCTGGCGTTCCATCCCGGGTGATCGGGTTTGGCGTTGCGGGCGACGAACCGATATACGCGTGAGACAAAACGGCTGACGCCTTCCACGCCTGCGTCCTGCCAATCCAGGTCTCTGTCCGGCGGAGCGGCAAACAGCGTGTACATGCGCGTAGCGTCGGCGCCGTAGCGCGCCACCATTTCGTCGGGCGAGACCACGTTGCCCAGGCTCTTCGACATCTTGGCCCCGCCCTTGATCACCATCCCCTGGGTGAATAGGCGCTCGACCGGCTCGGCGTTGCGCACCAGCCCCATGTCGCGCATCACCTTCGTCCAGAAGCGCGAGTAGATCAGGTGCAGGATGGCATGCTCGACCCCGCCAATATACTGGTCGATGGGGAACCAGTATCCCACAATGTCGGAGTCCAGTGGTTTGTCCGACAATGTAGGATCGGTATATCGGTAGAAGTACCAGGAGGAATCGACGAAGGTGTCCATGGTATCGGTTTCGCGCCGGGCCGCGCCGCCGCATTGGGGGCAGCTCACGTTGGCGAACTCCGGCACCTTGCCCAGGGGCGAGCCGCCGGCCAGCGTGATCTCGACATTCTCCGGCAGCAGCACCGGCAGGTCTTTCTCCGGGACGGGCACAATGCCGCACCCCGCGCAGTAGATCATTGGGATAGGTGTGCCCCAATAACGCTGCCGGCTGATGCCCCAGTCCTTCAGCCGATAGGTCACGGTCGCCTTGCCGAAGCCGTGCTCCTCAGCGTGCTGCGACATCTTCTCGATCGCGTCCCCGGAAGGCATGCCGCTCCACTGCCCCGAGTTGATAAGCAGGCTATTGGTTTCGACGAAGGGCAGCAGCGGCTCGTTGGGCTCGCCGCCGGGAGCGTCGCCCTCGCGGCGAGGATAGATCACCACGCGAATGTCGAGATCGAACTTTTTGGCGAACTCGTAGTCGCGCTCGTCGTGCGCCGGGACCGACATGATGGCGCCCGTGCCGTAATCCAGCAGGACGTAATTTGCCACCCAGATGGGCACGCGTTCGCCGTTGAAGGGATTGATAGCGAAATGGCCGGTGTCGACGCCGTGCTTCTCAATGCCTCCGACATCGCCCGCTTCCTTGGCGCGCACCTGCTCCTGCATCAGGTCTTCGACCTTGGCCAGCAGCCCAGGGTCGTTGGCTATCAGGTCGGTGACCAGCGGGTGCTCGGGCGCCAGTTGCAGCGAGGTTGCACCATAGATCGTATCGATGCGGGTGGTGAACACGGTGATCTTGTCGCCCCCAGGTCCGGCCAGCCCGTCGAGATTGAAATCGACCAGCGCGCCTTCGCTGCGCCCAATCCAATTGCGCTGCATCGTCTTCACCTTGTCGGGCCAGTCCGGCAGGTTATCCAGGTCGCGCAATAGCTCGTCGGCGTAATCGGTGATGCGCAGGAACCACTGCTCCAGCTCGCGTTGCTCCACCACGGTGTCTTCGTGCCGCCAGCAGCACCCGCTGGACAGCACCTGTTCGTTGGCCAGTACGGTGGCGCACTTGGGACACCAGTTCACCTTGCTCTTCTTGCGGTAGGCCAGGCCGCGTTCATAGAACTTCAGGAAGAACCACTGGTTCCAGCGGTAGTACTCGGGCAGGCACGTGGTCACTTCCTTCGACCAGTCGTAGGAGAAGCCCATGCGATTCATCTGGCGCTTCATCTTCTCGATGTTGCCCAGCGTCCATTCGCGCGGCGGAGTCTGGTTGGCGATGGCGGCGTTCTCCGCCGGCAGGCCGAAGGAATCCCAGCCCATGGGGTGCAGCACGTTGTAGCCCTGCATCCACATGTAGCGCGCCAGCGCGTCGCCGATGGCGTAGTTGCGCACGTGGCCCATATGCAGCGCGCCCGAAGGATAGGGCAGCATCTCCAGCACGTAATACTTCTTGCGCGCGCTGGTGGACGGCTCAGCGCAGTAGAGCGCGGGATTCTGCGCCCAGCGCTCCGTCCACTTCTGCTCGATGGATTGCGGGTCGTAGCGGTCCGGACGGGCGACCGCTTCGGCGCGCCCCGCGTCGGATGACGATGTCTTGGAATCGGCCATAATTGCCAAACGGTAAACTCAGGATGAACCTTGATTTTACATGGCTGCGCGCGTGAAGATGGCTGCATGCCGCCTCGTCGCACACCCTCCGCCCAGCCGCCTTCGCCACGCAAGGCCGGCGCAAAGAACAACGGCCGCAACAACGCCGCTCCACTTGCGCTGACCGCCGCACAATTCCGCTCTATCCACAAGGCGATTTCCGATCCGCGCCGCTACGAGATCCTGCAACGCATCGCGCGCCAGGAACATTGCACCTGCGCCGACCTTCGCCAGTGCTCGCCCATCACCGCTGCCACGCTCTCACATCATCTGAAGGAACTACGGGCCGCGGGTCTGATCTCGATCGCGCGCCGCGGCAAGTTCGCGCTGCCTCGCTTCCGCCGCGAGGTGTGGAAAAATTACCTGGCCCAGCTCTCGCAATTGTGAATGCTTTTCAGTCCTGAATCCTTCTGGCCCTCCACACATCAATTAGACCGTCATCAGTTCGATGATCATCGAAATGATTGTATGGAGGGAGAAAGACAATGGGCAAACTGAAGGGCAAAACGGCTGTGGTCACGGGCGCTTCCAAGGGAATCGGCGCGGGCATCGCCCTGGCGCTGGCCAAAGAAGGCGCCAACGTGGTGGTGAATTACGTGCGCGGCAAGGGCGACGCTGAGAAAGTTGCGGCGGCCATCAACCAGAACGGCAGCAAGGCCATTGCGGTGCAGGCCGACGTATCGAAGAAGGCCGACGTGGACAAGCTGTTCGCCGAGACCACCCGGGCCTTCGGCAAAGTCGATATTCTCGTCAATAATGCCGGCATCTACGAATTCGCCGCTCTGCCCGAGATCACCGAGGACAGCTATCGCCGGCAGTTTGATCTGAATGTGCTGGGAACACTGCTGAGCACACAGGCGGCGGTGAAAGGCATGACCAACGGCGGCTCCATCATCAACCTGAGCTCGATCGTCGCCCTCACGCCTCCGCCGCAGGGAGCGGTATACAGTGGGACCAAAGGCGCCATCGATGTCATCACCCGCACGCTCGCGCAGGAGCTGGGCCCGCAGAAGATCCGCGTGAATTCGCTCTCGCCCGGGTTGGTCGAAACCGAAGGCACGCGCGCGGCGGGAACTACCGAGGGAGATTTCAAGCAGCTCGCCATTTCCCGCACGCCACTGGGGCGCGTGGGCCAGCCGGATGACATTGCCAAGGTCGCGGTGTTTCTCGCCTCGGACGACTCGGCCTGGATGACCGGCGAGGTGCTGCCCGTGGGCGGTGGGGCGCGGCTGTAACTACTATTCGGTGGGTCCCCCCGGGTCTCGCTGGACTACCATTCGGTGGGTGCCCCGGGTCTCGCTGGGGTCCGAGACCCGGGACAACTACTGATCGCAGCGTCGTGCCCGCGGGCTTATGCCGCACCGCGCTTCGGCTTCGGCGTGCGCTTCTCTTTCACCAGCGCCTTCAGCGCGTTCACGTTGGTCAAATCATCCAGCGGCTCGTCGATCGGCGTCTCGGCGATGAAGGCTGCTTCGGCCACTCGCGGATCGTTCAGCAATCGGCGAAACGGCTCCAGACCGATGCTTCCCTTCCCGATGTGCTGGTGGCGATCGAGCTTCGAGCCCCGGACCGCCTTGGCGTCATTGCAGTGCCATACGTAAACATTCCCCAGTCCGACAGTGCGGTCGAGCTGATCGAGCGTATCGGCGAAGCCTTCTTCACTAACAATATCGTATCCCGATACATGCGTATGGCAGGTATCGATGCAGGCGCCGGCGGGGACAAAGCCGCGCAGCAGGCACAACAGCTCGGCCACCTGCTCGAAGTTGCCGCCCAGCGAGAACTCCGAGCCGGCAGTGTTTTCCACCAGGACCCGCAAGCCGCCGCTCCAGATATTCAGCCCATCTACCGCCTGTTCGATGGCCACGGCGGCACGCCGCAGTCCCTCCTCGCGGCTGCTGCCGCGGAACGAGCCGGGATGCACCACCAGAAATTCGGCGCAGAGGGCCAGCGCGCGCTCGACTTCACCGCGAAACGCCGCGATCGACTTGGCGTGAAATTCCGTGTTCCCCCCGGCCAGGTTCACCAGGTAGTTGGCGTGGATGACCAGCGGCTTAAGGTCGTAGCGCTCCCGCAGGCGGCCCATCTCTTCACACTGCGCGCCACCGAGTTCATAGGGCGCCCACTGGCGCGGGCTGGAGGAGAAAACCTGAAAGGTGTTGCAGCCCAAGCGATAGGCGCGCTCGGCGGCGTGCTCCACGCCTCCCGCGGTCGAGGTGTGAATGCCGATGCGGCGCGCGTTCAGCTTCGGCGGCGCCTTGGGATGCGGCACCAGTCTCAGAATGTCTTTTTCGCTTTTCACCGCCACAACTCCTCATTCTAAGAAATTGACGCGTTCTTCGCTGCACTCCGGCTGGTGACCGCAATCACCGTCGCCGCCGCGAAACAGAGGCTACTCTTGCTTGTCGCACTCGATCCAGGACACAACCTTCGCGATGATCTGGCTGACCGAATACGTTGTCCGCAGATTGCAGAAGCTGGCCCGCAACAGGCGTGAGCCGTCGCACCTGAAGCTTGGGCGGCGCGGCGAAGCCGAAGCCTGCTTCTATCTCCGCCGGCTGGGATATCGCATTATCGCCACCAACTTTCGCGCGCCCGGCGATCCCGGCGAGGTCGATCTCATCGGGTGGGACGACGACGTGCTGTGCTTCATCGAGGTGAAGACGCGGACGGATGACAGCTTCGCGCCGCCCTCGACCGCAGTCACCAAAGAAAAGCAGAAGCACATTCTTTCCGTCGCGAAGTCTTATCTGCGCCGGCTGCCGGGAGCGGCGCGTCCCGCGTGCCGCTTCGACGTCGTGAGTGTCGTTCCCTCTTCGAACGGCCGCCCCGCGGCGATCACTCTGCACAAGGGCGCCTTCTCGCGGAACGCGGGCCGGAGACGGCAACCCGACTATCGCGAGCGATTCGGCCGCCGCTTCTCCCGGCGCAGCCGAGACGCGCGCAATCTTCCTCGCTAGCTCCTACTTACGCCGTCATGCTGCTTTATACTGAGTAGATGCCCGTGGCGTCGTTCCACTGACACTTTCAGGCAGCAACCAGGATGGCAACTACTACCGTAAATCCCCGGACTGCGGACTCGCCCGAAGTCAAACGTTATAACCGCATCCAGCGCTGGTTGAGTCTCAGCGACACCCTCATTGGCTTCGCGCTGCTGATCGTGTTGCTGGTGACAGGCTGGACCGGCAGGCTGCGCGACTGGTCGTATCTGGGCGCGCGCCAGCATTATTTCTACGCCGTATTTCTCTACGTGCTGATGTTTTCTATCATCGCCAAGGTCATCAACTCGCCACTCGATTTTTTCGGTTTTCGCCTGGAGCATCGCTACCATCTCTCGAACCAGAAGCTGCGCAGCTGGCTGTGGGACGAGTGCAAAGGCTGGCTGCTGTCGCTGGTGCTGGGCGCCATCATGGTCGAGCTGGTGTACGCCATCATCCGCCTGGCGCCGCAGCGCTGGTGGATCATCGCGTGGGCGGTTTTCGTCGGGCTATTTCTGCTGATGGCGCAGCTCGCCCCGGTGGTGCTGATGCCGATCTTCTACAAGTTCGAGCCGCTGGCCAACGACAGCCTGCGCGAGCGGCTGACCCGGCTGGGCGAGCGCGCCGGAACGCGCGTGCGCGGCGTCTACGAGTGGAAGCTCTCGGAGAAATCCAACAAGGCCAATGCCGCGCTGACCGGACTGGGTTCGACGCGCCGCATCATCCTTGCCGACACGCTGCTGCAGAACTACAGCGATGACGAGATTGAAGCGGTGCTGGCGCACGAGCTTGGGCATCACGTGCACAAGCACATCCTGAAAGGCATCCTGACGCAGGTCGCGGTCACCTTCCTCGGTTTCTGGCTGATCAACCTGGTGTTGCGCTTTGTGCTGGCCAGGGAGTGGTTCCCGGCACTCGATCCGCGGCTCTACGATTTCGCCAACCTGCCGCTGATTGTGCTGGTCGCGACGGTGCTGGGCATCGTCCTGATGCCCGCGCTGAACGCGATCTCGCGCCATCACGAGCGCCAGGCCGACCGCTACGCCTGGGAGAACACGCCGGCCATCGGGCCATTCATCACCGCGATGCAGAAGCTGGCCGAGCAGAACCTGGCCGAACGCGAGCCGGCAAAGTGGATCGAGTTCCTGTTCCATTCGCATCCGTCGATCGGCAAGCGCGTGGCGGCCGCGGAGGATTGGGCGAGCAAGCCGCGCGTCGAGCAGCCCGTCTAAGCGAGTCGCCGCGGTCTCTCCTATCAGCGGCGCAGCGGCGGCATGATGTTAGGCCGGCACGGGAGCGCCGGGTTCATGTGGCAACTTGACGCTGAGCCGCGGCAGCGGCGATACCTTACTGTCAGCAGAAGAGTGGCGCCGCTCAAGCGGCTCTCAAATTTAGGGACAGCTTTCCCGGCGCTTCCGCGCCGGGCTACACCATCCCGCCGCTGCGCGGCTGGCGCGGCTCCGGTACCGGCTTACATGCCAGATGTTCACACGAATGTGGAATGTGCGTGAAGGTTTGGTTCAGCGGATTCGACACTCAACCGGTGGTAAGAACACGCTCCACTCTTCGCAAATCCTCTTCCGTATCCACTCCCACAGTGTCATACACCGTCTCGGCGACATGGATCGCAATCCCATTCTCCAGAAACCGCAGCTGTTCCAGGCGCTCGCTGCGCTCCAGCTCTGACTCCGGCCAGCGGCGGAAGGCGTCGAGCGCGGCCTTGCGATAGGCGTAGAAGCCGAGGTGTTTGAAATAGCGCAGCTTGCCACTCTGGTCGCGATCGAAGGGAATAGTCGCGCGTGAAAAATACAGCGCCCGGCCATCCGGCGCCGTCACCACCTTCACCGCGTTGGGATTGTTGACGTCCTCGGCCGAGCAGGGCGTCTTCAACGTGCCGACCGCGACATCATCGCGCTCCATCAGGGCCAGTAGCACGTCCAGATGCTCGCGCCGCGCCAGTGGCTCGTCTCCCTGCACGTTGACGTAAACGTCGGCGGCGACGGTTTGCGCCACCTCATGCACACGATCGGTGCCGCTGCGGTGTGCGGGCGATGTAAGTGCGCAGCTCCAGCCATTCTCGTCGCAAACGTCGGCGATCGCCTGCGAGTCGGTCGCCACAATCACGTCGTGCAGCTTGGGACAGGCACGCGCCGCCTGGTAGACATAGCTGAGCATCGGCCGGCCGGCGATCTTGCGCAGGACTTTGCCGGGGAGGCGCGTGGATGCCAGGCGGGCAGGGATGATGGCCACGGCTTTCACATCAGTAGTGTCATGGTAGATCGGGAGCTCTGGCAAGCCCGGCGCTGCGCAGCAAGCCCCTGCCGAGCCGTCACGTTGCCATCCATCACTACTTTCTCGAAAACCGCTGCCGAATGTCGTATCCTTCAGCACAGTCAATCCTGAGGTCCCGACACAACGCTCTTGGCCACCGAAACCAAATCTCTCCCCGTCACCGCCAGCGAAACCGAATTCGTGAAGGGGCTCGGCGCGATCAGCGCAACCACCCTGGTGATGGGCTCGATGATCGGCTCGGGCATCTTCATCGTCTCGGCCGAGATCTCGCGCCTGGTCGATTCACCCGCGCTGCTCCTTGGCGCCTGGCTACTCACCGGCTTTCTGACTATCACCGGCGCGCTTGCCTATGGCGAACTTGCCGCCATGATGCCCCACGCCGGCGGCCAGTATGTCTACCTGCGCGAGGCGCTCGGACCGCTGTGGGGCTTTCTCTACGGCTGGACGCTATACCTGGTCATCCAGACCGGCACCATCGCCGCCGTCGGCGTTGCCTTCGGCAAGTTTCTCGGCGTCTTCTTTCCGTCGGTCTCGTCGAGCCACTGGCTGCTGCATCTGTGGCATGTACCGCCCATCCCGCTCGGGCCGATGGTGCTGGGCAACATGGATGTCGGGCTCAACACCCAGAACCTCGCCGCCATCCTCGTCGTCGTCTTTCTTTCGGTGCTGAACATCTTCGGCGTGCGACTGGGCGCGGTGGTGCAGAACATCTTCACCTTCGCCAAGACCGCGGCGCTACTCGGACTGGTGTTGCTGGGGATTGCCTTCGGCCGTAACGCACAGGCCATCGCCTCGAATTTCGGCGCGAACTTCTGGCGCAATGCGGGTTGGCACTCGCTGCACGCGGTGCAGGTGGGAGTGGGCGGGCCGATGGCGCTGGTCGGCATCTGCACCATCGTCGCGGTGTCGCAGGTCGGATCGCTGTTCTCCTCCGACGCGTGGAACAACATCACCTTTACCGCTGCCGAGGTAAAGAACCCCCGGCGCAACCTGCCGCTGGCGCTGGCTCTGGGCACGGGCGCAGTCACGCTGCTGTATGTGCTGGCCAATGTCGTCTACCTGAATGTGCTGCCGCTGCAAGGCAGTGCGCACGGGAGCACGATTCTAGCGCGCGGCATCCAGTACGCCTCAGAGGAACGTGTGGCGACGGCGGTGATGCAGCAAGCCTTCGGCCCGGCGGGTGCCGCGATCATGGCGATCGCTATCCTGGTCTCTACTTTCGGCTGCAACAATGGCCTGATACTCGCGGGAGCACGCGTCTACTACGCCATGGCCAGGGACGGCCTGTTCTTTCGCAGCGCAGCCCGGCTGCATCCCCGCTACCGCACCCCGGCGCACTCGCTGGCCATGCAGTGCATCTGGACATGCATATTGTGCATTTCGGGCAGCTACGGCCAGCTGCTCGACTACATTATTTTTGCCGTGCTGGTGTTCTACATTCTGACGATAGCCGGGCTGTTCGTGCTGCGAGTCAAACGGCCCGACGAGCCGCGGCCCTACCGCGCTATTGGTTATCCTGTGCTGCCCGCGCTGTACATTGTGATCGCAATCTTCATTGATGTAGTCTTGTTGCGTTATAAGCCGCAGTACACGTGGCCCGGCCTGATCATCGTGCTACTCGGGATTCCGGTGTATTTCCTGTGGTCGAGGCGCGGCCCGCAAGTACGCTCGCAAGCTCAGTCATGAGAAGAGGCAAACGCTAAATGTCCGATCTGCTCAAGTGCAAACCGCTCGACCTGCTGATGTCCGAAGCACAAGAGACGGGAGAACACAGTCTCAAGCGTGCTCTGGGACCGATCAACCTGATCACACTGGGCATCGGAGCGATTATCGGCGCGGGCATCTTCGTCCTCACCGGATCGGCCGCCGCCAAATATGCCGGGCCCGCGATCGTGCTGTCCTTCGTACTCGCCGGAGTGGCCTGTGTCTTCGCCGGGCTGTGTTACGCCGAGTTCGCCTCGCTGATTCCCATCGCCGGCTCGGCCTACACCTACGGCTACGCCACGCTGGGCGAGATCTTCGCCTGGATCATTGGCTGGGACCTCATCCTGGAATATGCCTTCGGCGCTGCGACCGTGGCTTCCGGCTGGAGCGGTTATCTGCTCAGCTTTCTGGAGGACTTCGGCATCCGCATACCTCCTCGCCTTACGCTCGCGCCCAGCGAAAAGCTGGTGCTGGTGAACGGTCATTGGGAGCACTTTGAGCGCGTGAAGGACATGCTGAAAGCCCAGCACATCGATGTCAATACTCTTCCCCACGAGACGGGCCTGTTCAACCTGGTGGCATTTCTGGCCATCGTAGGCGTCACCATTCTCTTGGTCATCGGCATTAAAGAGTCAGCGAACTTTAACTCGGCAATTGTCATCGTCAAGGTCGCGATTGTGCTGATGTTCATCGTGATTGCGGGCATCTTCGCGGTTAAGCATCCTGACATTCTCACCGCGAACTGGCATCCGTTCATTCCGCCAAATGGAGGGCACTTCGGAGAATACGGCTGGTCGGGGATTGCGCGCGGCGCCAGCGTGATTTTCTTTGCGTACATCGGCTTTGACGCCGTGTCCACCGCCGCTCAGGAAGCCCGCAACCCGCAAAAGGACATGCCCTTCGGCATCCTGGGATCGCTGGTCATCTGCACTGTCCTGTACATCCTGGTGTCCGGGCTGCTGACCGGGATCGTGCACTACTCCGACCTGAACGTCTCCGACCCGGTGGCCCTGGGCATCGATGCGACGGGAGTGATCTGGGCCAGGTTCCTGGTGAAGCTCGGCGCCATCTTCGGCCTCGCAACGGTGATGCTGGTAATGTTGCTGGGCCAGTCGCGGGTGTTCTACTCCATGTCGCGCGACCGCCTGCTGCCGGCATGGGCGGGCGCGGTCCATCCCCGCTTCCGCACGCCGTGGATCTCCACCATCCTGGTCGGAGGCTTCGTCGCAGTCTTTGCGGCCCTCGTTCCCATCGACATTCTGGGCGAGCTGGTGAGCATTGGCACGTTGCTGGCGTTCGTGATCGTGTGCGCCGGCGTGTGGACGCTGAGAAAGCGCCGCCCCGATCTCCCGCGCCCCTTCAAGACCCCATGGGTTCCGGTCGTGCCGATCCTCGGCATGATTGTTTCCTTTGGCCTGATGGCCAGCCTGCCGCTCGACACCTGGATTCGCCTGATCGTATGGCTGATTATCGGCATGGTCATCTACTTCGGCTACAGCCGCCACCACAGCCGCGTGCAGAAGATGGTGGATAAGGAAGTGCCGGTGGCGGGGGACTGAGCGTTAGTCTTTGAAGCCTTAACCTGACGCCTGAGCTTTGCAACAAGGCACGGCTCCATCGAACAAATCTTCGCATCGCGCAGACCTTCATGCGGGCGCACATCGTCGACTTCTTCGACACCGCCATGACCCAGAAGCTGCCCTTCGATATCGAGGAGGTCAAGGTGAGCGCGGGCTCGCGCGTGGCCGGCAAGACGCTGGAGAGCTCGCGCATTCGCCAGGAGATGGGCGCCATCGTGCTCGCCATCAGGAGCGAAGGCTCGCACACGCGCTTCAATCCCTCGCCCGACGACGTCATTTATGAGGGCGATCATCTTATCGCCATGGGCGAGCCGGAAGGCCTGCGGCGGCTGGAGCAGTCGGCGGAGCGGGCATGAAGATCACCACCGCGGCGGAGATGCGCGCCATCGATCGGGCCACCAGCGAGCGCTTCGGCGTCCCCTCGCTCACCCTGATGGAGAACGCCGGACGAGCCATCGCCACGTTTATCCTGGAGAATTTTCCCGCCGCGAATCGCGTCGCCGTGGTCTGCGGCAAGGGCAACAACGGCGGCGATGGATTCGTGGTTGCCCGCAGGCTGCATCGCGCCGGACGCGTCGTCGAAGTGCTGTTGCTCGCCTCGCGTGCGGAGTTGAAGGGCGATGCGCTGGTCATGTTCGAGCGGCTGCCGCTGCGGCCTATCGAGATCGCCAGCGTGCAGGAGCTTGATGCCGAGTCGTCCCGCAGCGTGGGAAATTGCGACCTGATCGTCGACGCAATCCTGGGCACCGGCTTTCAGCCGCCGGTGCGCGGCCTCTACGCCGATGCGATTGCGATGATGAACCGCAGCGGCAAGCCGGTGGTTGCGATCGATATTCCCTCCGGCGCCGCCTCCGACCTGATGACAGCGCAGACGGGCGACAGCATTGCGCGCGCCGATGCCATTGTCACCTTCACCGCACCGCGCCCGGCACACATCTTCGGGCAGCTCACGCGCGGGCCGGTAGTCATCGCCCCAATCGGCTCGCCGCCCGAGGCCATCGTCTCCCGCTTGAACCTCGAGGTAACGACCCCGCACGATTTCGCATCGCTGCTGGCGCCGCGGCCTCGCGACAGCAACAAGGGTATGTATGGACACGCGCTGATTGTCGGCGGCTCGTTCGGCAAGTCGGGCGCGGCGGCGATGGCGGGCATGGCTGCCCTGCGCGCCGGCGTGGGGCTGAGCACGGTGGCAACGCCGGCGCGCGTGCTCACCAGCGTGGCATCGTTCGCCGCCGAGTTGATGACCGAGCCGCTGCCCGAGACGAGCGCAGGCTCCATCGCCGTGGCCGCGGCCGAGAACGACCGCTTCGCCAATTTGAGCAAGCCCATGACGGTGGTCGCCATCGGGCCAGGCATTGGCCGGCATCCGGAGACGGTCGAGTTCGTCCATGAAGCCGTGCGTCAGACCAAGGTCGCGCTGGTGATCGATGCCGACGGGCTCAATGCGTTCGAAGGCCACGCTCAACTGCTGGACGGGCGACACCGTCCGCTGGTGCTTACGCCGCATCCTGGCGAGATGTCGCGGCTGACCGGCATGACGATTAAAGCGATTCAGGCCGACCGAATCACCGCTGCGCGTAACTTCGCGCGCGATCGTCATCTGGTGCTGGTGCTGAAGGGCGATCGCACCATCGTCGCGCTCCCCGACGGGACCGCATGGGTGAATCCCACGGGGAATCCCGGCATGGCGACCGGCGGCACGGGCGACATTCTCACCGGCATGACAGCGGGCGTGCTCGGACAGATGCCCGACGCGGCGCGCGCGGCGATTGCGGCCGTCTATCTGCATGGGCTGGCCGGCGATGTTGCCCGGGAGCGCATGGGCGAGCATTCGCTGGTCGCGACCAATTTGCTGGATGCGCTGCCGGAGGCCTTTCGGCGGGCGGCGCGGGCGGCAGAAGAAGAAATCGTGCGAATCGGGTAGAGCTGAAGGCCCGCTCTACCGCTGATGCCATGCCCGCGAGCGAACACATCACGCACTCGGCTGAAGAGACTGTGGCGCTGGGCCGGGAACTCGCTCCCATGCTGAAGAGCGCGCGCCTGGTCTTGTTGCGCGGCGACCTGGGCGCAGGCAAGACCACCCTGGTGAAGGGCATCGCAGCAGGCCTCGACGCAGCCTCGCAGGAGGACGTCACCAGCCCGACCTTCACTCTGATCCACGAATACCGCGGCCCCGAGGTGAACGTCTACCACGTCGATCTCTACCGCATCGACACGCAGCGTGAACTGGACACGCTCGGCCTCGACGAGCTGCTAAGCGAGCCGGACAACCTGGTGCTGATCGAGTGGGGCGAGAAGTTTCCGCGCTTCGAGCAAGAGCGCGACGTGGAGATCAGGATCGATCGCGCGGGCGAGCAGGAAAGAAGAGTCGTGGTATCCGGAGCATAAGAGCTGTGCAAGTTTGGAAGATCACGGCGAGGGCATGACTCTGCAAGTGGCTAGAAGGCATAGCATGCTCCATATCCGAAAAACGCGGAAAGGCAGCTTCCTCGCGAGCTAAAGCTCGTTCGGCAGCACGTTATTGAACAGCTTGGACGCTGGCCTGAAGGCCAGCTCTACCCGTTTCCTTCGTATCGGGATTAAACGCTTGAACGCTGGCCTAAAGGCCAGCTCTATTCTGTTTTGTTCGTTAACCGCTTGGACGCTGGCCTGAAGGCCAGCTCTACCCGTTTGCTTCGTGTCAGGGCACGACTTCAGTCGTGCCGAAAACGCCTCATATTTCTTCCAGTCGGCTTCAGCCGACGGCACAGGGGGTCTCGCCGGCTGGAAACCCGTTCGGGTAGCGCGGGCCTTCGGCGCGTGTCTAAGTCGCGCTTTGTGGTTTCTGCGAGCCGGCTTCAGCCGACGCCAGAGTGTCGCCCGCTAAAGCGGGCTTTAAGAAAAGAGGATCTCGCGTAACGCGGCGCTGAAGCGCCGCACTACCCGATAGCGGACAGGTACGAGTAGAGCCGGCCTGAAGGCCAGCTCTACCCGTTTGCTTCGTGTCAGGGCACGACTTTAGTCGTGCCGAAAACGCCCATATTTCTTCCAGTCGGCTTCAGCCGACGGCACAGGGGGTCTCGCCGGCTGGGAACCCGTTCGGGTAGCGCGGGCCTTCGGCGCGTGTCTAAGTCGCGCTTTGTGGTTTCTGCGAGCCGGCTTCAGCCGACGCCAGAGTGTCGCCCGCTAAAGCGAGCTTTAAGAAAAGAGGATCTCGCGTAACGCGGCGCTGAAGCGCCGCACTACCCGATACAGGTCAGGTACGGGTAGAGCTGGCCTGAAGGCTAGCTCTACCCGTTTGCTTCGTGTCAGGGCACGACTTCAGTCGTGCCGCATCACCGGGAACAAACTTCTGACTGCTAGTTGCTAGTCGCTAATCGCTAATTGCCCCTCGCTGACCTCATCACATCGGCGACGCACTCTGCACATCCAGCAATCCCAGCTTCTGCTCGAAGGGCAAGAACACGGAAAACGCTGTTCCGCTGCTGCCGTTCCGGGTGCGGCTGATGAAGTGGATCGTGCCTTCGTGCTTCTCGACAATGCCGCGGCTGATCCACAAACCCAGTCCCGTGCCCTTCTCGCCCTTGGTTGTGTAAAAGGGCGCAAACAGGTTCTTGCGCACGCCAGCCGGAATTCCGGCCCCCGTATCCAGCACCGTCACCCGCACGCCCTTGGTCCCCGGATCGGACAACAGGCTGGACTCGCGCGCATGCAGCACCAGCCGGCCGCCGCGGGCAATCGCCTCCAGCGCATTGCCTACGAGGTTGGAAAATACCTGGCGCAGCTCGCCCGGATAGCCGCGCACACTCTTGTCGGTTTCGAATCGCGCGACCACGTCAATGCGGTTCTGCTTGATTTGCGGCGCGAACAGTACCAGTACGCTTTCCAGTACTTCGGTCAGACTTACGGGCACGGGGCTGCGCGACTCGCGATGGAAGGTGAGCAGCTGGCTGGTGATCTGCGCGATGCGAGCTACCTCGTCGGCGGCCATCGAGAGATACTGCGCCTGGGTAGGGCTGGGATTGTCGCGCTGCAACAGGTAAACCACGTTTGACACCGTGTCCAGCGGGTTGCGGATTTCGTGCGCGATTGTGGCCGAGAGGCGTCCGGCCAGGGTGAGGCGCTCACTGCTGCGCAGGATTTGCTCGGTCTGCCTCCGCTGCGTGACATCGCGGAAGACCACCGTGACCCCCACAATGCTTTGCTGCCTGTCGATGATGGGCGCGCCCGTCAGCTCGATGGGACGCGCGACGCCGTCCTGGCTGGTGAGCAGCAGATCGCTGGTGCCGGCTACTACGCGTCGCGCATGCGTCACCGATTCAATGGGATCTTGCGCCAGCCCCTGCGTGCGCTCGTCGATCAGATGCACCACCTCGCCAAACCTTCGCCCCACCGCCTGCATATGGCGCCAGCCCGTTAGTTCCTGCGCGACCGGGTTGATGTAGGAAATAATGCCCGCGTCGTCGGTGGAGACCACTCCTTCGCCCAGGCTGTTCAGAGTGCCCTGGAACCATTCGCGGCTTTCGTTGACCTGCCGGCGCTGCTCGGCCTCGGCCTGTAGATGGCGCTCGTACGAAGCTGACAGTGCGGTCAGCTCGCGTCGCGTCAGCGTGAACAGCAGCACCGCAATGAGCAGCGACAGTCCGATGGCGGAGCTGATGACGGTTGAGTTCAGCCGCTCGGCGCGGCGGGAGCGCTGCACCCGCAGTTGCTCCTCGGCGTTCACGAAATTGCGCTGCTTCTGGCGGACCTGCTCCAGCAGGTCATGGCCGCGCAGCGCGCTGGCTTCCGATGGAGGGCCTTGCTGTAGGACACTCAGCTGCTGGTCGGCCCAATCCATCCAACGCTCGTGGGCTTCGGCAATCTCGCGCAGCCGTTGCTGCTGTGCGGCGTTGTCCCTGGTCAGGTCCTCCAGCTGGGCAAGCTCCTCCGGCAGCCTCGTCTTGGCTTCGCCAAAGGGCTCCAGGAAGGCCTGATCGCGCGTGAGGGTGTAACCGCGCAGGTTGGTTTCCATCTCGACAATCGATCGGCCGATCTGGCGGGAGTTGGTGATGACTCTGTCGGAGTGGTCGAGCCAGCGCAAAGAGTCGGACAACAGCAGCACTTCCATTACCAGCACAGCGGCCAGGCACACCAGCAGCGCTACCGGCAAAGCGACGGTGCGGCGCAACATGGCCTGAAAACTGCGTTGGTCCATGGAGTCAAGGTTCCCGCGATTGCATCAGGGCTTTGGCCAGTATAGTAGCGCGCGTTGCGGAGTGGGGCATCAAGGGCGTGTGATTGCACTTGGCATTCGGCAGTCGGCAATTGGCGGTTGGCAGTCGGCAGTCGGCCTCACGAATTCGTCATGCCAAATGACCGGTACTGGTGTGAGCTCGAAGAATCGTTGCGTCTTCGATCGTGATGGTGACGGCCGAATGCCGATGGCCGACTGCCAACTGCTATCTCTCGCGGTTGCCCCCGAACAGCCTCATCAACCCTGTTGCCGGCAGGTCCGCAACCAGAAATTTCTTGCCGCTCATCGCTTCGGCAGCCGCGTAACCGCTACGCACTGCGCCTTCCATGGTTGCGGGCCATCCGGTCGCCGTCCAGTCGCCGGCCAGAAACAATCGCGGCCACGGGCTCACGTGCGCAGGCCGGTAGACATCGCTGCCTGGCGCAGGCGAAAACGTCGCATGAATTTCCTTCACCACGGTGGCTTTGGTCAGCGTGGCTTCGCGAACGGCGGGAAAGAATTCCCCCAGCTCGGCGACAGCCACCTCGATGATCTCCTGCCGCGGCTTCTCCACCAGCGTCTTCGATGAGCTGACGACGAGTTCGAGATAGCTGCCCTTCGGCTTTGAATCTTTCGGCGTCGGCAGCCCCCGCGGCCCCCCACCAGCGCCGGCTTTGTGCTGACTGGGGTCGAGGATCTTCGACTTGTGAAACATCCATTGGATCGTGCGCTCCAGCAGCACGGCATGCTCCAGCGGCGTGATCTCGCGATCGAACCACAGATGGATGCCGGTAATAGGCGACGACGCGAGGTGATGCGAGCGCTCCCGGAGATCGTTCATCTCGGGAGTTTGCGGCAGGATTTTGTCGATGCCGTTGAAGGGAGTAGCGAGCACGGCGTAGTCGGCCCGGATCTCGTCGCCGCCAACGCAGAAATGTACGGCGTCCCCATCGGCATGGATAGAATCGACCGCGGCGCGAAGATGCACCTTGCCGCCACGCTCCTCGATGTAGGCGCCGGCGGTCCCATAGAGTTCCGAGAGCGGCACGGCGGGCACGCCCATCCAGCCCGCCTCCGGCGATTTCAGGAACGACTCGCGAAACACCTGCGCCGCATAGCGCACCGAGACGCGATCAAGGTCCTCGTTGAGCGCGCTGATCAGCACTGGGGCCCAGAAGCGGTCGATGGCCCGCTTGGTCTGACCGTGGCGGGAGAGCCATGCCGAAAAGTTCTCTCCATCGTCGGCTGGCAGACGCGGGATGAGCGCCAGCATGGCGCGCCCGACGGCAACCTTGTCGGCAAAGCCGAGCACTGAAGACTTCAGGAACGATGCGGTGGCGTGAAAGGGCGCGGGAAGTCTGCCGGGCTTCAGCGTCGATGACTTGCCTCCCGGCAGCAGAAAGGTGATCTGGTCATACCAGCGAATCTGCTGCTCGACGCCCAGCCGGTAGTAGAAATCGACCAGGTTCGTGCAGCAACCGAGCAGCACGTGCTGGCAGTTGTCGACCACCTCGCCCGTGCCGGGCAGTTCGTATGAGGACGCGCGGCCGCCGAGGAACGGCCGGCGCTCGAACAACTCGACCAGGTAGCCGGCATCGGCCAGGGCGCAACCGGCAGCCAGACCGGCCAGTCCGCCGCCGATGACGGCGACCGTGCCTTTGGCCATATTCGCCGTGCTACCCGGATTTTTGCCGATGTCGTTCATCGGAATCGCAGCCAAGCTTTCAGCATGACGGCCAGTTTTTCCGCCGGACTTAGCGCCACCCGCCGGGTGAAGACGTCGTAGTCGCGCGCAACGATCTTCTGCAAGAGCCGCCGATAGATCTCCACCAGCGTCCACAGCGCGGCCCGGCTGTCCTCATTGATCAGCGGCAGCAACTCGTCACCAGCGCGGTAGTACTCGCGGGCGCGCTGCGCCTCGAATTCAAGCAGGGGCCGCAGCGACTGGGGCGCCGAGCCATTGGCCAGCGCCTGCGCATCCAGGCCGAAGCGCACGAAGTCTTCGCGCGGCAAGTACACCCGGCCCAGGCCGGCGTCTTCCTTAACGTCGCGCAGTATGTTCGTAAGCTGAAAAGCGACTCCCGTCTCCTCGGCA
>DASRGM010000083.1:0-4256 GCA_035651035.1 Terriglobales bacterium
ATGCGATTGGAAGTATCGGCGGTAGCCTTGGCAAGATTTTGCGCTTCATTGCCGGTGGCGGGGGTGGCGGCTCCCGGTGCGGCCTCGTTCTTGGTGCCGGCCAGTAGCGCAGCCTCGGCAGTGGCCGACTGAAAGGCAAGCTGCAGCGCCTGCGCCGCCGAGTTGCGGGCGTTCTCCAGATACAGCGTGTCGCTGGGCTGCCCGGCGGTAACATCAAGAGCGGCCAAATGCCGGTACCAGCTAATGGCCTGGTTGAGATGGTTGAGCACTGCGGCGCTGTCCAGCTGCGACGATTGCGGGACCGCCGCGGCCTGCCACAGCGGTCCCAGCGCCAACAACAGAAAGATCGCTACGCCAGTGCGGCAGACAATCCTGAACAATGATTCCCTCACTTAAATTGAGCTCTGAAGTGTGATGCAGGGTGCGCCGTCGATGTCCGCTGGCTTGCGGGCGACAACGTTCACGTGGCGTAATCGGCGCAATGCGGCTCATTGAACCGAATGGTTGACAATTGCAGGATCGCGTGGTCGAATATTAAACCATATGGTTGTACGACGCTCAGTCTCGCTGGACGGCGTTTTTCATGCCTTGGCCGATCCTACGCGCCGGTCCATGCTGCGCGCGCTGGCCTCCGGCGATCGCCACATTGGAGAGCTGGCTGCGCCCTTTCGCATGTCGTTTGCCGCTGCCTCGAAACATGTGCGGGTATTGGAAGAAGCCGGTTTGCTGCGCCGCCGCAGAGATGGCCGGCGGCATATGTGCCGCATCGAGCCCTCGCCATTGGCGGCTGCCGAGCGCTGGCTGCGCTTCTATGAACGTTTCTGGAACAGCCGGCTGGACGCGCTGGAAGCACTGCTGAAATCCGAAGATTCGAAAGGAAGTCTGAAATGAAAGCTGCTGGACAGGTGATTCGAATTACGCGGCATTTTGATGCGTCGCCCGAGCGCGTGTTTGACGCGTGGCTTAATCCGCAGACCGCCTCGCGATGGCTGTTTACTGATCCCAAGGGTAAAATCACGCGTTGCGAAATTGACGCGCGGGTTGGCGGAAAGTTCTTGATCGTGGATACGCGTGCCGTCGGCGACGTCGACCATGTTGGCGAGTACCTGGAAATCGATCGGCCCCGGCGATTGGTGTTTACCTTCAGCGTGCCGCGCTATTCACCGCAGCAGACTCGCGTCACGCTAGACATCGTGCCGTCCGGCAAAGGCTGCGAGCTTACCCTCACGCACGAAAACGTTTTGCCGGAATGGACGGAGCAGACGCAGCAAGGCTGGGCAATGATTCTCGGCGCCCTCGAGGAGTCGCTTCATGCCTAGGGCGAGCTGAGCAATCCGATACCAGGTAAATCGGCTCGCCCCTCATGACGGCACAAGGGAGCGCTAGCTGAATACAACCGTCTTGTTCTGGTATACGAGGACGCGATGCTCCAGGTGCCAGCGGACGGCCCGCGCGAGCACGACCTTTTCCAGGTCGCGGCCCTTGCGCAACATGTCGTCTACCGTATCGCGGTGCGAAACCCGGACCACGTCCTGCTCGATGATCGGTCCTTCGTCGAGAGTTGCCGTCACGTAGTGGCTGGTGGCCCCAATCAATTTGACGCCGCGCTCAAACGCCTGATGGTAAGGCTTCGCGCCGACGAATGCCGGTAGAAACGAGTGGTGAACATTGATCATGCGCAGCAGATAGTAGGCGACGAACTCCGGCCCGAGAATTTGCATATAACGAGCGAGCACGACCAAGTCAACATCCAGCCCGATGAGCTCCAGCATTTCTTTCTCGGAGGCGCGTTTGTCCCGCGGGTTCGTCAGCAGATGAAACGGCACCCCGTAGAAATCGGCAAGCGGCCTGGCTTTGTCATGGTTGCTGATGATCGTGACCAGGTCGCAGTCCAACTCCCCGGTTCGGTGCCGGTACAAAAGGTCCGCCAGGCAATGGTCATAGGCCGAAACGAGGATGACGACCTTGGGCCGATATCCCCCGCGGGCAAGGTGGTAGCGGATCTGATACCGCTCGGCTACGGGCCTGAAACGTGGTTCGAAGTCGCTGATTGGAATGTCAAAGCTCTCCAGGTCCCATTCCAGCCGTGAGAGGAAAATATCGCGGCTGTCATCGACATGGTCGTCGGCATGCAGGATGCTGCCGTTATGGGTAACAAGGAATTGGATGATGGCGGCCACCGCGCCCTTGCGAGCCATGGGATACGGTGTGCTGAGTAGCAAAACAGCGGTGTTTTTCATCCCGAGGCGATTGGATGCCACTCTCGGCAGGGCAGGTTTGTGCTCTTGCTATGAAGATAGGTTCGCGCTGATCCAGAATTAATCGCCGCGCCGGTAAACGACCTTCAGCGGATCTATAGCCAGGATCTTGCTTACCTGGGAGCGGGCATGTCGCGCCCAGGCGCCGGTGCCGTCCAGCTTGAGGTAGGCGCGCCAGTGATGTAGGGCGCGGCGCGGCTGGCCCAGCCGTTCGTAGGCCAACGCGAGGTTGTAGTGCGCGTCCGCGTAGGTGGGAGCCAGTTGCAGCGCCGTGCGGTATGTCTCTGCCGCTTCTTCAACCCTTCCGGTTTCGTCCAGCACATTGCCAAGATCGAAGTAGGCAAGCGCGTAGCGACGGTCGGCTTCGACCGCCAGCCGATAGTGCTTCTCGGCAGAGATGAAGTCGCGCCGGTTGTAGTAAAGCGTGCCGAGATTGATGTGCGCGGCCGCGTGCCCAGGCTCGATCTCCAGCACCTGCTGGTAAGAGCGGATGGCTTCGTCGTGCGTGCTGGGATGCTCTTCCATGGCGACGCCGCGCGCAAAGAGCTCAGCGGTGGTTGCGCAGGTGGCAATCGGCTTGATCTTTTCGCTGGTGGGCCTGGCGGATAGCATGGCACCCACCGGCTCGAACTCGAGCACTAACTGGCCGGTTACGGGATCGAAGGAATGTCCCTCGTGCCGGTATGCCACGTGCGAGCCGATGCTGAAGGCACTGGCTTCGATGAGCGGGTTCTCCATTCCGGCCACCTGCTTCTGCATCGCCATTAGCGATTGGCGGATCACCGCCGGCCGCACCCTTTTGGCGCGCAAATCGCGAATGGTTCGCAGCTGGACGAGGTCGGAGAAGCTGAAATGGTTGGAGGTGGCGACAAGCCCGGCGCGCTGCCAACCCAGGAGCTGGTTGGCGCTGATGCGCAGGATGCGAAGGACGTCGGCTCGACCGTACTGATTCATGGAAGCTCGGAGTCAGCTGAGCTTTCGCCCCCTGTTCGCCCGCCCCAATGGTCTGGGCGAAAGGGCTTTCCGGCTGCCATCATTATGGAGTGCTGGGAGTTATGGGGCAAGTGGAAAAGACGGAAATCGGTGGAAAACGAGCCCGGACGTACCCTTTACGATAACCTCTGGTGGCGGTTAGAATCGAGATCAAGCCGACGTAGCTCAGTTGGTAGAGCAGTCGATTCGTAATCGACAGGTCATCGGTTCAAGTCCGATCGTCGGCTCCAGATTCCAAAGTACTTAGGCGCTCCTTGAGTGCCCAATTTTTCAGTTAGCCTAAGAGCTGGCCCAACATCGGCTCCGGTTGTCTCATTCCGCCGGTTGATCAGGCGACGCACAGTCCTCACATACTCAGGATGTTGGTATCTCGTCATCGTTCGCGCGCTGCCGTGCCCATTCCTCTTGGGAGACAAGCAACCTGGCAGCTGAGCTGCAGCATCGAAGTACGGCATCGCGGCAGAGGTGTCTGGTTTCCGTGCCGACAAGGCGCTGAAGAGTATTTTGCATAGCGTGGAAGTGGATTGCTTGCCCCGCGCTTCCGGGCCAGACAACAGCTCAGTCAAGTCTTTGGGGGGAAGGTCGTGAGTTCATCTGTTTCGAGGCGCTCACGAACGTGCCGCGTTTTATTACTCAATGCGAACAGCCGCGAGCGTTCCAGTGTCGAGTAATGGACGCCCATACCTCACGTGCTGTGTAGCCAGTAAACAGCATTTCTGCAAGGAGAAAGTCTACGCAACGAGATAGCCAGACGAGCATGTCGTTGTCGGCGACTACCCGCAAATTCGCGGGCAAGCGCGAAGGCGAACCAAAAGCTCTCACCGAAGAGTTAGTTGTTGGAGGCGGCGAGCTTGGCTCGCTGGTGCGTGAGTTTGACTGGGCACATACGCCTCTAGGCGACCCCGCCAATTGGCCGCAAAGCCTTAAGACCATCGTTCGAGTCCTGCTTACTTCGCGTTTCGCAATGTGGATGGGATGGGGTCCGGACTTGACGTTTCTCTATAA
>DASRGM010000084.1:0-4205 GCA_035651035.1 Terriglobales bacterium
TGCGCTCGCTGAGGCTCTCGCGCGTGCGCGTGACCGCCTCTTTCATGCGCTGCAGAAAACTGGGCTTCTCTTCCGTGCTGCCGAACAGGGTCTGAATCATGGAGGAATCCGAAGTGCTCAGGGCGGCGCCCCAACGTTTCAAAAGGAGCACTTGTCCTGAAGGTCAATTATATGTGGCTGGTGCACGTCTCTGCCGAGCCAAGCACGTGCGATGAAGTCTCAGTGACGTGCGGGTCAGGAAGGAATGCAGATACCGGAAGATTGCCATCACGAGCGGAGAGAGAACGACCTGCCGTTTGGCGCAATTGGAAAGGACGCTCTACTTCGCGATGAAAGTAGACTCCTCACTCCATTCGTGCCAACAATTTCGCGATTCGGGCGCGGTTGGCGTACAAGCCCGATTCATCCCGCGCGCACCTGCTCCCGCGACTCCTTTGCCGGGATGCTGGCCGGAGCCTCTGGCGCCGTCGCGTGTCCGGGCAGCACCTCGCGCAGCGTCCATTCGATTCGCTCGACGGAGTTGCGAATCAGCTGCACCGACTCGTCCTCTTTGCCGACGGCGGTAGCGTAGGTGATCACCTGCAGGGCGTTGCGGATGTGGTGGTTCATCTCACCGATGGTACGCAGCCGTTCGCGCATCTGCTCTCGCCGCATGCGCTCGTTGAGGGCGAGCGTATAGAAGAGATAGCCTGCCACCAGTCCGGTGAGGCCGTTGGAAGTCAGCAGGATCTCGCTGCGGGTCACGCCGTCGCGCGCCAGCAGGCGGTCAAAGCCGAACCCAACCACCCAAACCAGCACCATGACAAAGACGCAAAGCGCTACCAGCCGGGTCTTTGAATCCTTTCTCAAATCCATGGCTGCTACACCTCACTCGGCTTCCCGGCCGGGGCGGCCACAACGTCAGACGCGGCAAGCGGCGCTTCGTCTTTGCAGAAATGCCGCAAAATCGCCTCCGCCTGCGAACGGCTCACCACCGCGGTCAACGCCGCGCGGTCGGCTTCCTTCACTGCCTGCAGGCTGCCAAAGTGCGTCAGCAGCCGCTTGGTTGTGCGCGCCCCGACGCCGGGAATCTCCCGCAGCTCGGTTGTGCGATCGCGCATCTCGCGCCGCTTGCGATGGAAGGTGACCGCGAAACGGTGCGCCTCGTCGCGTATGAGCTGCACCAGGTGCAGCACCGGCGAGTGCCGGTCGAGAACGATCGGGTCGTCCTCCTGCCCATGCAGATAGATGATCTCCTCCCGCTTGGCGATGGAGGCCAGCGGCTGATTTACCACTCCCAGCGCCTCCAGCGCTTCGGCGGCAGCGTGCAGCTGCCCGATACCACCGTCGATCAGCACCAGGCTCGGCATCGCTTCCTTCCGCTCCAGCAGGCGCTTGTAGCGGCGGGTGACCACCTCGCGCATCGAGGCGAAGTCGTCCACCCCCGCCACGCTGCGGATGATGAACTTGCGGTAGTCCGACTTCTTCATGTTGCCGGCTTCCCACACCACCATGGACGCGACCGTCTCCGCGCCCTGGATGTGCGAGATGTCGAAGCATTCTATGCGCCTGGGCAGCTCGGGCAGCATGAGCGCGTCCTGCACCGCCTCCTGGATCGCTTTGGCCGCCGGCTTCATCACCCGGAAGCGCTGATCGAATGCCTGCTTTGCGTTCTGCCCTACCAGGTCTACCCATGACCGCTTCTCGCCGCGCCGGGGCACGTGGATTTGTACCCGTCGTTTCTGGCCCTCCGACAACACCTCTTCCAGTGTTGGACGGTCTTCAAAATCCAGCGGCACATAGATCGTGTGCGGTACATATTGCTGATCGAGGTACACCTGCTTGAGCAGGGTAGAGAAGAACTCGCCCGGCTCGAAGCCGCCCTCGCCGACACCGTCGCTTTCCTCCGGGGTATCCGGCCGCTCCTGCTTTTGGACCGGCTGGGGCGGCAAATCCTCCCAGAAGAACTCGCGCTTGTCGACGATCTTGCCGCCACGCATGTGGAACAGGTTCACCGCCAGCATCTGGTTTTCGTAGTGATAGCCGAAGACATCGGCATCGTCGCCTTCTACAGCCGCTATTCGCTGCTTCTGCTCGAGAAGTTCCAGCGTGGAGATCAGGTCGCGATACTTGGCCGCCAGCTCGTACTGCTCTCGCTCCGCCGCCGCCGCCATCCGTTGATGAAGCGAGCGCGAAAGGTCGGCGGCGCGGCCCTCCAGAAACATCTTCACGTCATGTACCGCTTCGGCGTAGCGCTCCGGAGTGGTCAGCCCCTCGACGCACGGCCCCAGGCACCGCCCGATGTAGTACTGCAAACACGGCCGCGGATAGTAGCGGCTCAAATCCAACTTGCACGACGGGATCATGAAATGCCGGTGGATGAGATCGACGATGCGGTACGCCAGGCTGGTGGGGAAGTACGGCCCGTAGTACAGCGATCCGTCCTTGCGCAGCCGCCGCGTCGGAAACACGCGCGGGTAACGCTCGCCGATCGTCAGCTTGATGTATGGATAGGTTTTGTCATCGCGCAGCAGGATGTTGTAGCGCGGCTTCTTCTGTTTGATCAGGTTGTTTTCGAGCGCCAGCGCTTCTTTCTCGTTGTCGACCACAACGTAGTCGACATCGACCGCCTCGCGCAGCAGCGACCCGGTCTTGGCGTCGGCCAGCTTGCCTTCCAGAAAATACGACCGCACCCGCGAGCGCAGGTTGTTGGCCTTGCCCACGTAAATGATCTGCCCCTCGGCGTTTTTGTAGAGATACACGCCGGGCGAGGTGGGCAGCGTGCGAATTTTCTGGTGAAGATCCATACCAAGCGCCTGGATAAATCCGGCAACTGACAACCGGCCTACGGAGTGAGCTTCCAGACCATGCCGCCGCCATCGGCTCCGCAGGTGGCGCTGGCGCCATAAAGGTTGCCATCAGGATCCGTAGTTAGGTTTTGAAAGATATCGACGCCCCCATGAACCACGGAGGTTTGAGAGGTCACGTCAAAAATTTGGCCCGAGTCTTGAGGCCGACAATCGACATCAACGCCGCCCGAGGCGAGATAGAGATGGCCGGAGGCGCCGAATGCCAGGGCACGGGGAAGGTTGTTGCCGTTACAATCTTCTCGTTCAACGCGATTACCGAGCATAGCGTATTGCCAGCGGCCGGCTATGGGCGAAAGCTCGTAGACCACAGTCCAGATGACACCGCCAATGCTCCAGAGGGCGTGTCCGTAGAGATTTCCGGAATTGTCCTGTATCAGGCCGCCTGGTTCGTAGGCGGTATAAAGGTGCTGGAAGGTGTAAAGGACATTCTCGCTCCAGGAATCCCCAGAGGAAATCAACTGGAAAATGACCCCGAAGTTAATACCGCCTGCGAGTGCAGTTCCGTACAGATTTCCATCGTGGCCTACCAATAGACTAGACGGATGTGCTCCATCGCTTCCGCCTGTGAAGCTGTAGATGACCTGCTCCGTCCAGCCACCCTGTGAAGGGGTAAGCTCAAACACAGCACCTTGCCCGTAAGCGCCGCCACTCAGAGATATGCCGTACAGATTACCCGCGTGATCGAAGGCAGAGACTGTGCCGCCCCACGCGTCGGTGTTTCCATTGAATTGATAAAGCGTCGCCTCATTCCAACCGCACAGGGCCGTAGCGCAGGCTGTGGGCCCCGGAGTCGATCGATACACCTCGCCGCAAAAGGAGCTTCCGTTATTGCCGCAGGCCTGTATGCCTCCGGTGGACGCTTCGCCGTAGAGAGCTCCGTCCGGGCCAAGGACAACGTTGCCAAGGTTCCCGCCGTTGTCACCGCCAAGGAAATTGTAGAGCGGATCCAACAACCAGCCGCTCCCTCTTTGCGACAGCTTATAGAGCAAGCCCTGGGTGTGATTGCCGCCTATGGCAAGCGCTCCATAGAGGTTTCCGGCTCGATCAATCGCCAGGTTCGAAGCTGCGCCACCATTCTGTTCCTGTGGGGCAAAGTCGAAGATGTCAGCGAATCCACCTTGCAGAGGCGGGCAATTGGGATTTCTCGTCGGGGCGGCAGAATAGCTTTGCCCTTGGGCGCCTGGCGTAAATGACGCTACCAAGAGAAGGATGAAAGCACCTGCCAGGGTTCTCGGCTGACAGTTAATTGAGAACAGCTTGAACGTCATGGCTAACTCTCCTTTTTCCAGCGTCCCAAAGGTTTCCAGTATTCCAAAGTGGAATTTTGAGGTGAACTTGTAAGTCCCTGCATTGGTG
>DASRGM010000085.1:0-2461 GCA_035651035.1 Terriglobales bacterium
TATGTCATGAACAAGGTAGACCTGCTTCCGGAGAAGAAGCGGGAGAGCCTGCGTGACTCCGACAGTGTGGTACACATCTCGGCAGCCACCGGCGCCGGGCTGGACCGGTTGCTGACCGCCATCGATAAGAACATCAGCGCCGACCCGCTGCAGCGCGTGCGCCTCCGCGTGCCGCAGTCGGAAGGCAAATCGCTGGCGTGGCTGGACGCCAAGGCACAGGTGTTGGCGCGCGAGTATCGCGACGGCTATGTGGAACTGGACGTAGAGGGCGCCGAGTCGGTGCTGCGGCGGGTGAAGGCGTTCGTAACCAGCTGACTAGGCTGTTGCTCGGCCATAATCACCGTAACAGGGTTCACCACGGAAGCACTGAATACACGGAATTACGGCGAAACGTCAGTCCATCAGGGTCCAGAGCCTCAAGAGGTTCCGTACCCTCCGTGCCGCCGTGGTGAATTCCTCAGCCGCGAGCGGAAGGATTTGCGAGGAACCGGTACCCCACGCCGCGCACGGTCAGCAGGTGCTGCGGGCGCGATGGGTCCTTCTCGATATAGCGGCGCAGACGCACGATGAAGTTGTCGATGGCGCGGGTATCGGTGTCTTCGTGCAGGCCCCAGACTTCTTCCAGAATCTGCTTGCGCGAGACGATGCGCCCGCTGTTGCGGACCATGTGGCGCAGCAGATCCGCCTCCATCACGGTGAGATGGAAGATGTTGCCGTGGGCGCGCAGCTCGAGTGCTCCGAAGTCGATTTCGTTGCCGTCGAAGCGATACAGTTCGAATTCGCGCAGCGAATCGGCATCTTTGCTTTCCACGGCGGAGATCTCGACCGGCGCTTGGTGCGGCGCGCCGCGTCCCCAATCGCGCCGTCGCAACAGACCGCGGATGCGCGCCAGCAGAATGGACAGATCGAAGGGCTTGGGCAAGTAATCGTCGGCGCCGGAGGCGAAGCCCTTCAGCACATCTTCGGGCCGCCCGCGCGCAGTGAGCATCAGCAGGGGAATGTAGTTCCTGGCTTTGCGCAGCTCGGTAGCCACCATGAAGCCGTCTTTGCCCGGCAGCATGACGTCGAGCACTAGCAGGTCAAACTCGCTGCGTTCTTTCAGCAGCATGTCGAGGGCAGTCTCGCCATCGCCGACGACCCGGGTACGATAGCCTTCCGCTTCGAGGTTGAACTTGAGCCCGCGCGCCAGGTGCTCTTCGTCTTCCACCAGTAGGATGTCGCTCAAACCGGATTCCTCGGCAGTTCAATGGTAACAGTGGCGCCGCGCCCGGACCCTTCGCTTTCGGCGTAGGCGTTACCGCCGTGACGGCGGGCGATGGCGCGCACGATAAACAAACCCAGCCCGCTGCCTTTCACCTGCGAGGCGGCGGGGGCGAGCGCGCGATAGAAGCGACGGAAGACACGTTTCAGCTCGCCGCGCGGGATGCCGATGCCATTGTCGCGCACGCGGATTTCCACGTGCTGCAGGTCCGGAGTCACGACGCTGACGCGCACCGATGGCTCCTGCGGCGAATATTTCACCGCATTGTCGAGCACATTGGAGATGGCGGTGGAGAGCTCCTCGCGATCGCCGATCACACTGAGCTGCGGATCGGGCTCTCCCTCCGGTGCCCAGTCCACCACCTGCGGCGCAAGATGATGGCGCGAGCGCACCCAATCCATCGACTCCTGCACCAGCGGGCCGACGGCAACCTCGCTGCGCGACAGCGGCGCGTTCTTCTGGGCCACACGCGCGGCGCGCAGCACGCTCTCCACCGTGCCCATCAGGCGCTGCGTGTCCTGCAGCATCACCTGGTAGAACTCGTGGCGCTGCGCTTCGTCGACATTGCGCTTCTCGAGGGTCTCCAGGTAAAGGTGAATGGAGGTGATTGGCGTCTTCAGCTCGTGGGTGACGGCGTTCAGAAAGCTGTCCTGCTGCTCGTTGCGGCGCACCTCGCGCACTAGAAAAATCGTGTTCAGGATCACGCCCGCGATGATGAAGCCGAAGACGATGACGCCCAGGATCAGCGGCACGATTTCGCGCCAGTTCAGGATGATCCAGCTGGTGCTCAATACGGCCGCCGCAGCCGCAATGCACACGCCCAGCGTGACGAAAAGGACCAGCTTCGTTCTGCGGTTGATCGACGACATTCGGGATGGGCTCAGGATAGCAAAGCGCGGCCCAACAGCCGGCACCTGGCACTTCGCACTTGGCATTCGGTTTCGCCGAAAAAGTGTTCGGCGTTGCTTCTGCGGCGGCCGTGCTTAGTGGGCGCTTGCCGTGTCGGTTACGACGGGTAACGCCAGCTTGTTCACTGCCGCGGGATCGTCCCGCAGCTTGAGGTACAGGTCCGCGCCGTGCGGACGAGGCACCTTCAGCTCGGAGCCGGCAAAGCCGTCCGGCACGGGCGTGCTCTGCTGAAATTGCGGGTCGCTGGAGACAGCGTCCAGCAGGTAGAGCCCCGATCCCTGCAGCCTGCAC
>DASRGM010000086.1:0-38841 GCA_035651035.1 Terriglobales bacterium
GTTTCCGAATCGCGGGACTACGAGTCCCTGCTGGCCAACTACAACGCCGCGCTGGAAAGCTATCGCGCGTGCGACTGGATCGATGCGGCCGGAAAGTTCGGCACCATCATGATTACCCGCCCGTACGACGGGCCGACGCAGGTGCTGCTGCAGCGCTGCATCGAGTTCATGGATGACCCGCCACCGCCGGATTGGGACGGCGTCTATGTGGCGAAATCGAAGTGAGCGCCGTCTTATTCGCTTTTCCACGCGCTCTAAGCAGAGATTCTCATTGACTCTACTACCTGCCAGTGCTAGTTTGACTCACCCGTAAACGACCGAACGATCAAAGCTCCTCGAGCTTTGCGCCTGCCACTGCGTGGAGGTCGAATGGCGCGTCCCTGCTGTGCGCGGTTAGCTTGCGTTGTTCAGATAATACTGGCGGCTATTGCCCTCAGCGCCGGCGGATTCGCGCAGGCGACCGTCTCGGGCGATGGTGGCATCTCCACATCCGGGCGCACCCTTGGTCCGACCCTCGAACGCCCTGTCTACTTTGCCAGTTCGTCACCGATGGAGACACCGGTCGCACCTGCTTTCGACTCGACAATCTATGCACGTCCGCGGCAGCACAGCCAATCGCATCCCGCAAACTATAACTTGCTGATCAGCGTCCTCGGACTCGGGGCCGGTTTCCCCAATTTCGAACTCGGCGCGCAACGTCCCAATGCCAACCTCGCCGTCGGGGACACCGAGGTAGTACAAGCGGCGGACTTCGCTTACGCCGATTTCAACAAGAGCACGGGGGCCATCATTGCGCTAAACGGACTCAGCAGCACGCCGGGGAATACGGTCTGGAAGAACCTCCTGCCCAACAGTGCCTGCGGCCAAAACAACGATGGCGAATTGATTGTCCAGTTTGATCACACCGCGCACCGCTGGATCCTGGTGCAGGATGTGTTCGAACCTCCACATGCGGTTTGTATTGCTGTCTCGCAGACGGCCACGTTCTCGGACAACCTGTGGTTTGCCTACCAGTTTCCCGTTCCCCTCAACAACCGTCCCGATTATCAGAAGTTCGCCGTGTGGTCCACGGGATATTTCCAGACCATGAACATGACCGACAGCACCAACATGTTCATAGGCGCGGCGGCGTGCGGTTACAACAGTCAAAAGCTGCTGGCCGGTGACCCAACCGCCGAGCAGATCTGCTTTCAGTTATCGAGCACCGATAGTAGTCTGCTGCCGGCTGATATCGATTCTCCGACGCCTCCACCGGCGAACGAAGATGAATTCTTTATCGGCAGTGTGGGCGCCGTCGACAATGCACACCTCTCGCTGTACTCCTTTCATGTGGTGGATTTTCCAACCAATACAGCAACTTTCACCGGAACCGGGAACTCACAATTGCTTCCCATCGCTGCGTTCACCCCGGCGTGCAATCCCAACTACATGGGCGATTGTGTACAGGAGACGGGACCTTTCACGGGTCTGCAATCGCTCGGCGATAGGCTCATGTATCGCTTCGCCTACTTTAGCGATGCGGGGAGCTTCAGTGCGATCCCGGTAACCGCCCTGAGCGTCTTCCAGCAAGGCACCTATGCCGGAGCGCCTCCCGACGGCAGTTCCCGTTGGATGGGCTCGATAGCCGGCAGCGGCGGCGATATCCTTCTCGGCTATAGCGTCTCCAGTCTGGAGCAATTTCCATCCATAGCGGTCGCTGGACGCGTAGCGAGCGATCCGCTGGGGACTTTGGAAACCGAATCGGTCGTTGTTTCCGGTACGGGGTCACAGATAGCAAGTCCGTGGGGCGGCTACAGCGCGATGCGGGTCGATCCTTTCGACAGTCGGATCTTCTGGTACACCACGGAGTACTACAAAACCACAGGCATGATGGACTGGAGCACGCAGCTAGTCTCCTTAATGTTCGCATCGGGGGGCACGCCCTTCCAGACACAGCACTGGTATGTGAACTTTGACGTGGGTAATTCCGACGGATCAGTCGGCGTTCGGTGGATGGAACTGACGCCGATGGCTTTGGTAACGACCCAGACAGCGGTAACTTCTCTACCCAATCCTTCGACCTACCTCGAGCAGGTCACGATTAGCGCGAGTGTCACTCCCAGCGGATGTACGGGAACCGTGGACTTCGTCGATACCTTCAACGGACCGCCGACTACGCTATGCGTGGGTGTTCCGCTCGACATGAACGGCACCGCCATGTGCGTCACCTCGGCACTTGCCACGGGCACTCACTCGCAACTGGTTGCCAGTTACAGCGGAGACAACCAGTGCGCGGGCAGTCAGGGTACAGACACGCCGGCGCAAGTGGTGGACCAGGCGTCCACCGCCACCGCTCTCACCGCGAACCCGTCCAGCCCGTCGATGTTCGGGCAGCAGGTCACCTTCACCGCGACCGTCACCGGCATGAACGGTGGCAGCCCGACCGGCTTCGTCAGCTACACCGATAACGGCGCCGGTATTTCGTCCTGCATCGCCCAGCCGTTGACCCCACAGGCGAACGGCAGCACGGCCACATGTCAGATCTCTACCCTGACCGTGGGCTTGCATAACATCTGCGGCACCTATAGTGGCGACCCCAACTATCTCATCAGCTCCAATTGCATCTCCTACCAGGTCAATTTGCCGAGCACCGTCGTCACTTTGTCGGTAACTCCGAACATGACCTCGGCGGGACACGTGGTAACGCTCACGGCAGCCGTAACCAGCAACGGAATTCCCGTCAACGTCGGCACCGTCACCTTCTTCAGCGGGACGCAAGCATTGGGGACGGTGCAAGTCGTGGGATTGCCGCAACGGCGGCGTCCGCTGTCGCCTGGCACGGCGACACTGCTGAGCAGGTTTGCCCCGGGCACGTATTCGCTCACCGCGCAGTACAACCAGAACAGCAACTTTGCGGGCGGCATGTCGTTGCCTCAGCCGTTAACCGTCACTGGCGCCGAGCCGACAATCAGCACGCTCTCGGCCCAGCCCGACAATAACAATTACGATTTCACCCTTTCCGTCTTCGGCTTCGGATATCCGCCGCCCGCCGGCAGCGCGACAGTAAACAATCAGACGCAGCACGGGACGCTGATCGGCAACATCCCCGTGCCTGCTACCGGCATGCCCGGATTCCAGCCGGTGCAAAGCTTTCTGGCGGGCAGCTCGCCTATCTCGGTCGCGACAGGCGACTTCAACAATGACGGCATCCAGGATCTCGCCGTCCTCAATCTGGAGGACAGCACGGTCACCATCCTGTTGGGTAACGGCGATGGCACCTTCCACTCGCACGGGGCCTTTTCGACAGGCGAAAGCTGCGGCCAAGTCATCGTCGGCGACTTCAACGCCGATGGCAATCTTGATCTGGCGGTCGCGTGTACTCCAAACGGCGTCGGTGTCCTGTTTGGCGACGGTACCGGCGGATTTGGGCAGGCGCAGTTCTATCAGCTGGAAGCGTTTCCCATCGCCATCGCAATGGGCGATTTCAACAGCGATGGCTCTCCTGACCTGGTAATCGCGGGCAGCATGCCCGGCGGCGCGGGAATTGTCGAGGTACTGCTGAACAACGGCGACGGCACATTTACGCCGCTGGATCCGGTGCCCGCGGGCTTGGCGGGCCAGGCGATCGCCCTCGCGGATCTGGACAACAACGGCACGCTCGATGCCGCGGTCGCCGATTCCGGCGGCAATCAGGTGCTGGTCCTCCTAGGCGACGGTCAGGGCCACTTGATGCTCCCGCAAACCTATCCTGCGGGCAATTTCCCTGCCGGCATCGCCATTGGCCAGCTCACCAACAGCGGCCATCTCGACCTGGTGGTCACCAATCAGAACGACAGCACCGTCAGTGTCCTGCTGGGCAATGGCCATGGCACCTTCCAGCCGCAGCCGCCTGCGCCCGCGGGCCAGGCGCCGGTCGGAATCGCCATTGCGCCTTTCACCATCAGCGGCCATGCTGACCTGATCGTCGCCAGCTCAGGAGACAACACCGCCCGGTTGCTTCCCGGCAACGGCACGGGCAGCTTCCCAACCCAACTCAGCTTCTCCACCGGCGGCGCACCCATGGGATTGGCGGTTGCCGACCTGAACGGCGATGGCATCCCCGACGTGGTCACCGCCAATGGTTCCTCGAATAACAGCAGCGTGCTTATTGGTGGCACCATCAGCACCGGGCAGCTATTGAACGCGCCCGTGTTCGGCAACGGCAGCCAGAACGTCCAGAGCAGCTTCACGCCCACCAGCAATTTCTACGCGTCCAGTGTGTCGAACATCGTGACCGTCATTGGCACGCCGCAAATTGCGACCACCACAATGCTGATGTCGCGTCCTAACCCCTCAAACCTCGGGCAAATGGTCACCCTTACCGCGACCGTCACCTATTCCGACGGCTTCCCCACGGGCCAAGTCCTGTTCCAGAGCAATGGAGGCCCGATCCCCGAGTGCATGAGCCCGGTCATGCTGAACAGCAGCGGGGTTGCGACCTGTACGACCTCCTCGTTGCCTGCGGGCTCCGACATCATTCTGGCGTCGTTCAGCGATCCCAGCGGCACCTTTGCCAACAGCTCCGCGATGCTTACCCAGACGGTGCAGATCGCGGGCGACTTTGAAATCCTGCCCATCACGCCGGGCAGCATCACGGTCACGCAAAGCTACTCGAATCTTAGCGACCCGTTCTTCAGTCATCCCGTCGGGGTGACGGTCCACGGCTTGAACGGCTACGCCGGCACGGTGATGCTGTCGTGCAGCCTGAGCCCTCCGCTGCCAGGTGGAAGTTGTGTAGTGAATTCGCCGAACTCAGGAATGGTGGATGCGGACCTCGTCACCAGTCTCACCATCAGCGCCGGCGCCGCTTCGCCGATCGGAAACTACACGGTGATCGTCACCGGCATGGATAATAACGGGCTGATGCACCAGGCCGAACAGAACCTGACCGTTATTCAGAACGGTCCGGCCATAACGATGGTCAAAGGGGGCACTGGGGGACCTGTACTGATAAATTTCCCAGGCACCCAGGGAGGGCCCATCGGCAACTTCCAGTGCCCGCTGGTAAATGGCACCGGCCTCAACGGCAATCAGCCCTTCAGCATGATCGGCGGGATATGCAACTTCAATCCCACGACCGGCACCATACCCGGCCCGATCCAGGTGACCTTCATCGGGTGCACAATCGCTCGATTGCATACGCACATGCCGATTTACGCGTCACTCTTTTTCGGTTTGCCGGGATTTGTCCTGCTGGCTCCGCTGGCCGGCGCAACAACGCGCCGCCGCAAGCGGCTGCAAATCATTGGGCTGTTGCTGATGCTGGGTGCGACCCTGTTCGCGGCGGGATGCGGCGGCTACGGCCAGTTGACGCCCAGCGGCCATTATCAGGTGCTGGTGCAGGCGACCGGCAACGATGGAACTGTGTATTCCGCCGAGGTTCCCGTCACCGTCACTTCACTGCCCTAGTTCACAGACGATAAGAAATCGCGCATGAGCCGAACCACGAACCGCAGGAGTGCTTCATGACCCTCAGCCGCTATCTGCACATTCTGTGGTTCGTGCTTGTGGGCACAGTCGCGCTGCCGGCGCAGTCGGTGCCGCAGCTTGAGGTATCCGCCGGCTATAGCTATATGCAGTTCCACGCCAATGTTCCGCAGCTTACTAGCCAGAGCTTCAACGGCGGCGGCGCAGCCGTGGTCTATAACGTTTTCAGCTGGCTGGGCGTGAAGGCGGAATTTACCGGGTTCGACTTCGGCTCCGGTTGGACGCGGAAACTGCAGGAACTGGGCTATCGCGGCTCTGCCGGTACCAGCATGTTCCTCTACCAATTCGGCCCGCAGATCAAGAAGCATTCCGGAAAGTTGCAGCCGTACATGCACACGTTGTACGGCATCGCTCATTCGCAGGGATACGCGGCCGTGCTGCACGCCAGGGGCAGCGGCACCTTCGACCTGAACGGCAACGGCGCAAACGACAATGCCTTCGCCATGGAACTGGGCGGCGGACTGGATATTCCGCTGTCCAGGCATGTGCAGCTTCGTCCCGCCGAGCTGGACTACCAACTGACGCGCTTCGGTTTTCAGAATTTCAGCGCCAATCAGAATAATTTCAAATATTTTGGTGGAATTAACTTTACCTTCGGCGAAAAATAACTATTCGGGATTAGCCTCCGCCCGGGCGCGGCTGACATTATCGGCATCGCCCATCACGATCAGCACGGCCTTCGACGATAGCTTTGTATCCGCGGGCGGATTGAAGGTAAGCTGCTCGCCGGCCTCGGTAGTGCTCTTGAGCGCCAACGCTAGCAGGTTGTAGCGCTCCCCGAGATTCAGATCGGAAATCGAGCTACCCAGCCAGACCGATTTCTCTTCCAGCGGGATTTCGTCGATCCGCAAAGTACGCGACTTCTCCTGCAGCATCAAGTCGAGAAAGTTGACCACGTGTGGCCGCAACACTTCGCTCGCCATGCGCAGCCCTCCAATATGGTTGGGAGATACCGTGGCGTTCGCACCCGCCTTGATCATTCGTTCCGCATAACCAAGGTGAGTGCAGCGGCTGACAATACGAACCACATGGTTTCTCTGCCGTACCACTACGGTGATTACCAGATTGTCTTTATCGCTGGGAAGCACCGAAATAAGACCTACTGCTTTGTCCAGCCCGGCCTGCAATAGGGTCTTTTCGTCGGTCGCATCGCCGATGACGTAGAGCAGGTCTTGGTACATGTCATGGTGGTGCTCCTGCGCGCGCGTAATGGCCTCGTGCACCATGTCCACCACCACGAACGGCGTGTGCGTCTTCTCCAGCTCGTCCACCACATGCCGGCCAGTCTCGCCGAAGCCACAGACGATGTAGTGCTTCTTTAGTTCGGAAATCTGCTTCTTCATCCGGCTCCTCCGGAATAAATGGCGCAGCTCGCCTTCCACCAGGAATGCAGTCAATACGCTAAAAACATAAACGGCAACGCCCGCGCCGATGAGCACGACGAAAATATTAAAAATACGTAGGGCATGATTATTCTCGGTCTTGACAATCTCGTCATAGCCTACTCCCGATAGAGTGATAACGACCATGTACACGGCGTCGAGCAGGGTGACGCTGGGACCGCCGATCAGTTTGTATCCAATGACCGCAATTGTCGCTACTGAAATCAGGAAAACACAGGCGAGAACGAGGCGTCTACGGGGAGTCACGATATGAAGGTGTTTCTCTTAAGATGTGTGGTGGCGTTGGCCTTCAGCGTGTGTCGCAAGCAAGCACCATTACTTTCCGGGCCGGCTTTCGTCGGCCACGAGAGCCGTTGAACCGGCATCGCCGCTTATAGAATGATCTCCATACCTTCCTGCGCGGCCTGGGTTTTTTCAAAGCACTTTCTAGCTTGTGCGACGATGTCAATCATCATGGCATCTTCATGCCCGGGATCGTGATGGAACAGCATCAGCCGCTTTACATTACATTCTTGCGCTACGCGCGTCGCCTCCAGCCATGTGCTATGGCCCCACCCCTTCCGCATAGGATATTCATCGGGCGTGAACTGGGCATCATAGATGAGGACGTCGCTCCCTTGAGCATATTCTCGGAGTATTTTGTCGAACTCGGGATTGCCATGCTCGAGATCGCTGGCATGGGTGATCACTCTACTGCCTACCTCGATACGATAGCCGGTAGCTCCTTGCGGGTGGTTCATGGGGAAAGGACGTACGCGTACCCCGGATAGACTGATGGGATCTTTGCTTACATCGATGAAACCGCGCTTGGCCGGTAGTAGTTCGAAGCTGACCGGGAAATACGGGTGCGCCATCTCGCCTTCCAGCAGCTCGCGAAGTTCGCTAGCGGGACGAGTGGAATAGAAACGCACCTCGGACTCAGGTGAGTACAGCGGCGTAAAGAACGGCAGGCCCTGAATATGGTCCCAATGAAAGTGGGTCAATAGCAGGTCGACGCTAAGCTTCTTCCCAGCCAGCTCGCGCTGCAGCTCCATGCCCAGCTTGCGTATGCCCGTGCCGGCATCGATGATCAGCACGGAATCGTTGATCCTCAGTTCGACGCAGGTGGTATTGCCGCCGCAGCCTAGAAAGTCGTAGGCAGCAACCGGAATGGAGCCTCGAACACCCCAGAACTTCAGCCGAATTTGCGGCTCATTACTCATGATGCATCACTAAACGGAAAAATTCCGCTGGGGGGGGCCGGCAGCTTCACTGCCGTCTTCCCTACCGTCTCCACTCGTCGATCAGATTGGCGACCAGCCCAGTCCAGCCGGTTTGATGACTCGCGCCCAGTCCCTGACCTGTCTCGCCGTGATAGTACTCATTGAAAAGCAGGTATTCCCGCCAGTGGGGATCGTTTTGAAACTTATCATACACGCCGAAACACGGACGGCGACCGCTCTCATCCGTTTTGAAGATCGAGATCATGCGGTTCGCTATGTTGCAGGCCAGATCGTGAGGAACGATGTTGTCCCCATTGTTAGACGAGGACGCGCTGGCCAGGCCCACGCCTAGCGAGCGATGAAACTTCATCAGAGATCGGATCAGCAGGTAAGAGGTGGGAAACCAGATTGGACCGCGCCAGTTGGAATTTCCGCCCTTGATCTTCTCGTCCGATTCGCCAGGCTCGTATCCCACGCACTTGCCCTGGAAGCAGAAGGGGTGCTCCTGGTGGTACTTTGAAAGACTGCGAATACCGAAAGGCGAAAGAAACTCCTCCGGGTCGGCGAGGCGGTGCAGCATTCGATTTAACTGGTTGGAGTCGGCTATGGAGAGTACCCAGCGCGAGCCGTCGAGCGAATAGCAGGCGTGTCCCACCAGGTCGGGCCGATTTCGGATAAACCACTCGACATTGGCCAGAAATTCCGGATGCGGCTCCAGGTCCTCGCGGCTCAATACCTCGACGGCAAAGAGCGGGATCAACCCAACCATGGAGCGAAGCCGGAATTTCTTGAAGGTGCCGTCGGGCAGGCGCAGCACATCGTAGAAGAATCCGTCCTGCTCATCCCATAATTGATAGTCTCGCCCGCCCATTTTCTTCATGGCGGCGCCAATGTAGACAAAATGCTCGAAGAACTTCGTGGCCAGGGTTTCGTAGACGGGATTGGTGTCGGCCAGCTCGAGCGCGGCGCGCATCAGGTATAAGCAGAAGAAGCCCATCCAGCCGGTAGCATCGGACTGCTCCAGGGCCGCGCCACCCGGCATCTTCTCGCTACGGTCGATGACAGTAATGTTGTCGAGGCCGAGAAAGCCTCCTTCGAAAACATTGTTGCCTTCGCGGTCGACGCGGTTCACCCACCAGGCGAAGTTCATCAGCAGCTTGTGAATGCACTTCTCAAGGAAAGCAGTGTCGCCCTTGCCGGTGCGCATCTTTTCGTTCTGATAGACGCGCCACACTGCCCAGGCATGCACCGGAGGATTCAAGTCGGAAAATTCCCATTCATACGCGGGAATTTGCCCGTTGGGATGCTGGAATTGTTCGAATAATAGCAACCATAAATTCTCTTTAGCAAATCCTGGATCGACCAGAGAGATGGTAGTGCACTGGAAAGCCAGGTCCCAGGCGGCAAACCAGGGAAATTCCCATTTATCGGGGACCGCCAGGATGCGCATGGAGTTCAAGTGCCGCCAGTGAATATTGCGTATCCTTTTATGGCTTTCCGGCGGAGCTATGCTGTCCCCATCCAACCATCGCTCGACATCGAATAAATAGATTTGCTTGCTCCACAGCATGCCGGCGAAGGCCTGCCGCTGGATCATCTTCTCTTCCGGAGTGGCCCGCGGCGGATGGACCGCTTCGTAGAAGTCATCCGCTTCATCCTTCCGTCTGGCGATGATCTTATCTACATTCGCCAGCGGCTTGCGCGTTTCGGTGTCCACCAGCCTCATCTGAAGCACAACCGAACCGTGCGCCGGAACCATATAGGAGTAATGGATACAGGCTTTCGTTCCGGTCTGTTGTGGGTTTATGCAAGGTTCGCTGTGAATGATATGCCGGTGAAAGGCATCTTTGACATACGATCCGTCAGCCGGAGCCCCGAAGACGCGTGCAGGATTGGTGTCATTATTTGTAAAGAGGGGCTCGCCACCGTCCGGAAAATAAAGGTATCGCCGGCCAAGGGTATATTGAAAAGGAAGATTCTCCAGCCGCGGTCCGGGCGTATCATCCGCCACAATCAATCCATAGTCTTCCCCGCCTTTTTCTATCTGGATTACCGGCTCCATCCTGCGAGGATTCGTCCACGCCCAGGTATTCCGAAACCACAGGTGAGGCAGGATGTGGAGCTCGGCATCTTCCGGTCCGCGATTGAAAGCTTCCAGCCGCACGCAAATATCTTCGGGCGAATTCTTTCCATACTCGATCAGGATGTCGAAGTAGCGGTCTTCTTCGAAGACGCCGGTATCCAGCAGCTTGTACTCGCGCTGACCCTGCCGATGGCGATTTTCCTCTATCAGTTGAGTATAGGGATAGGCGCGCTGCGGATACTTGTACAGCATCCGCATGTAACTGTGGGTGGGAACGTTGTCGAGATAGAACCAGTACTCCTTGACGTCCTCGCCGCGATTGCCTTCATTGCAGGTGAGCCCGAACATCCTTTCTTTCAGGATGGGATCATGTCCGTTCCAGAAGGCGAAGGCGAAGACCAGCAGCTGATAGCGGTCGCAGATGCCGGCAATGCCGTCCTCGCCCCAGCGGTAGGCGCGGCTTCGCGCCATGTCGTGGGTGAAGTAGTCCCAGGCGTTGCCGTCGCTGCTGTAGTCTTCGCGCACCGAGCCCCAGGAGCGCTCGCTCACATAAGGGCCCCACTTGCGCCAGGGTGCGACGCCCCCGGTGTGCGGCTCGGCCAGGCGAAGATGCTCGGCGGTACGCGGCACCTCCGGCGCGGCTTTCGGCACATCAGCGGTCCGTTTTGTGCGCGCCAGTTGATCTTTCATGCTGGTGCCCGGTTGGCAAGTCGGTCGCGATACAGCATGTTCTGCTCGTCGAGCTAGTTGCTGCCTGAAGCCGACGAGCGCCCTCCCAGGGCTTTGCTCACGTTCTGCATCCGGTCCGCAAATTGCGTGGCCGAGTAGGCGGACGGATTCTGCTCCTTGAAGAGCTTGTTGAGCGACTCGATAGAAGCGGTGAGTCCCGAATTCATGTCCTGCCCGCCATTCTGCTGGTAGGCGCGCGACAAATCATCCAGGGTCATAGCAGCCTGGGCAGCCGACCCATAGCCCGCATTGGCGATCGTCGGATAATTCGACGCGATGCGCCGCATCAGGCGCATGGTGAGCGCCGGATCGTAGCTCTGGCTGTTCAGCTCGTTGGCCAGCTGATTGGCCAACTCCGCCGCCCGCTTCGCGGTGGCAGCGATATCCTGCCGGTTGCCGTTCAGCTTATTCATCTGCTCGTCGACGTTACGCAGCTCCTGGTTGAGTTGCTTGGCCACATCGGGATGGACCTCCTCGACCAGGTCGCGGAAGACAACCACACGCGCCTCATTCCACGGCGGATTTCCTGGACGCCGATCGCCGTAATAGCCCGTGTCCTTCAGCCGCCAGCTATCGGCAGCGGCGGTCAGGCTGTGATGGCAGGCGTAGCAATCCAGCTCCGCATACTCCGGCCAGGCCGCATTGGGATCGCTCGCGCGCCGCGCCAGCCGGTAGAGCGAATCGCGCAACTGTACCGCTTGTCCGACGCCCCACGCCTGCACGCTTCGCCACGGATTGTCCTGCTCAGGCGTATGCCAGTGCTGCGGCATGCGATAGCTGAAGTAGGTGATCTCGAACATCAGGTCGGGATGTCCAGCGGCGATCATCTCGTGGTCGACATATTTGTCGGCAGTACCGATGTGGCAGGTCAGACAGATCTTGGAGCGCTCGCGCAAGTCACGCATGTCATACATGCCGCGATTGGCGACCGAGTCGGCGTGCGAGTCGCGATGGGTGTGCGTCTCCAGCCATCCCGACGAAGGACCATGGCAAGCTTCGCAGCTGACGCCGTCTTCCATTCCGAAGGGCTGCGCGTGCTGGTCGGGGTGATACAGCGCATGGCAGGCAAGGCACTTGGGCGCTTCTGAAGGCGGCGCGGGATTGCCCTGTGCGTTCTTGGTGTGCAGGATGACCCCCATGCGCTTGGAAACGTCGTTGCTGAGCACCGCGTAGGCATTCGAGTGCTTGTCCTGCCCGATCCAGGTGCTGTATTCGTTCTGCAGCACGCGCGTCAGCTTCTGCGGCTGCACGTTGCCATGGCAGCTGCTGGCGGCGCAACTTCCGGGACCGTGGTACATGCCCGGCTTCGCCGCGCCCGAAGTTTCAGCCGGGCTGGTCGACGAGCTGGGCACGTTGAATATCAGCAGGAAAGTCAGGAAACCTAAGCAGCAAACTTTGCAGCGCATTGCCATCATCCGCTTCCGGCCGCCCACGCTTGCGGCGGCCTTCGTACAGAATTTTTGGGTGCACGGTTTATACGACGAAACGGTCAAGAAATCAATCGGAAGTGCGCGGCCCCGTTGCAGACGGGCCTTCTCTCGCGAGTTAAGGCAATTCAGACCTAGACATCAGTCCGATTTTGCTATACGATTTGCGCCTTAATTCCCGGGGACACCCCGCACAATCGCAACCGCACTCGCACAGGGAGCTCTGCCGCCGTGTACGAAGAGCTGAGAGCAATACAACGCCAATACGGCTATCTGCCCGCTGACCAGCTGAGGGCCTTATCCAGCAAGATCAACGTGCATCTCAGCCAGATTCACGCGGTGGCCAGTTTCTATCCGCACTTCCATCTCACTCCTCCACCCAAAGTGGACATGCGAGTGTGCTCCGACATGAGCTGCCATCTGTGCGGGGCCGATGAGGTGAAAGCGGCGCTGGAAAATCAATTCCGGGGCGCCAGCGAGAAGGACGTCACCATCCGCGAAGTTTCCTGCCTGGGGCGCTGCGATCAAGGCCCGGCAGTGATGCTGAACGACACGATCTATGCGCAGATAGGTCCGCAGGACGCCATCGGCATGGCGCGGGAGGCGCTTGCCGGCAGGCCCCTGCCGCATCCCAAGCACAAGCATGGCCGCACTCCCGCCACCTGCGACCCCTACAACGGCACCGGCCAGTACGAAGTGGTGAAGCGCTTCGTCGAGAAGCGCGACTGGCAGGAGATCATCGCCACCCTTAAGACGGCGAAGCTGCGCGGCATGGGCGGCGCGGGATTCCCCACCGGCCTGAAGTGGGAGCTGGTGCACAACGCTCCCGCCCCCAAGTACATCGTCTGCAATGCCGATGAGAGCGAGCCGGGCACCATTAAAGATCGCCACATCATGGAGAATGTGCCCTATCTGGTGCTTGAGGGAATGATCGTGGCCGGCCTCGTCACCGGTGCGCACAAGGGCTTCCTCTATATCCGACACGAGTACGAGAACGCTAAGGAAATTCTGCAGGAAGAGCTCGATCGCGCTTACAAGATGGGCGTGCTCGGCCCGCGCGTGATGGGGAGCGATCTGTCGTTCGACCTGGAGATCTTCGTCAGCCCAGGCGGTTACATTTGCGGCGAAGAGAGCGCGTTAATTGAGGCCATCGAAGGCCATCGCGCAGAGCCGCGTAACAAGCCGCCATTCCCCGGACAGGTGGGGGGTGGTCTATGGGGCAGGCCGACGGTCGTCAACAACGTCGAGAGCTTTTCGCTGGCCACCGTGATCCTGTCCCGCGGCCTCGAGTGGTACCAGGCGCAAGGCAAGAACGGCTCCGTAGGAGTCAAGTTCGTCGGCCTCAGCGGCGATGTGAACCGCCCCGGGATCTTCGAAGTGCCGATGGGCATAACTTACAGCGAGCTGATCTATGAATATGCGGGAGGCATTCCCGGCGGCAAGAAGCTGCTGGGCTACGCGCCTTCGGGACCGTCCTCGGGATATCTGCCGGCCTCGAAGGCCGATCTCCCGCTGGATTGGGACAGGCTGGCGGCAGAGGGATCGATGGTCGGCTCGGGCGCCATCGTCATCTGCGCCGAAGGCCGCTGCATGCTCGATATGGCGCTAAACTCCACCCGCTTTTATCGCAATGAATCCTGTGGCAAGTGTGTGCCCTGCCGCATGGGCTCGCAAAAAATGGTAGACATGCTGAAGGGCTGGACCGAAGGGCGCAGCTCAAAAAACGACATGCAGGTGCTGAAAGAACTTTCGACCGCCATGGGTCTGGCATCCATCTGCGGCTTGGGGCAGATTGTGCCGGCGCCCATCCAGTCCATTCTTAAGCATTTCCCCGAGGTGGTGGACGATCACTTGGTGCGGCGCCACTGCCCGGGTGGAGTTTGCTTCACACAAGCGGGGATGCAATGAGTCCGGACGCAAGCGCAGCCAAGCCGACGCCGCAAGGGCAGGTCAGCCTGACAATCGACGGTAAACCCGTCATTGTCCCGCAAGGAACCACTATCTTCGACGCTGCGCGCCTGAATGGAATTCCCATTCCAACGCTGTGTCACCAGCAGAACGAGAATCCTGTCGGGGTTTGCCGGGTGTGCGTTGTTGACGTCGGCGGAAGGGTATACGCGGCGTCGTGCATACGCCAGGTCGACCCCAACATGGTGGTGAAAACCAACACCCAGCCGCTGGAGGACGTGCGCAAGACTCTGCTGGAGCTGCTGATGGCCGATCATCCCAGCCCCTGCACCCGCCAAAAGCATTCCGGCGACTGCGAGCTGGAGCGACTGGCGGCCGACGCCCACATCGATCATATTCCGTTTGCCAAACGCACTACGCCGCGCGGGCACGACGATTCTTCGCTGTCCATTGCGGTCGATCACGAAGCCTGCATCCTGTGCGACCGTTGCATCCGCGGCTGCGACTACATCCGCAATAACTGGGTGCTGGCGCGGCGCGGCAAGGGATATCAGGCGGGAATCTCTTTCGACCTCAACGATCCCATGGGCGATTCCAGCTGCGTCTCTTGCGGCGAGTGCATGGTTTCATGCCCAACCGGCGCCCTCACCAACAAAGCTATAGTCGGGCAGAAGCTGGAAGGCGAGGCAGTCAACACCGATTTCCTGCTCGAGCTGCCGGTCTTTAAGAACGTTTCGGGCAACTTCCTCAGCCTGAACCGCCATGCGATTGTGGAGCGGCGTTTCAAGGCGGGCGACATCATCTGCCGCGAGGGCGAATTCGGCTACTCCGCCTTCTACATTCTGGAAGGCACCGTCGACATCTATCTTTCGACGCCGATGGCGCATGTGAAGACGCAAGACGCCTCCGAGGGCTGGATGCAGAAGTTGCGCAGCTTCCTGACGCCACGCTCGAACCAGCCGGGCCACGAACATCACGGACGCACGTCGATTCCTATCGATGCCAACGTCGATCTCCCGCTGGACAAGCCCATCGCCCAGCTTGGCGCGGGCGAGCTGTTCGGCGAAATGACATGCATGAGTTACTATCCGCGCTCCGCTACGGTGCGCGCCAAGACCGATTGCGTGATGCTGGAAATGCTGCGCAACGTGCTCGACATCATGCAGCGCAACAAGAGCTTCCGCGAGCAACTGGAGCGCACCTACAAGCAGCGCGCGCTGGATTCGCACCTGAAGAGCGTTCCCGTGCTGGCGTCGCTGACGCCCGAATTCATCGCCCACCTCAAAGAGCGCGTCGAGTTGATCCGCTACCTGCCGGGACAGATCATCTGCCAGCAGGGCGATCCGGCCGACGGCTTCTATCTGGTGCGCCTGGGCTTCGTGAAGGTATCGCAACACCATCCCGGCGGCGAGGTGGTGCTGGCCTATCTGGCCAAGGGCTCGTACTTCGGCGAGATGGCGTTCCTGCTGAACAGCCCGCGCATGGCCACCTGCACGGCGCTCGATCACGTCGAAGTTGTGCGCATTCCGGGCGACGACTTCCGCCTGATGCTCGAGCAGTTCCCCGATATTCGCCAGAAGCTGGAGGCGGTCGCCCATGAGCATATCGAATCGAATCGCCAACGCATGGCGCTGGTGGAGAGCGTTCCGGTGGAGCAGTTCCTGAACCAGGGACTGATGGAGGCGCAGAGCCTGCTGGTGCTTGACCTGGACCGCTGCACGCGCTGCGACCAGTGCGTACGCGCCTGCGCCGACGCCCACGACGGCGTCACGCGGCTGGTGCGCGACGGCCTGCGCTTCGACAAATACCTGGTCGCCACCTCGTGTCGCAGTTGCCGCGATCCCCTATGCATGGTCGGCTGTCCCGTCGGCTCCATTCGCCGGCGCAATTCGCTGGAGATCGTCATCGAGGACTGGTGCATCGGTTGCGGCCAGTGCGCCAACAACTGCCCCTACGGCAACATCAATATGCATCCCTTCCCGGTGCAGATCGAAGATTCCGAGCATCCGGGCAGGATGATCGCCACCACCAAGCCGAAGGCAACCGGTTGCGACCTGTGCACCGACCATGCGGAGCCCAGCTGCGTCTATGCCTGTCCGCACGATGCCGCGCACCGCGTTAACCCGCCGATCTTCTTCGCTGAGTTGCTGAAGCAAGGCACACCGGCGACACAGGGCGCGCCAGTCGAAGGGAGGGATTGAGCTGTGCGCATTGACCACACTCATCGCAAGTGGTTCATCGTCAGCTTGGTTATTCTGGCCGTCGCGGTGATTGCCTACATTCCTTATCGCCAGTGGTATCCGCAAGGCGTCGGCGGCGGCACGGCCATGGGGCTGATCTACGGCAGCGTCGGCTTCGCTTTCATGATCTTTGCCGGGTTGCTGGGCGCGCGCAAGAAAGTGCCCATCTGGCGCGTGGGACGCGCGCAGACCTGGATGCGCGGGCATATCTGGTTGGGGCTGCTGAGCTTCCCCCTCATCCTGTTGCATGGCGGCTTCAAGTTCGGCTTCGGGCTTACCCATTGGTTGATGTGGATCTTCCTGCTGGTCTTTATCAGCGGCATCTTCGGCGCGGTCCTGCAGCACTACATGCCGAAGACGATCAAAGAGCGCATCCCGATGGAAACCATCTACGAGCAGATCGGGCGAGTGCGCGGCCAGTTGGTGGATGAGGCCAACAACCTGGTGGAGCAAGCCTGCGCGACGCTGACCGGCAATCTCTCCGATGCCAGCGTGGAGCAGCGCGCCGCGGCCGCCGGCGCCGGTACCATGGGTGGCATCACCGTCGCGACGGGACTGCAGATCGACGAGGACTCCTGCGGCGAGATGCGCGGCTTTTTCCAGAACAAGCTGAAGCCGTTCCTGGAAGGCTACGGCGCGCGCCGGCAGCCGATCGCCAATCGTGACACCGCGAAGAGCATGTTCGACCAGCTGCGTCTGCTACTGCCGTCCAACCTGCATCCCACCGTCGAGGACCTGGAGAGCATCTGCGAGGAGAAGCGCGAGCTCGACCAGCAGACGCTGTATCACCGCATTCTGCACGGCTGGCTGCTGGTGCACATCCCGCTGTCCTATGCGGTGCTGGTGCTGGGAGCGATTCACGCCATCAAGGCGTTGGCTTACTGAGGCGAAACATGACGCGACGAGTACGCACGACGAAGGCGTTGGCGAAGCGGATGGATCTGCAGTACTTCACGCAGCCGCATCCGCTGCGGAAGTGGCGCATGTGGCTCTCCATCGCGGTTCCCGTAGTTGCCGTGGTCTGGTTCTTCTCGGCGCGCGCCACCGGACAGAAGGTCTACAGCAGCGGTCCAGTTTCGGCCCACCACGCCTTCTTCGGCAAGAAATGCGAACTCTGCCACGTCACCCAGGGCTTCTTCCACAAAGAAGTGAAGGACACGGCCTGCCTGAGCTGTCATGACGCCCCGGCGCATCATCCCACGGAAGTTCGCGCCGACTACAAGCAGCCGAACTGCGGCACGTGCCACGTAGAGCACACTTCGTCGCCGCAGCTGGCCAAAACGCCCGACGCAGGGTGCACCGAATGTCACTCGGATGTGACCCGCGCCGTCAACTCCAGTGCCGCCGCAAAGCTCACTAGCACACCGGAGGGCTTTGACGATGTCCACGTTGCAGGTTTCGATCGCCATCATCCCAACTTCGACGCCTTCCGCACCGGCGATCCTGGAACGGTAAAGTTGAATCACTGGGCGCATCTGCATGCCATGATCGCCGGGCCCAACGGCGAGAACGACAAGGTGAAGATGACCTGCACCGATTGCCATCGTCCGGCAAGCGACAAGTCGGCGTGGCCGTACGCGCGCGAGGTGCAAACCTGCCCAAGCTCGAGCAGCGCGCCCGCCGCCGAGGTGAAGACGGTCGCGGCGAACATGGAAGACAATCCGCGGCAGGTCAGTTCGCGCGCCTACATGGAACCCATCAAGTTCGCCACGCAATGCGCCGCCTGCCACATGCGCGACCTGCAGTTCGACAAGCGCTTCAACGAGTCGGTGCCACATTGTCAGACTGATGTCGTGCAGAAGTTCCTGCGCGAGAAGTACACGCAATACTTGGCCGCGCATCCCAATGCCTTGTCGGAACCGTTGAATGTGAACCGCGTGGTCCTGAGCTCGCTGGTGCAATTGCCGCCAGCGCCGAAGACGCGCGAGGAGTGGATCAACTGGCAGGTCGCCAATGCCGACCAGTTGTTGTTGAATCACGAGCGCGGCTGCGGGCTTTGCCATCAGATGAATAAGGTCGAAGGTGGTATTCCCGTCGCCGCCAAGTCTGCGATCCCGGTGCGCTGGATGGAGCACGCGGACTTCGATCACGACGCGCATCGCATGATTGAGTGCCAGAGCTGCCATGCTCAGGCGGAGAACAGCCGCAAGACGTCAGATGTGCTGTTGCCCGGAGTCGCCTCCTGTCGCGGCTGTCATCAACAGGGTGGCGCAATGCACGATGCCGCCGACGGCCGCTGCTCGGAATGCCATCAGTATCACGACTGGCAGAAAGAACAGCGCCTCCCCAAGAAAGACTTCACCATTCCTCAGCTGCGCAGCTCGGCAGCCGGAATGGAATAAGCCGGATTGCAGTGCCGACGCATTCTTTGAGCCTGGCTCACATCGAAAGAGCCGCGCAGGTAATTGACCCTGTCTTCCTGCACAGCCCTCAATATGAGGACGACACGCTGAACTCCGCGCTGGGACGGCGCACGCTGATCAAGGTTGAGACCGCGAATCCCATCCGCAGCTTCAAAGGGCGAGGCGCCGATTTCTTCGCCCGCTCGCTCGACCCAAAGCAAAAAATTGTTTGCGCCTCGGCCGGCAACTTCGGACAAGCCATGGCTTACGTTGGCCGCAGCCGGCGCATTCCGGTCCAGGTGTTCGTTGCCCACGACGTGAATCCCGCCAAAGCGGAGCGCATGCGGTCGCTCGGTGCTGAGGTCACGGTGTGCGACGGAGACTTCGATGTCGCCAAGGAGAATGCCCGGCAAATGGCAGCCGATCATCCCGGATGCATCTTCGTCGAAGACGGCCATGAGGATGCGATCTCTGAGGGCGCCGGCAGTATCGCTGTCGAGCTGTTGGCCGCTGGCGCCATCGACGCCGTGGTCGTGCCTCTCGGGGACGGCGCCCTGATCAATGGCATCGGCGCCTGGACTAAACACCGTTCGCCCGGCACACGGGTCATCGGCGTCTGTCCCGAGGCCACACCGGCCATGCTGCATGCGTGGAGAGAAGCGCGAGGGATGCTCAACGTCGCACCGCCCGCGGCTCACAGGGCCGATTCAGCCGCGAGTACAAGTTCGCCCACCGACAACAGCAGGAACAATCCCGCGACTACTATCGCGGATGGCATCGAGGTGCGTGTGCCTGTCCAAAAATCGGTAGAGATCATGAAGGACCTGGTGGACGAAATCGTGCTGGTCAGCGATGACGAGTTGATCCAGGCGATGCGCCTGTCCCTCTCCGCTCTCGGCTTGCTGCTGGAGCCTTCGGGCGCCGCTGGACTGGCCGCGATCCAGCGCCATCAACTCCCGGGCGAACGCCTCGCAACTATCCTCACCGGCAGCAGCATTCATCCCCAGATATTGTCCCGGCTTCTCAGCGCTTAGCCCGCGTCATCGCAGACGCGATCCTGCTTTCATCTCAACATCCTAAAGTCTTGCCGAAATGGAAACCGACTTTGCAGAATTAGATGATTCCATTTGACATGGCATCTATATTTCTGCAATTATCGAAACATGGCAAGGACAACGACAGCTTTGGAACGGGTCGCCCGCTATGCCGATATGTTCTCAGCCATGGGGACGGAGGCGCGCCTGCGCATCATGCAACTGCTCTTGTCCGCGCACCCTGACGGCATGGTAGTCGGGGAGATCCAGCAGGAGTTGGACATTCCCAACTCCACGCTTTCCCATCATCTCGACAAGCTGCGAAACGAGGGCTTGGTCAAGGTGCAGCGCGAGAGTACCTTCCTGCGCTACACCGCGAACACCGAAGCGCTGCAGGAGCTGCTGCAGTTCCTGTATGCGGAATGCTGTACGCGCAACAAGGCATTGAAGCCACAGTCCATAGTTCAGATTTGCCGATAGGAGACTGCAATGAGTACCGATATCAAGCAGGTGGTGAAGGAGAAGTACGGGCAGGCTGCGCTACGCGTGAGTTCGGGCGGAAGCAGTTGCTGCGGGGCGGCGCCGGCCACCGACTGTTGCGACCCCATCACCTCCAACCTCTACGATGTTTCGCAGATCAGCCAGCTACCCGAAGAGGCGCTGCTGGCGTCGCTGGGCTGCGGCAATCCCACGGCGCTGGCCCGGCTCAATCCCGGCGAGGTCGTGCTTGATCTAGGCTCGGGCGGCGGCATCGATGTGCTGCTGTCGGCGCGCCGGGTGGGGCCGACCGGCAAGGCCTATGGCCTCGACATGACGGACGAAATGCTAGCCCTGGCGAACGAGAACAAACGCAAATCGGGGATGGAGAACGTGGAGTTCCTAAAGGGCGAGATCGAGAACATGCCGCTGCCCGACAATTCGGTTGACGTGATCATTTCGAATTGTGTGATCAACCTCTCCGCCGACAAAGACAAGGTCCTGCGGGAAGCGTTTCGGGTGCTGAAGCCAGGCGGACGCTTAGCAGTCTCCGACGTGGTGACACACGGTGAGATCAACCCGCAGATCCGGCAAAGCATTCTGCTGTGGGTGGGATGTCTGGCGGGCGCGCTGGAGATGGAGGAATATCGCCACAAGCTGGCGAGTGCAGGCTTCGAGCAGATCGATATCGAGCCCACGCGGATTTACAAGGCCGAAGAGGCGCGCCAGATGCTGGCCGCCGAGGGGATCGACGTGGACCCGATCGCAGCCGAGGTCGACGGCAAAGTCATGAGCGCCTTCATACGCGCGACGAAACCCGCGAACGCCACGTAAGCCAGTGGCAAAGGCGCGGCGATGGCGAGCCATTACAACGTGCTGTTTCTTTGCACCGGCAACTCGGCGCGGTCGATCATGGCCGAGGCCACTCTGAACTTCAAAGGCGGCTCTACTTTCACCCTTACTGTCCCGGCCCTTGCTGCGTGGTCGATGCCCGCTGCGGCTCGACGGGGTTGACGGGCGGGCCGGGCAGATCGTCGGTGACGGTATAGAGCTTGTCGTCACGCAGGTAGAAGCGCCGCATCTCCTCCAGGTTGAACGGGCGCGCGCCGCGGCGTCCGAAGACGGCAAGCTGGTTGCCGCTCTCATCGACGGCGCGGTCGCGATCGATGCCCTTGGAGATGGCCAGCGCGGGGCCGTCTGTCTTGCGCGTGCCGATCAGCTTTGGCTCGGGATGGAAACTAAAACCGGAATAGCTCTCGTTGTACACCGGTTTGCCCCCTCCGTCGTGAGCGATCGGGGTGAGAATCTGCACCACGCGCAGGCCGTTCTTGCCGTCGGCCACGAAGGCGAACGCCTCCGCCGAGACCATGCCGATCTTGATGTCATTGACATCGTTCATCGCGCCGCCGGCGTTGAACACCTGGTCGAGCACGGGATGCTCCGGCTGCTCGACGTTGACGATCACCATGCCCTCTTTGCCGCCGGAGATGTAGGCGTAGGTGCGGGCCACGTAGATGTTGCGCGCGTCGTCGAGAATGTTGCGTCCGTCCTTGAGCCGTATCGGATCGGTCGGAACCGGCACAGGCTTTTCGAGGTGCGTCACGTCGAGGACCTTCAGCCCATCCTTATCGACAACGAAGGCGTAGCGGAACTGCACCGCCAATCCCTTGGGCTCGTTCAGGAACGGCGCGCCGATCTCGGCTGTGATTTCGGGCTTGGTCGGATCGTGCAGGTCGACGACTTCCAGCCCGCGGTCGCAGAGAATGTAGGCATAATTGCCCGCAATGGTGATACGGCGCGCGCCGTGCAGCTTGTTGTCGGGGTTAAATCCCGGCAGGCGCACCAGGTAGTTGTTCGTCGGATCGCCATCGAGCAGCGTGCCTACCCCCGGCACCTTGTACTTTGGCTTGCTGAGGTGGGGATCTCCAACGACGACCAGTCCTTCCTCGCGATCGGCCACGTACAGGAAGCCATACATCAGGTAATTCAGGTTGGGCGGGTTGGCGCCCAGCATGTGCTGCTCTTCATTTTGCGGGAATTGGTGCCGCAGCGGATCGACACCCAGCGTGGTCGGCGTGGCCACGGCCATCGCGTACTTGGTCTTGACGTAGAAGCGTTGGCCCAGCGGCGACACCGGCGCGGTGATCATGCGCTCGGAGAAGTCCTTGTCGTCGAGATTGGCTATGTCGTAGATGCGGAAGCCGTCCTTGCCCATCGCAGTGTAGAGATACTCGCCGCGGCCCTGCACGTCGAGGATCTCGCCGCCATGGTGCAGCGGATCGTTGACGGGATGATCGTAACTCTCTTTCAGCTCGCGGCGGTCTTTGTCGACGAACTTCTTGTAGTCGTCGGGCCAGGCAAGCTTCTGCAGGTCGCTGCCGTAGACCGCGGGCGGCTCGTCATGCTCGGTGACGGCGACGGCCTCATAGCCTTTATCGCCGGTGGCGACATAGATGTAGCGGCCCATGAAGTTCATCAGGTTGGTGCCCTGCGTGAGCAGCTGCGCCATCCAGGCATTGTTGTCGATCTTCTGCGAGACGTGGCAGTCGGTGCAGGTCTTGGTCTCTTTGGCGCGCACCGTGTGCGGGACGAAGGTGCTGAAGGCCTCGCCGCTGAAACCCTCGGAGGAGATGGTCTGCTGCTGGAAGTAGAGCCAGTCGCGGTCGGCGTTCTGCGAGCTGACCAGGATGGCACAGGCCGAGCGCACCGGCGAGATACGGTGTTTGGTGACGGTGCCGTCGATGCCGAGCAGGAAGGCGTCGTCGCGCAGGACCTGGAAGTCGTAGGAAGTCCAGTTGCGCGTAATTCGGCCCTCGTTGTGCAGCATCGGCATGCGCTGATTTGCGACCAGCGGCAGGTGGCAGCCGTAACAAGTGGGCGCCCATGAGCTGTGGCAGGCATAGCAGGTCATCTTGCTGTTGTCATGCGCGAGCTTGCCGCCGGAGGCGCGGGCGTCGCCCCAGGTGCTGCCGTCGGTCTGGATGGTCTTGGCCAGGCGCGATTTCTCGCTGTAGTGCTCGTTGCCGGGCGTAATGGTGTCGACGACCTGCACGACTTCCCACGTCTTGCTTTCATCGAGCATGGCGCGCTGGTAGAGCTTGCCGCCACGCCAGAAGAAGCGGCGCTGCCCCTCGGGGGTGCGCAGCATATCCAGATTAGTGCCGCCTTGCGGCGCGGCGAAGCTGGAGGTGCGCAACGTGGCCTTCTGCTCGATGGTGCCGTGACAGTCGACACAATCCACCTCGACCGCATTGCGCGTCTCGCCGTAGAGGTTGCCGTTGCCGTGATTGTCCTGCTGGAAGTGGCAGTCGATACAGTGCATGCCCTTTTCCAGATGGATATCTTTCAGGTGAACCGCCTTGCCGAACTTATCGGGATCGTCGAAGGACACCACGTTGCCTTCCGCATCAAGCAGGCGCCCATGGCGATCGTGTTTGTACACGGCGCGGAAGATCCAGCCGTGACTGTGGAAGTCGGCGAACTGGGTGTTCTCCAGCTTGCTGTTGATGCTGCCGGGGCCTTGATCGCCAACCGTCTTCAGGAAATCGACGCTGGCCCAGTTGCCGCGCATGGCGGCGCGCTCCGGATCGCGCTTCTGGATCTGCTGCTGCTCCTTAGGACTCGGGTTGGCCTGCTTGGCGGGATACATCCCCTTGTCGCCGTCGATCTCGTTGTCCCACCAGGTATAGCCGAAGTAGGTCGTCTCCATGTTCGTTCCGGGGTGAACGTGGCAGACCATGCACTGGCTGGAAGGAATGGCGCGAGTAAATTCGTGCTTGAGCGGATGGCCAGACTGGTTCTTCGGGATAGTCGGATCCACCGTCTTGGAATGCGCCATGTTGTCGCCGTCGGCATAGTAGGCCGAATGCTCGGGCGAACGGTCGTTGGCGTAGATCACATGACAGGCGCTGCAACCCGAGGCGCGAAAATCGCCGGGCTGATCGTTGGTGCCGGGGAAGTAGAGCAGCGGATCGAAGAGGCGCGTTTTCTGGATGCCGAGCACGGTGGGATCGGTGCGCAGCATGGTGCCAAAGCCGCGGAAGCTCAGCTTGACATCGGGATTGCCGTTCTCCTCATCGAGGATGGGATTGCCCACTTCCTGCTTCTTTTCGCCGCCACGCTCGAAGACGCGCAACACGTTGCCGGGCTGCGAATATTCCCAGCGCTGCAGCGGCTCCAGGGATGGCAAGATGCCTTTAGTGCGCGTCTCTTCTTCGGTGGGGGGCGGATTCATCACCAGCCGCTGCGGCTCACCGTCGCGGCTGTAGCTTTCGCCGAAGTGCGCGTCCTTCAGCGGAAATGCGCCGTTATTGTAGAGCGCGGCCTCCCACAGCAGCGCGCCATGCGCCATCATGCTGGTCCGTACGCGGGCGACTTCCTGTTCGTGGCAGCCGGAGCGGCCGCAGGTCTCGTTGGCAATGCGCAGGTCGCCGGGATTGACGAATTTGATGTAGTCGGGATCTTCCTTCAGCCACTTGGTGTAGGCGCGGACGGGATTGGCCGAACTCTCGGCATTTTCCGGATTGCGCGGCTTGGGATGGGCATCAGCGGTGAGGCGCTTGTACTCGGGCGAATCGACCGCGGTGCCTGCCGGCAAAAAGATCTTCGCGTTGCCGCCGTGGCAGTCGGTGCATCCCAGCGAAAAGCTGGCCGACTTGTGCATGGTGGGCGCATCTTCGGCGGTGTGGCAGCTCATGCAACCTTCGGTCTTCTGTTTCGCCTCCTGCTCGGTCTGCTGCAGGAAGATGCCCGGAGGCGCCTGCTGTTGCTGCTGCTCTTGGGCGGCGCGCGGCTTGGGAGCGGGCGGCGAGGATGCACTGCGCGCGCGCGGCGCCACCGCGGCGACGGCGCACACGATTACGGCAACGAAGAGCAGGCGCGACAAAGAGCGGGCAGAAGCGGATCGCATGGCAACTCAGAAAGTCAAAGCCAAAGACGCAAAGCCGGAAAGCAGCACTTTGCTGTTGTAAAGGTTGTTCAGACCGTCGCCGGGAAACAGTGAAGACGCTCCGGCGGTGACCACCCAGTTCTCGTTCAGCTTGGGACGATAGCGCACGCCAAATCCAAAGTCCTCGCCGATGCTGTGCCTGATGTTCTGCTGGAACAGCAGGATCTCCAGCGGCTCGGTGCGATCGAAGCGCAGGTAATTGGCATTGGCGAAGGCCTTCAGGTCGGTGGTGAGTTGGAAGTTAGCGCCTACGGTGAAGATGTAGATGCCGGGATTGACAAAGTTCGCCTGGCCCTCCTCTTTGTTGGAGCGCAAGGCGGGCAGCAGGCTGCCGGGCGTGGTCAGAGTGACGCCGGTCGAGAGCAGGCCAATGCCCTGCTGGTCCCAGAAGCTGAAGGCGCCGCCGGCGAAGTTGGTGTCATCGACGATAGTGTCGAAACCGGTCGCGGTGCCGCTCTTGCGCGCACTTCCCGAGTTCGGGCTGGAATCGCCCGAAGCGTAGAACACCGAGGCGTAGAAGCGGGTCCAATCCTTGTCGAGGGAAAGCTCCAGGGCTCCCAGGCGGGCATTGATATCCACTGGCCGGCCGGCGATGGGATTGAAGGTGTCATGCCCCAGCGCCTGATAGAAAGCGTGGTCGACATTGATGCGCCCGATGTGTCCGTTGCTCGTCCAGCCGAGATAGTAAGCCTCGATTTGATGCTGGAAGAATTTCCCGTTCACCACGGTGCCGATGGGCGCAGGCCGCACCAGGAAGCCGTTGTCGTCGTAATGAATGGTCGGATCGTCGCGGTTATAGTGAAAGCTGAACTCGTTGGTGTAGCCCTTGAACAGAAAGTCCTGGATGTAAGTGTTGGCGATGTAGACCTGCTCGTGACGCTGCGTCAGCGTGTTGAGACCGCTGTTAGTGTTCTTCTCGAGGAAGTAGAAGTACGCGAGATTGTAGTTGATGCGATTAGATTTGAGATTGCCGAAGATGCGAATCCCCGGCTGCTCCTCGGCGAAGATGAATCCCCGAAAGTCGCTGACAAACTGCTGGATGCCGGCGCGCACCGAAACGAAATCGAAGTTGGGGCTGAGGTCGTGGAGCTTGGCCTCGATAAACGCCTCCTGGATTCCGGTGTGGGCGTCGAAGCGCAAATCGCCGGCACGCGGATCGACGTTCACGATGCCGCGCTCGCGGGTCTGCAGATAGTTCAAGTTGATGACCGGGGTGAAGCGGAAGCGCCAGTCGATGGGGCGGAAGCTGGTGTCGCCCTCAAACAGGTCGAACGACAGGATGAAGCTCTGCGAGGCGAAGCCCTGCTCGCCTTTGCCGAAGAAGCCTTCGTTGCCCGGCTGCTCGGCGCTGATGCCGCTGGGTACCGGCAGGCGGCGGACGTTAATCGCCGACAGGCTGGTGCCGGTGAAATTCAAAAACCAGTTCTGGCCAATGACCGGGCGATCGCCCTTAATCTGATTGCGGTTGAAGGGATCGTACCAATGGCCCACGACGTAGGGGTAATCGCCGCCGTTTCCATAGCGTGGCCACTGCGGCATGTCCGTCAGGTTCCAGCGGTCAGGCGCGGGACTGGAGGCGACGAAGATAGCGGGCGCAGCAACGCCCTCCGGCGACGGGTTATTTAAATTTTCAATGGCCGTGGGATAGGCGGAGATGGAAGGCGCTTCCGTTGCCGTTCCCGCGGTCCCGGGCAGTCCTGTGGTGACTTTGTCGGGAGGCCGCGCGCTAGTCGGCTCCAGCCGCACTTGCAAGGTGATCAGCTCGCCGCCCTTCAATTCAGCCCCGGAAAGCGTTTGCGGCGCGTAGCCGTCTTTCACGGCACGAATCTCATAGGTTCCCAGCGGCAGGTGGCGCAGGCGGAAGATGCCTTCGCCGCTGCTGTAGCAGTCGCCCTTCAGGTGTTCCGCCCCGCTCAAGCACTCGCCGTTCACCGGCGCTCCTCCGCGCAGCAGCTCGATCTTCACGCCCGGAAGGATGTGTCCTTGGGTGTCGCAGGTGACGCCCTGGATAGAAGCGCTGGTGGGAGTATGACTCAACACCTGTTGTCCGAGCGCGGGCGCGGCACTCTGCGCGCACAGCGCACTTTGCTGCTGCGTGGGGTTTTCCGAGGCCACCGCCACGCCACAGGTCAGCACCATGACTGCACACCACGCCTTGCCCAGGAGCAGAATGCTTCGAGCTCTCACTCTCACCGCCGAAATCCGGACATTACCGTTGGACAATTTTCGATGGGGCTTACTTGGATATCACAACCTGCGCCCGGTAGCAAGCACTGCGCTTGACTTTGGACGAAATATCGTCATAATTGCCGCTCTAAGATTACACAGACGGCAAACGGTTTGACCGATGGCCCGGAGAGCGCTTGGGCCGAACGGAAGCGAAGGATTTTGCCCCGCCAAGGTTTTGCATCATGTCACAGACAAAAAGACGCGTCCAGTTGTTTTGCAAGTTGGCGCTTGGCGTCGCAATGCTCGCGCTGCTGATTTCCTGCGGCAGCGGCGGCGGAGCGAGCACGGGCAGCGCGGGCAGCGATCCGCCTCCGGCGGGGCCTCCAACCGAGCCGTTGCTGCAGGCCTCCGAGGTGCAAGCTATCGTGCAAGGGGCGGTGCATGCGGTGAACATTCCCATCGAGGTTGCTGTCACCGACCGGCTCGGCAGGATTTTGGCCGTTTATGCATCGCCCGGTGCTCCGACTATGGGCCACGGCAACTTCAGCGCGTTGCAGCCGGCCGATGAACTGGCTGTCGCGCTGGCGCGCACCGGCGCTTTCTTCAGCAACGATCAGGCGCCGCTGTCGTCGCGCACTGTCCGCTACATAAGCGGCATTCACTTTCCTCCCGGCGTCGCCGGCACAGAGAACGCGGCGCTCTACGGTATTGAAAACACCAACCGCGGCTGCTCGTTTGACGTGAATTACATCAGCGGTCAGGATATTCCGCCGGCAACGTTGATCAACGGCACCAGTCCGGGGCTGGGCATCATCACCGGTAAGGCCGACACTTACGACAGCCAGCCGTTTGCGGTCAATCCTGGAGGAGTGCCGATCTTCGAGAACGGTATTCTCGTTGGGGGCATAGGCGTGGTGGCATACGACGCGCCTACCAACAACGACAACTACGATGCTGCGGAGTACGCCGCCTTCACGGGATCCATCGCAAGCGTTGCAGGCGATAACAATGTGTTCGGGCCGATGGTACCGCCTCCCGGGGTGGTGACCATCAACGGCGTAACCCTGCCCTTCGTGAACAATACCGGCGCGCCGCCGGGGATCACCGCCGGCCCAAGTACGCTCACTGGCACCTTCACCGTCGGCCCTGTCAGCGGCACCCACAAAACGCCGGAGGGCTATTTGGTTGGACCGAATGCCAGCGCCTATCCCAATGGGCTGAGCGCCAATGATGTGAACACCGTGGTGATGTCCGCGGTCGATACGGCGAACCGCACGCGCGCTGCCATCCGCCTGCCGCTGGGCTCGCGCGCCAGGATGATGATTTCGGTCTCTGACCTCGACGGCAATCTGCTCGCCATCTATCGCATGCACGATGCGACCATCTTCAGTATCGACGTTTCGGTGGCTAAGGCACGCAACGTGATTTACTTCAGCAGCACCGCGGGACAGTTGCCCGGCGTCTATGCCGACAACAATCCCGGTTCGATTGACCTGCCCGGCGTTCCTGCGGGAACGGCGGTCACCAATCGCACCATCAGCTTTGGAGCGCAGCCGATCTTTCCGCCCGGCATCGATGGCACACCGCAGGGGCCGTTCTTCAACGTCTACATCAACGACACCGCGAACCCCTGCACCCAGGGCTCGCAACCCGCCAACCCACACCAGAACGGCATTGTCTTCTTCCCGGGAGCGCTGCCGCTGTATCGCAACGGCGTGATGGTCGGCGGGCTGGGAGTGAGCGGCGACGGCGTGGACCAGGACGACTTCGTTACCGCCGGCGGGGGCTCGGAGATGATCCTGAACGATTCGAGCGATCCGTCGCAAACCGGATTTGGCTTCGAAGCTCCGGCTCAGATTCGTGCCGACCAGATCGTGATTCGCAACGTGCGGCTGCCGTATATCAAGTTCCCGCGCAATCCCACGCAGTAGGAACTGGGGGGGGTGCCGGCCACAAGCCCCGAACTCGTTGCGAGAAGCTGGTTCGTGCAGAGGCTGGCTTTTGGGGCCAGCGTCCCCTGAGACACCCCCCTTCCACACGCTGCCTTGGCTCGTTTAACCTTCCAACGTCCAAAACTGAATCCGCTGCGTACTTGATTTAGAAACCGGGTGGCGGGGCCAGCAGCGGAGGACCTGCCGGCTCTGGCCTGACGAGCGGGCTGATGGGGCCGCTCGTTTCCGCCACGCCGGTTTCGCTTCATTGCAGGCGGTCACAAAGGTTACACTGGCCTTCAATTTTAGCCATGCTTGCCAACCGACCCGCCCTCCGCTGCGTTCTGGTGAGCGCCATGCTCTCGCTGGCGGCGTGCGGCCTGGCCTTCCTCATCACCCGCTCGGTTGCGGCCAGCGACATCGAGCTGTGGGCATACGATTTCCTCGTCAATCATGGCGGTTACACCCGAACCGCCGGCAACATCGTCGTGGTGGACTTCGACAACGACGCGGTGAACGAACTCAGGCAGTTCCCTATCTCCCGCAAGGCGCTCGCCGACGTGATCACCGCGGTCGCGAGCGCGAAGCCGCGCGTCATTGGGCTGGATTTCTTCCTCACCGAAAGCCGCGACCGTGAGGGAGACCTGGCGCTGCAGGAGGCGCTGACCCGTGCCGGCAACGTCATCGTCGCCTCGCAGCTGGGCGCTCCCGGCCTGCCCGGACTGGCGCCGCTGAACGAATTCTGCCAGCCCGATCCCACTCCGCCACGCGGCTTCTGCCAGGACGGCACCAAGGGCGCGCTGGGTTATGCCTTCGTCAACGTGCCGCTTGACAACGATGGCTACGTGCGCAGCATGATGCTGCTGCCCTTCGATCCCAACGAAACGCTCTCGTTTCCCCTCACCCTGGCGCAGCAGTACAGCGGACAGGCTATCCGGCCCGCCGGGCGCGAAGCCGCGCAGTTTCTCGGGTGCCGCATTCCTTATCGCGATCCGGAGCTGCACACGACGCTGATCTCCTGGACGCCGCAGCCGGCGCCGAACATTCCCGCGCTGCAGGTGCTGCACAACAAAGTTGACCTGCAGAAGACCTTTGCCGACAAAATCGTGCTTATCGGCCAGTCGAGCGACGCCGCCCGCGATCGCTTCTTCACGCCGCTGTTTCGTCCCAAAGGCAAAGACGGCTCGCGCATTCTGTTGCCCGGCATCGACGTGCACGCCGCCGCCATTCACACGCTGCTGGATGGTGCAACCATCTCGACACTCTCACCCGGCACAACCTGGGCGATTGTGTTTGTCATCGCCATGCTGGCCGCCTGGACCATTCTGAGCACGCCCGTCCGCTACGGGTTCTTCGCCGTCGTGGTGGCGATGGCAGGGCTGTACGGCGGCGCGCAGTTGCTGTTCATCTTCAAGCACGTCTGGATGAAGTTTGTTGGCGGCGAGGCCGCACTCTTGCTCGTGCTGCCGCTCAGCTTCACCTATCAGTTCGTGCAGGAGCGGTTTGGGCGATCGCAGGCCGAGGCCGAACGCAAGCAGATCATGGGCATGTTTTCGCGCTACGTCTCGCCGGCGGTGGCGGAGCAGATTTGGGAGCGGCGCGACGAGATTGTGCTTGCCGGCCAGGAGCGCATTGCAACCGTGCTGTTCTCCGACATCCGCAGCTTTACCGCGCTCAGCGAGGGCAAGCCCTCCAAGCAGGTGCTGGAGTGGCTGAACCAATACTTCAGTGCGATGGACGAGGTCATTACGAAAGAAGGCGGCTTCCTAAACAAGTTTATCGGCGACGGGCTGATGGTGCTGTTTGGCGTGCCGCTCAGCCAGGGCAAGCAGCAGGACGCCTGCGCCGCCGTCCGCTGCGCGCTGAAGATGCTGGTGCGCCTGGAAGAACTGAACGCTACCTTCCAGGCGGAAGGCAAGTACCCTCCGATCCACATCGGCATCGGCATTCACACCGGGTACCTTACTTGCGGCAATGTCGGCTCGCAGCATCGCCTGGAGTACTCCGTCATAGGGGAAACGGTAAATCTGGCCTCGCGGCTGGAGAGCCTCACCAAAGAGCTCCATGCGCCCATCGTGGTCAGTACCGAAACCGAGAAGACCATCCAGGGATGCTTCGAATGCGTACGTGATCTAGGGGAGCACCAGGTGCGAGGTTTGCAGGGAACGATTCGCTTGTTCACGGTCGAGCCGGGCGTCTTCGACAAGCCGGCGCCGGTCGAGTCCACTACGGGAGCACACTGATGAAAGTTACCGCGCTGATTGCCATAGCTGTCACAGCAGCGAGTCTCACCACGATGCAACCCGTCGCCCGCGCCCAGGCGTCTCCCGACAGCGGCGCCAAACGGGTGCGCGCCAATCGCCAAGGCTTCGATCTCGATCCGAAGAGCGCCGGGCAGGCGGGCCCGCAGATGGGTGCCGGCAGCCGTGGCGGCGAGCGGTCGAACGTGGTGCTGTATGCTCCCAACCTCGGGCTGACCTATTCCCTGCAACCGCTGTTTCAGTGGAAGCCGGAGGGCAGCGGCAAAGTAACGTTCCAGTTGTTCGACGCCGACGATAACGAGGTCTTCGAGAGCGACGTCACCGGCCAAAGCAGCTTCGCGTATCCGCAGGAGGCGCCGCCGCTCAAGCCGGGCGAGACCTATCGCTGGACGGTGCAGGGCAAGGCGCTGGGCATGTCGGAGCCGCCGCCCTCGGCGCACGTGAAGGTCGTGGCAGGAGCCGATCGCCAGCAACTGGACCAGCAGCTGAAGAAGATTTCCGGCCAAGGCAAGGAACAGCGAGAGCAACGGGCGCAGCTGTTCGTCGACAACCGGCTCTGGTACGACGCGGTCGGGGAATACTCGCAACTGATCGCCGAGTATCCGAACGACGGAAAGCTGTATCAGGAGCGCGCCGCGATCTACAGCAGCGTGCCGCAAACCAAGGACCTGGCGGCGCAAGACACGGCTAAGGCCGGCAAACCGTAGAGCCGGCTTTCAGGCTCGCGAATCGAGCGCAAGAAAAAATCGGGCTGGCGTGGTCACAACGCGACTCTCCCCGCCCGATCGTCTTTTCTGACGTCGCAAGCTAAAGCGCCGCTCTACCCGCTCCGAGCTTCGTATCGCCCTTGGATGCTGCGCGCGCCGCTCCGGTCAGCGACAGATCTTTTGCCAAGCCGGGCTGGGCCTGCGGATGCTGCTGCCCCCCGGTTGCCTTAGGCACCTGCTGCGCGAGATAGCTGAATAACTCTCCCGCCGTCACCGCTCCCGAGCTGGCCTTGCCGCCGAGACCCTCCAGCAGATAGTAGGTGAATACGCCGTGGCCGCCTCCCCATTGCGGACCCTCGAGCGACAGCTCGCTCACGTCGCTGGCCGTAATCACCGCGCGATCGGCAGCCGAGGCGAAGCGCTCCAGATACTGGTTCACCAGATTGTTCTGGTGCGAGCTCGCCCGCTCGCCGGTGATGCCGAAGCTATGGCAGGCGTCGATAAAGGTCACCACATGCCTGGCTTTTACCACGCGATCAAAGATTTCCTGGAACTCCACCATCGGAAAGGCGGTGCCGCCCATGTCGTTGGGATCGGTGTCATAGGCCAGCAGGTAGAGGTTGCGATTGTCGTTGGGGTCGGCGGCCCCATGCCCGGCAAAATAGATCACTACTAGGTCCTGTGGCCGCGGTTTGGTCAGGAAGGTCAGCAGCGCGCTGCGAATGTTTTGCGAGGTTGCGTCCTCATCGAACAGCGTCTTGATGTTCTCGTGGGGAAAACTGCCCCCGGCGGGCGATTCCAGGAACTGCTGGAAGGCAGCGGCATCCTTCGCAGCATACTTCAGGTTGGGAATGCCTCCTATGCTGTTCTTGAATTTTGATATGCCGACGACCACGGCATATTTCTCGCCGGTAATACGCTGCGGGGCGGCCGGCCGCGGCGTAGACGGTATCGAACGCGTCCCCTTCGTCGACGAGGGCTCTCCGAATTGCAGCAGAAAAGAGGCGTAATGCAGCCTCTGCCGGCGATCGAGATAGTGCGCCTCCAGCGAGTTCCTGCCGGGGCGAATCTGGAAGCCCCCACCCCAGTGGCTCAGGTCCAAATTGCAAATAATCCCATCCGTCGTGCTGCTCTTATTCGTAATGGAGTCAGCGGCCTCGGTGTTGACGACGGTGTGAATGTCGCCGTAACGGGCCTCCTGCGGCTGGGCGGCGATGTGTACGACCAGGTGCGAGATGTTGGACGGCTGGCCTTGAAGGACGACGGAATCGTTGCCTTCAACCCGGGTGTGCAGTTCGGGGATCTCCAGCCAGATGTCGCCCGGCCGCTGCGTCACATCCAGCCGGGCGGGCAGCGCGGGAACGATGATGACGAACAACAAACCAATAATTGTGCTGCGCATGAGGTCTTTCCGGCAAGCATTATGAAGCATTTCTAGCAGGTGTCAACTGAGCAGCGGAAACAGTGAGAACCGCGTGGCGCACGGCGATTACGATCACTTAAAACAAAACTATATTCTTGACACTAGCAGGAAAGTGACATACGCTACCCGCCATCGATTTAGCCTCTGCTCGCTAACATTCTTGTTCTGCAACGAGCGAAAAGCCATTCAAGAGGAGGTTTCCGTGAATTTCTGTGATTTTGTGCGCCGGTGTGTCGTTGCCTTGCTGCTCGTCTTCGTGGTGTCCTTGCCAGGCTATGGACAGCTTCGCATGCCCGGCAAGAAGGACAAACCCGATCAGCCGCGCGTCTCCGACCAGGCGCCGGCGTTGTCGGACGCGGACAAGGCAAAGATGGCGGAGATCGCGGACCGGCCGGAAGTAAAACAGGAAATCGAAGATGCCTGGCAGGCCAAGCGCCGCGCCGACCTGGATTATGCCTATAACGTCAACAGCTCGGCGCATTTTGCCGACATTACGGGCCCGCAATTCGCGGAATTCCGCGAGAAGTACGGTCAGCTCTACAATAATCCCATTCTTCAGGAATATCTAAACAGCATCGGCCAGCGCCTCGTGCCCAAGGACTCGCCGAACGTCTACGCCTTCAAGCTGCTGCTGGATCCGATACCGCGCGCCGAGGCCTTCTCCACCGGCTCCGTGTACATTTCCACCGGACTGGTTGCCATGCTGGACAATGAGGCCCAGCTCGCCTACGTCCTGGGACACGAAATCGCTCACGTAGAGAAAAACCATTTCTACAATGAGATTCGCAATCAGATTCTTGAGGACGAACTCTACAACGATAAGGAAAAGGACGTTGCCAAGAAACGCGCCATCTTCGGCGCCGTAACCAGTATTGCCGGCGGCGCCATTGGCGGGATTGCGGGCGGCGGCCGCGGGGCGCTAATTGGCGGCCTGATCGGCGGCGCCGGTGGCTACATTGGCGGGCAGCTTCTGTTCCGCAACAAGATGACCGTGACCGAGTGGAGCACCGTCTATGAGAACGAGGCCGACGATGCCGGCTTCGACTACATGCTGGAGCAGAACTACGATGTGCGCGAGGTGCCCCGGCTTTACGCCACCCTGCGCAACAGCGTCACCAAAGACTCGCGCGTTGGCCTTGGATTTATCGGCAGGCTGAACCGGGTGCAGGAGCGCTCGGCCCACGCCCAGGAGCTGATCGCCGGAGCCAAGAAAGCAACTCTCGACGCCAAGATGAAGAGCCTAGGGCTGAAAGGTTCCAGTGCGGAGTTCTCGCTCATCATGGCCGCCCTCAAGCGCGATAACGGCATCATCGCGCTCGACTACGACCTCTATGACGAGGCCAAGGACAATCTGACGGAAGCGGTGAACATCCGCTCCAATGACGCGCGTGCGCAGCTCTACTTGGGCAAGGTCACGCTGATGACGGCGCGGACGCCGGACGACCATCAGCAGGCCGAGGCCTGTTTCCGCAAGGCGCTGCAGTACGATGAAGGCCGCGGCGCTTATCCCGATCCGCATCTCGAGCACGCGCTCAGCCTGATCTCGCAAAACAATCCTGCCAACACCGACGAGATCAAGCGCGAAATGCAGATCTATGTTGCCCTCTATCAGCGCGAGCACGGCGGGGCGCTGCCCAACAATATGCCGGTGCTGTACGACTACTTCACCCTGGCGGGCGATACCACCTGGTACGTGCCGCCGGTCAGTGTGGTCTCGACCCAGTACGTCAATGCGCTGAAGGTGAACACCACAGGCGACGCCAGCGCGTTCACGCCCAAGCAGGTGGCCGACAGTGCGACCCGGCTGGGTGGCGGAGGCGCGGTGAGCACTTCTTCGTCCGCACCGCCCCCCGCGAAGCCGCATACCAAGACGGTGTCGGCGCAGCACTAGGGTGCTCTTCCGCAGGGCTGCGGCCGTTCCTCAGGGAGGATCGGCCGCGGCTCAAGCTTCGTTTGAACTGACGCATTGATCCTGTATCGGCCCTTTCCCGGTTTGCCTGTGGCGCGGGCCTGCCACTCCAGTGATGAGAGGTGTTTAGCTCAATGTCGAGATACGCGATTTCTTTTCGGAGTTGCTGCTGCTTTCTGATGCTTCTGCTCTGTGTGCCACTGTGCGCGCTGGCGGCGCCCCCCGACAAGGCCTCAGTCGGCGTCTTCCCCGTGTTTGAGATGGGCGACTCCAAGCTGGGCACGGCATTTGCCCAGCACCTGACCGCCATGATCTACCGCCAGCTGCAGAGCGCGTCGATCCCCGTCGAACTGCTGAATCCCGGAGGCCTGTACTCGGGGAGCGCCGACGCCGAAACGCTGGAATACGCGCGCGGCACCAACGTGAAGATTGCGCTGGTAACGACGCTGCTGAGCACGGAAATCCCCGAGAAGGGCGACTTCTCCGTGCGCGTCGACGGCAAGCTGATCGACGTCGCCAGCGGTAGCGAGATCGGCTCGTGGCAGAGCACTGCGCCCATCAGCCGTCATGAGTTCATGAACGAGACCGCTTCCCGCTACGGACGGCAGACGGTAGGGGCGATGCCGGGCGGCAGGTATGGAAATGTCGCCATCGATATGGCTGAGCTGAGCTCCAGCAGCAGCCATCCTTTCGAGAAGACCGCGGTCGGCAAAGCGGCCGAGATCATCGCCACCGATATGCGCACTCAGGTGGGCCAGAAGGTGCCCGCCGGAGGCGCCAGTTCTCCGCCACCCGCCGCTCCATCCTGCAAAGTCATCTTTCGCGTGAGCTATCCGGCGAAGCACGCCAGCTCCAAGTCGTACGACATCGTGGTGAACGGAAAAGATGAAACGCTGAACGTCGCCGATGGCAAAACGCCGTTGACGCTGAACTCCGGCCCGGTGCTGCTTCAGCTTGCCGTGCACGACGCGCCGTACAAGATGGCGAAACAGGATGTCTACCAGGCCAACACCATGCTCGGATGCGCGCCCGATCAGCAGATACTCGTGATGGAGATCGATCAGGTAGGAGAAGGCACCCTGAAGTGGGAGCAGTAGCAGGTAGAGCGGATTGGTCCGCCAAGTAAAGCGGATTGGTCCGCGGCGCGTCATGCGCCTCCTCGGCTTTGCTGGCCGATGATCGTACCGCGGCATCCGTACCACGTGCTACACTAACCAAAGCTCGTCGCGGAGAGGTGGCCGAGTGGCTGAAGGCGGCGGTTTGCTAAACCGTTATACGGTCAAAAGCTGTATCGGGGGTTCGAATCCCCCCCTCTCCGCCAGCAAGTCGTTAACCTCAGAGAAGTAACTAGCTTCATAGCGCAAAAACTGCGCATTCGGCCGTATTCCCTAAACTATCGGAGCTCGAAGCTGTAGCAGAGAAAGTCCTCCTCGGTCTTTTCTTGCACGAATCCCCAAGATTTCTCTGAACGACAAAAGCCGAGTACAGGTCTTGTGCCGGACGCCATCTCATTGCGATGGCGATTCTGCGTTCGGTTTTTGTTCCGATTTTCATTGGCTTTGGCCAGCGTCGGAGACCGGAGCCCAAAACAGGTTTGCATCTCACGTTCTCACCGCAATCCGACGACTCTGCTTCAATGCAGATTTTTCATCAAGATCACGTCATTACTCTGGGTACCACACGCGAGTGCGGCTTGCCTGCCGTCTGGAGACCAGGCGAAGCGAAAGATCTGACCCGAAGTGAAGTGGGTCAATTGGCGGGGACGACCTGCACTGACCGGCTGCGCCCATAAGTTCGATACGCCATTGCGAGTGTCAACGTAAGTAAGGTCGCGCCCGTCGCGGGTCCAGAAAACCTGGCGATACATTCCCGCCGGGGTGGCGCTGGCTATATTGAAGCGTCGGACGGGGTCGCCACCCGTTGATGGAATGATTAAAAATTGCGCGTGTCCCGGTTCGGGTTCGTCACTGAAGGCAATCCACTTACCGTCTGGTGAGATGTCGGCCATTGCCGAGCGGTAGTTCGTGAGCCTTTCCGGCGTGCCGCCGTCGATGGGCACCTTCCAGAGATTCGCAGTGCCCGTGCGGAGCGACGCGAAGAGCACCGAGTCGCCCTCCGGAGTACAGGAGGGATAGAAGTCGTTATCAAAGTTGGTCAACTGCTTGGGGTGGCTGCCGTCCGCGTCAAATCGCCAGATGCCGGGACGGTAAGAAACGGTCAATAGATATCGGCCGGCAGCGCACGCCCGAACGTCGACGAGTCGTCCAAAGTCTGAGTAATGGGTGAGTTGCGTTGGGTCTTTACCATCCGCTTCTACGCTCCAGATTTGCGGGCTGCCGCTGGCTAATGAGGTGTACACGATCCTGCTATCGGACAACCAAGAGACTCCGTCATAGCCGTCGCGGTTGCCGCGCCCAAAGGTAATCTGTCGCTTTCGATCCGGACCATCTTTAGTCAGGACGCAAAGGTTCGAAGCCAGATCATTTTGAACAGCGACCAGCACCTGCGCATCCGAGGTCAGGCTGACACTGCTGTATGACTCCAGGTCATTGGTAATCTTGCTTAGCTGACCTTCAGGGTAAGACATCTGCCATAACTGCGAAGGTGAATTGCCCGTGGGCTGACCAACAAGCACCAGGCCCCTTGAATCCGGCAGCCACTTCACTTCAAGTGCAGAGAGCCAGGGTAGTGCCACCGCGACGGCAGACTTGGAATTCCCGTGGGGCGGAACTGCAACCAATTCCGATTTACCTGTGCTGCTATTCGCTACGGTAGTCGCGATTAACTTCCCATCCGGCGACCACGATGGGTTACCGACAAAGGCGTCAGGGACGTGGCGGGTGGCGAGCTTCTGAGGCTGCCCACCGTCCACCGTGACTGTCACCAGAGAGCTTTCCGGGCCGATCTGGCGAAGGAACGCCATAGTCTTGTCGTCCGGCGAAAGCGTAACCCCACTCTGCACGTTGGCCGCTACCTGCTCTGGCGCTCCTCCCAGGCTCGGTATGCGATAGACGGGAATGGCCCCCATATTATTGAGCACCCGGACGTAATAGAGGTAGTTGCTATCGTGCGAGAAGGTGAGGCCGTAAAAGAGACCCGGGGCGGGAGGCGCAACTTGAATACTGCTGCGGGTCGCCACTTGA
>DASRGM010000087.1:0-26990 GCA_035651035.1 Terriglobales bacterium
ACGACGCTGATCCCAATCACGGGGGGTAAGGCGTACATCAATGGGCACGACGTGACGAAGGAGCCGGATGCGGCGCGATGCGCGATGGGCGTGATCCCGCAGGCGTTGACCAGCGACATTGACCTAACGCTGGAAGAAAACCTGAGCATCTACGCGAAGCTGTACGGCGTGCCCTCGGCGCAGCGGAAGAAGAACATCGACGACCTGCTTGAGGCCGTGGATTTAACGAAGTGGCGGCACGCGCAGACGAAGACGCTCTCTGGCGGAATGCGGCGGCGGCTGGAGATTGCGCGCGGCCTCGTGCATAACCCAAAAATCTTCTTTCTCGATGAGCCGACGACCGGTCTCGATCCGGTTTCCCGTGTGGCTGTGTGGGAAATGCTAACGAAGATCAAGGATGAGCGGCACCTGACCGTGTTGATCACGACGCACTACATGGACGAAGCGGACCGGCTGTGCGATCGGATTGCGATTGTGGATCACGGGCACCTCGTCGCGCTCGACAGTCCGATGGCGCTGAAGATGAGTGTGCCGGGATCGAATGTGATCGAGGTGCAGTTCCTGAATTCGCCCGCGGACTGGGAACAGCGGCTCAACCAACTTTCGGCAGTGACGTCGGTACATCACGAGGGGGCGGATATGTACCGCATCCTGAGCGGCGACGGTTCGCTGACGACGACGGAGCTGGTGGAAAGCGCGGTGAAGAACAAGGTGCAAATCAAGTCGCTGAACGTGCAGAACACCACGCTGGACGATGTGTTCGTCCACTACACGGGACGGCAGCTGCGCGATGAGCAGGTGAAGGCGCATGCGTTCGTGATGCCGGACCGTCCGGGGATGCGGCCATGAATAGAATGTGGGCAATTGTCGAACGTGAGCTGCGAAAGTTTTTGCGATCCCCGGCACTGATGCTGGTTTCCATGGTGCTGCCGCTGGTGCAACTGGTGATTTTGGGGAATGCGTTTGGGGGCAAGATCCGCGACGCCAAGATGGGCGTGGTGGACCAGGACCACGGGACGCAGGCGGTGAAGTTGCGCGAAGCGTTTTCGGCGGTCGAAGCGAACATCCGCACGTTCAAAGTGATTTATTACGACAACGACGTGCAGGCGAAGGAAGATGTGCGCACCGGCAAAATTCAGGCTGCGGTCATTATTCCGCCGGAATACTCGCGCAAAGTTTATGAACAGAACCACCCTCGGATTGGCGTGGTGGTCGACAACACGGACAACTTCATCGCCGGTTCGCTCGAAGCGGAGATGCAGTCGCTGGTGGACGCGCTGAACAATCCCACGGTGCAGCCGCGCATCCAGCAGCAGATCGCGCTGGAGATCGTGGAGCTGTATCCCTACGTGGAGTACATGAAATACCTGCTGCCGGGCTCGATCTCGCTGGCCATGTACATCTCGGTGATGATCGGCGGCGGGATGTTGTACATCGACGACAAGGCGCGCGGGGTGCATGAAGGCTACCTGGTCACGCCGATCACGAAGTTCGAACTGGTTGCCGGGCTGAATATTGCCGGAGCGATCAAGGCGATCCTGGCGGGCATCATCATTACCGTGCTGGGTTGTCTGCTGTCGGGGCTGGGGACGATCTTCCTGCCGCTGAATTTCATTTACGTCTGCCTGATGATCCTGGTCACCTCGCTGGCCTTCAACACCATGATGTTCCTGATGATGGTGCGGGTGGAAGACCCGCTGGTGCCGCGCGCGACCTTCGGCATCCTCAACACACTGCTCTTCTTCCCCTCAGGCGCAATCTATCCCATCAAAGCATTTCCGCCGTGGCTGCGCTGGATCGCCTACATCGATCCATTCAGCTACTCCGTCGACGGCTTCAAGGCGCTGCTGTTGAAGGATGCGGGCTTCGCCGCCATCCGTGCCGACCTGGCGTACCTGACGCTGGCGGCGGCGGTGATGATTACGATCGCGACGATGCTGTTCAAGCGGACGCTATAGAACGGGTAGAGCCGGCCTTTAGGCCAGCGTCCACGCCAGGTCTCCATTTCTCGTCCCGAGGAGGGCGTCAGCCGCAACGAGGGATCTGCTGTTACGGGGGGCGAATCGTATTCGCGGAATTGTGCCGTCCCTGAAGGCACTCGCCTTCTACAAGCAATACCCAGCATTCCGCTCGCCTGCGGCTTCGCTCCTTGCTGGGCTAAGTTCTGCCGTCCTGCTTCGCAGCACTGGGGCGTGCGCGATCTATACTCCGAGGCGGGGCGAGCCTTAGCCGTGAGGCCCAGGTACGCCTAAATTCGGCGGACCTGGGGCACCCAGCTGCGAGCCGATTCGGGTTGTGCCGTCCGGTTTCGTGGGACTCCGGCAATGCCCCTTTTACCAACCCATTTGGCGCATGCGGTTCAAGATGACCGCGCTGTACTGGTTCATGCGGTCGGGACGTCGTTTCAGGGGGCCGGGCAAGATCGCGGCGAGCCGTGCTGCTTCTTGCCTGCCAATCGTCCGGGCCGGCGTTTTGTAGTAGCGACGGCACGCGGCATCTGCGCCGTAAATACCCGGACCCCATTCGACGACGTTCAGGTAAAGCTCGAGAATGCGCCGCTTCCCCAGGACGAATTCGGCCGCCGGCACCAGCGTGTAGTCTGCCGCCTTGCGCAGGATCGAGTGGCTTGTCCCGAAGAACAGGTTTTTCACCAGTTGCTCGGTGAGTGTGGAGGCTCCGCGACTGCGGTCGCCTTCCAAATCCTCTTTCGCGGCGATTTCGAGTTCGTGCCAATCGAACCCATGATGCTGGTAGAAGCGGGAATCCTCCGCGGCAATGACAGCGTGCTGGAGATCGGGCGAAATCTGGCTGAGTGGAATGAATTTGTACCGTTTCTGATAGGGCGTGCCGTGGATCCAGGACTGCACGCGTCGCTGCATTTGTACTGCGGTCGTCGGCGGATCGATCCACCGGACAGCCACCAGCAGTAGTGCGGCAAACGACCAAAGCAGCAACGCGCCAACGATGAGCCATTGAACTAGCGATCGAAGGCGAACCCCCTGAAGCTGATTCGTGATTCGGCGGTATGGCCGTGCGGTCACTTTGCCGATAATAACGTGGGCTGGGTTGCCGGCTCCCTGTTTGGCAATTTGGCTCACCCCCAACCTAGGTGGAATTGACCCATCCAGCATCTCTGTGGCATTATCGGCGGCACTTAGCAGGGGACTGCGTGAAGCATGCGCCTCCCTGTGCCCCCGAGCATTGGAATGAGACGTAGCCAGCCGCACAATCGATTCCAATTGCTGGTGCTGCTGCTGATGATGACGGCAGTAGCGACCATTCTCATTACTCCCGATCAGAGCGACGACGTGCACGCGCTAATGTGCTCAGTAAGAACGGCGCATGCGCCGGCGATGGCCGTGTCTTTGCCATGTTTGCTGGTGCTGCTTATTGCCGAGACGCTGAGCCGCCGCCGGACCGCCGTCCATCGGAGCTGGTGGAATTCGCTCCAGCTCCTTTGTATGTGCCGATGTTAGGCGCATATCTTCTATCGCTCGAACCGCAGAAGGCAGGCGATCAACGAATGCCCGCCCTGCAGCACAGAATGCCAGGCGATTAAGAAGGGAGCACAAATTATGCCGCAGACATCGATCTCCAGTAACTGGCGCGAACAGTTCCGCGCGGCCGTGATGGGATGGGATTCGAGCCAGAAAGATCTTCGCGTGAAGGCAGCGCGCGCCGCCATCCAGCGCCGCTTGCGGGATGAGCTGCACGCCGTCCCGTTGGAGCAGGGGGAGCGTGGCGAGTTGGACGACGCGATGTATTTCCTGCACCTGCTCAGCCTGGCGACACAGATGGAAGCGCCAGGCGATGACCGTGAGGTCGCGGCCAGCCCGCGCCGCAGCGCCTGAGCCCAACGTAAATACCGGAAGCAGATGACCAAGCACCGGCCTTAGCCGGCGGCAAATGCCGGCCCATCCTCAATTGTGGGCTGTTCCCCTACGACTATCGAACTACGTCATCACTCTGACGTAACCCCCGCTCCATGGCCTTTTCATCCGCGGCCTAAGCGATTGCTCTTATTGTGGGTTTCCGTTGCCGGCCTGAAGCTTAAGTAGCTGGCTGACGGCCGTTCCCCAATCCATCCGTCCTGCCTAACTCACAGAGGAATCCTATGAAGAAAACTTTACTGTTGGCGGTGTGCCTGGCCGCCTCGGCCGCGGTAGCGCAATCGCTGGGAGGAGGGCTGCCGACGCCACCGCCCGGCGCCACGGTATTCAACCAGATCGAGCAGCTTCCGGGCTGGAACTCCTGCAACGCGCCCAGTTGCGCCGGAGGCAGCGGCCAGGGCACCTACTGGATGGCGCAGAACCAGTCGCGGCCTTCGCTTTCGGGCGCCAGCGCCGAAATATTTAACTCCGGCATCTGGGCCAATGCGCTGTGGTGGAACAAACTGGGCGCTAACGACAACGTCACCAACCTGGAATGGGACTTCTGGGTGCAGCTGGACAGCAATGCGGCGGCGGGGGCGCAGGCCCTGGAATACGACTCGTTCCAGTTCCTGGGCGGCTACAACTACATGATCGGCAGCCAGTGTAACATCGCGGCCGGCCTGTGGGACATCTGGGATGAGCTGCACGGCCACTGGATCCACACCACGGTAGCCTGCCACGGTTTCGCGGCCAACACCTGGCATCACATTCAGTGGTACGTCACCACCAACCACACGGCGCAGAGCTATCACTACGTGACCCTGGTTGTCGATGGCGTCGCTCATCCCATCAACCAGACTTATTACGCGCGAGATCTTAACTGGGGCGACAACCTGGGCGTGCAGTATCAACTCGACGTGAATGCCACCGGCCAGGGCTATCACGAATGGTTTGATAACGTGAAGCTGACGGTGTGGTAGCGGGCGAGGCTTCCTCCCGATCGTAAGCAGCCAAGTGTATGAGTTCGGCTCCGGGCTTTAGTCCTGCACAGGGCTAAAGCTCGTTGCTTTTTTCGGCGGTGCGGAACGGCGAAACAGGCTGCCGAAAGCTTCTTAGCCCGGCCTCTGTTGGCGTCTGAAATCGGCTGCTGAGACACTCCGCATTGCAACGCATTGTAACGGGGCACGACTTCACCGTGTGCGTGGAACTTCGCCTTGCAGGACTGTACTGGAACAATATCGGAATCGAGGCGAAGCAAACGACGCCGTAGGCGCGGAAGAGGGCAGCTGCCGTTCAGGGCTGGGACAGTGAACAAACACCAGACTCCAGTCCTGTAGTGACGACACAGGACCGCGTTCCGTCGCTAAGCGACTCGGGATCACGTTGCCGCCCTACTCAGCCGCTGAATCGCGGGCTACCGACTTTCGCGCCTACGGCGCTCTTCTCCGATGCTGCTTCTCGTGTTCCAGCCTAGGCGCTGTGCGCCGCTTCCCAGGCCTTCATCTCGTCGGCCGAAGGACCGTACATGCCGGGAATCTCAATCTCGTTGAGCCGCAGATAGACGCCGAGTTGGGCGCGGTGGTGGATCAGGTGATTCATGACCATGCCGCGATAACAGACGGAACGCGGCATGGCGAAGAGGGTGTCGCCCTTCGTCGTCTTCAGGCTCCAAATCACGCCGAAATCCTCATCCTTGGCCGCGGCTAGCGCCTCGCGGCCGGCCTTTGAGTTCTCATCGAACTTTTCCAGGACCTCCTGTCGCGTCTTAGGCAGGAAGGGCACATAGCTCTGCATGTCGAATTCGAGGACCTCGCGGGTGAAGGTCTCTTTGGCCCAGCCGGACAACTCGGCAACATGACCGGCCAGTTGCTGCAAGGTCATCGATTTGGGGTGGGGTTTGTAATCGGGGATGCGCTCGGGAAGCCGCTCCAGAAGCTTGCGGGTGTTGGCCATCTCCTGATCGTATTCGGGCAGCAGCATGTCGCGAATTGCCATGAAGAACTCCTGCCGCAGTAGCGGCAAACCGCGCCAGTATAACACGAAGAAAAGGCGAAGACGCAACCGGGAAGACTGCGCCTCCCCCGGGCCCGGGAAATGCGCGGAATTCGCTTGACAGAAGCGGGGGACTTGCATAACCATATAGTTATATACAATAGAGGTTATGAACTCGGCCGCCCATCTCGACGCCACCTTCGCCGCCCTCGCCGATCCAACGCGACGCGCGATCCTTGCCCGGCTGGCCGCGGAAGGCGAGGCTTCCGTTCTGGAGCTGGCTGCCCCGTTCAAAATGAGCCAGCCCGCCATTTCCAAGCATCTGCGGGTGCTGGAGCGCGCGGGGTTGATCTCACGCAGCCGCGACCGACAGCGGCGGCCCTGCCGGCTGGAGCCGCGTGCCTTGTCGGAAGCCAGCGCATGGCTGGAGCGCTATCGGCAGGTCTGGGAGGGCAACTTCCGGCGTCTGGACCGGCTGCTGGAACGCATGAAGTCGAAACAAGCAACCGCGAACCCACGACGAAACAGGAGAACGACGCAATGACTCTGATTGCCCGATTGACGATCGACACGCCCACCGACCGCGAGATCGTGATGACCCGGGTTTTCGACGCTCCCCGGCAAATGCTGTTCGATGCCTTCACCAAACCGGAACTGGTCCCCGAATGGCTCACCGGCCGCCCTGACCACAGCATGCCGATCTGCGAGATCGATCTGCGTGTGGGCGGCGCCTATCGTTATGTCTGGCGCGGTCCGGATGGGCAAGAGATGAGCAGCATTGGAGTTTTCCGCGAAGTTGTACCGCCGGAGCGCGTGGTCGCTACCGAACGCTTCGAGCCATCCTGGTATCCCGGGGAAAACGTCAACACCACTACCTTCGTGGAAAAAGATGGCAAGACGACGGTGACCCTGAAGATCGAATGCGGATCCAGGGAAATACGCGACGAAATGTTGAAGAGCGGTATGGAACGTGGCGTGGCGTACAGCTACGACCGGCTGGAAGCGATGTTGCAATCTAAGCGGCGGTAATCTGTAGTCGAAGGCATTACGGGGCCTGCGAATCCGCCTTCGCCAGCCGGGGGAGCGATTCTGCATACGGCTCGCGCAGCACGCCCCGCTCGGTGATGATAGCGGTGACGTACTGATGCGGTGTGACGTCGAAGGCGGGGTTCTCGACGCTGACGCCGTCGGGCGTAATCTGCTTGCCTGCCATGTGGGTCACTTCGCGGGAGGAGCGCTGTTCGATGGGAATGTGGCTGCCGTCGGGGGTGTCGAGGTCGATGGTGGAGAACGGGGCGGCAACATAGAACGGGATGCCGTGTTCTTTGGCCAGCACCGCGACCATGTAGGTGCCGATCTTGTTGGCGACGTCGCCGTTGGCGGCGATGCGGTCGGCGCCGACAATGACCGCACCGATCTTGCCCTGCCGCATCATGGCGCCGGCCATGTTATCGGAGATCACGGTAGTCGGGATGGCATCCTTCATCAGCTCCCACGCTGTCAGACGCGAGCCTTGCAGGAAGGGACGGGTTTCGTCGGCATAGACGTGGAGTTTCTTGCCTGCGGCGATCGCCGAGCGAATCACGCCTAATGCGGTTCCGTAGCCTGCGGCGCAGAGCGCGCCGGCATTGCAGTGGGTGAGCACGCCGCCGCTGGAGGGAAGCAGAACCGCGCCGTGTGCTCCCATGGCTTCGTTAGTGGCAATGTCCTCGGCCATCATGCGCTGCGCTTCGTCCACCAGCGCGGCTTTGATCTCCGGAATGGGCCGACCGCTGACTTCGTCGAACTTTTCTTTCATGCGGCGGATGGCCCAGAACAGGTTGACGGCGGTGGGACGCGTCGCCGCGAGCACATCGCAGATGTGCAGGAACTCGCATTGCAGATCGGCATAGTCCGTTGCCCGCGAGTCGCGCACGCCGATGGCAACGCCCATCGCCGCCGATACGCCGATCGCGGGCGCGCCCCGCACTATCATGGTACGGATAGCGTCGGCCACCTCTTCGTAGCCCTTGCAGGTGACGTAGGTCTCTTCGGTGGGCAGCTTCGTCTGGTCGATGAAGCGTACGCCCTCGTCGGTCCATTCCAAGGTCTTGATCATGTGATTTGCAATTATGCGCCTTTCGATTGCGCGGGCAGTTGTACCAGTTGCACCGGGTCGCGGTAGAAGGCGACGTTATGGTCCATGTCTTTTACCGCGAGGACAATGGTGGTCAGTTTGCCGATCATCCTATAGGTGTTTACCTCAGGCGCTAAAGCACGGGTTCTTGCTGTGCGGCCGGGCGCTCGCCTGTGCCGCGACTAATGAGAAAAACCGAGAGCAGTGTCAACAATCCGGCAAACAACGTGCGAATATCCAGTGTCTCTCCCGCCAGCCACCAGCCCAGAAGGACGGCGACGATCGGGTTGGCGTATGTGTGTGTCGAGACCAGCGTGGGCGAGCTGTGGTCCAGCAGCCAGGTGTAGGTGGTGAAGGCAATGATCGTCCCAAAGAGAATGAGATAGAGCAGCGCCCACACCGAGCGTGCACTGAACGCGGCGAAGTGCGAGTAGCTCATTTCGCCGGTCGCAAGTGCGCCCATCATCAGCAAGACCGAGCCTGTCAACGCTGCCATGCCGGCGCGCGCAACCGGATCTTTGGGCAGCTTCGGATTGCGGCTATAGATCACCCCGACCGCCCAGGTGAAAGCGCTGATCAGAATCGCTGTACAACCCAGCAATAACCGCCCATGGCTCCGGCTGGCCTCTTCGCCCATCAGCAGGGCGACGCTGGCCAGTCCCACCATTAAGCCGCTGGCCGTTTTCACCGTGAATCGCTCCTCGCGTGAAACCATCGCAGCCATAATTGCGATCCAGATCGGTTCGCTGGCTATCAGGAGCGCTGCCAGCCCGGAGGGAACGATGGTCTCGGCCCAGTGCAGAAGGCCGTGGCTAATGACGAAATACAGGATGCCCAGCACCACACTTGCCTGCCACTCGCGCAAGGTCGGCCGATATCCGCGGGCGTAGACCCACGCAAAAATCGCCAGGCCCGCCACGCCTTGCCGGATGCCGACCACCAGCAGCGGCGGAATGGTCTCCACGGCGTAACGAATCGCGAGATAGGTTGAGCCCCAGACGACGTAAATCACCACGAACGCGAGCAGCAGGGCGACTCGATTGGTGTTGCGCGCCGTGGCTGGGGGCGAGATCACGCTTTGTCTACCTGAGGGGTGCTCGCCGCAACATCACGACTTCCGATCGAGCTGCTTCACGTGCTCGGCACGAACATCTCGCGCTGTGAACAGCGCTACAAAGGCCGCCGGATGCGCCGCCGTCTCGACATTAGCTCGGCCGCCGGCCTCCTCACGCTCCACCAGGCACAGGACGCCGGCAATTTCGAAGCCGTATTCGCGCGCCGCCTCGATGGCCTGAATGGTGGAGGCGCCGGTGGTGCAAACGTCGTCGACAATGACCACCCGCGCCGGCTTGGCGCGAAAGCCCTCAATGCGCTGCCCGGTGCCGTGCGTCTTCTCCGCCTTGCGCACCAGAAAGCCATGCACCGGTCTTCCCTGCTGTGCGCTGATCACCGAAGTCGCGACCACGATGGGATCCGCGCCCATGGTCAAGCCGCCGATGGCGTCCGCCTGCCAGTTCTGGCGCGCGATCTCCGCCAGCACGGCCTCGCCGGTCAGGAGCGCGCCGTGCGCATTAAGCGTGGTCAGCCGGCAGTCGACGTAGTAATCGCTGCTGCCGCCGCTGGAAAGCGTGAACTGTCCCAGGCGGAAGGATTTCTCGGCCAGCATGGCCAGCAGTTGTTCACGAGCGTCGTTCATGGTCAAGATCGATCGGTCACAGGAATCTTTACACTCGCCGGCCGCCCGATTCGCTTCGTCCTCAGTCAGGGCAGGGGCAAGCGAGTGGCAAAAAGCGCGGCGGGCGCTCCGCGCAGGATGACACCAATTGGAAATTGCATTTCTATTTCAGCCCGCGGCCTTCTCCAAATGCTGGAAGTGGCCGGTGGCATACCAGATCAGCGCGAAGAGCGTGAGGTTATAACCGCAATGCATGAGGAACGAGGACGCGACGGAGCTCCAGCGCTCGCGCACCAGAGTAAAGATCACGCCGACAACGAAGATGCTGAGGATGGGCGCCCATGCATAGCCAAGCTGCACGCTATGGATGCCGGCGAATCCCACGGCGGTAAGCAGCACGGCCATCACCAGTCCCATGCCCCGGCGCAGCACCGGATACAACAGGCCGCGAAAAAACAGCTCTTCCAGCAGCGGCGCCAGCGTCACTCCGAAGACCGCCATCAGGTAGGCATTGGCACGGTTGCTGAACATGTCCTCGATGGGCAGCGACTTCGGCAGCGGCAGGAAGCGGGAGAGATAGTCGACCACCACCGCGAGAACAATGCCGGCGGCCAGGAAGGCGGCAGCCGAAGCGCCCGGCCAGTTCCACTGGAGGGCGCGGCCGAAGGGCTGGCCGGCCCGTGACCGCACCACAACGAAGATGCACAGCAGCAGGAGCAGATAGGCGGCCGCTTGTCCACCAAGCGAGGCGCGAATGACGATTGGATTGTGCGCGACGTCGTCGATGGAGAGGCTCTTCTGGCCCGAGAGGACGCCGGTTGCCAGCACCGCCACCACGATCAGCACCAGCAGACAGAAGACACCGAAGACGGCGATGGCCAGCACATCCCAACCCGACCACGCAGGAAAGCGCTTTTCGGTTGGCGGCAGGGCGGGCTCGATGATCGGGTTAAGCGCCTGGTCGGCAATTGCCGGTGAGAGCTCGGGCGCGGAATCGGGCAGCGGGTTCACAGGTGTTGACATGAAGGTTCGGGTTCTCGGTTATTTTTCTGGCGCTTGATGCTCCCCGCCGTTGCTCTAGCTGGTGGCGAGCGGCGCAACACTCGCCCTGCTATTGGACGTTGCCGGCAGCACTTTGGCTAATATTTGTCCAGTGTAGGACTTTTTGACCCGCGCCACCTGCTCGGGCGTGCCCTGCGCAACCACGCGGCCACCCTCCTCGCCGCCCTCCGGCCCGAGGTCGATGATCCAGTCGGCATTGCGGATCACATCCAGATTGTGCTCGATGATGATGATGCTGTTGCCGAGGTCGGTGAGGCGGTGCAGCACCTCCAGCAATTTGCTAACGTCTTCGAAGTGCAGCCCGGTGGTCGGCTCATCCAGCAGGTAGAGCGTCTTGCCCGTCTGGCGCTTGCTCAATTCGCGCGCCAGCTTGATGCGTTGCGCCTCGCCGCCCGAGAGCGTGACCGCCGATTGTCCCAGGTGAATATAGCCGAGGCCGACATCGACCAGCGTCTGCAGCTTCTGGCGGATCTGCGGGACGTTCTCCAGGATGGGCAGCGCGTCGGCGACGGGTGTCTCCAGCACGTCAGCAATGGAGTAGCCCTTGTACTTGACCGCGAGCGTTTCGTGATTGTAGCGCTTGCCGCCGCACACCTCGCACAGCACGTAAACGTCGGGCAGGAAGTTCATTTCGATGCGGCGCTCGCCCTCGCCCTGGCAAGCCTCGCAGCGGCCGCCGGGCACGTTGAAGGAGAAGCGTCCGGCCTTGTAGCCGCGCTCGCGCGACTCCGGCAGCATGGCGTAGAGGTCGCGGATGGCGGTGAAGACGCCGGTGTAGGTCGCCGGGTTCGAGCGCGGCGTGCGCCCGATGGGCGACTGGTCGATGCGGATGACCTTGTCGACGAACTCGGTGCCGGTGATCGCCTTGTGCTCGCCGGCCTCCTCGCGCGAGCGATAGAGCGAGTTGGCCAGCGCGCGATAGAGAATGTCATTGACCAGCGTCGATTTCCCCGATCCGGAGACGCCGGTAACCACCGTCATGACGCCCAGCGGAAAACTGACGTCGACGTTCTTCAGGTTGTTCTCACGCGCGCCCAGGACTGCGACCGCCTTGCCGTTGGCGTGGCGGCGGGCGTGACGATCGGTGATTTTCTTCTCGCCGGAGATGTACTGCCCGGTAAGTGAGCGCGGGGCGGCCTGGATCTCGTCCGGCGTGCCGCTGGCAACAACTTCGCCGCCATGGCGTCCAGCGCCCGGACCGAGATCGATGACGTAATCGGCGCGGCGGATGGTGTCTTCATCGTGCTCCACCACTAGGACGGTGTTGCCCAGGTCGCGCAGTGATTCCAGCGCGTGCAGCAGGCGGTCGTTGTCGCGATGGTGCAGTCCGATGGAGGGCTCGTCGAGCACATACAGCACGCCGCGCAGCTTCGAGCCGATCTGCGTGGCCAATCGGATGCGCTGGCCTTCGCCGCCGCTCAGCGTCGCCGCCGAGCGTTCCAGTGAGAGATAGCCGAGTCCAACCGCGTTAAGGAATCCCAGCCGCTCGATGATCTCCTTCAGGATGCGGCCGGCAATCTTCTCCTCGCGCGGGTTGAGTTTGATCTGCCCTGCGGCGTCGACCGCGCGCGCCACCGGCAGCGCGGTGAAGTCGGAGATGGACATGCCGTTTACCTTGACCGCCAGGCTCTCCGGCCGCAGCCGTTTGCCCTGACATGCCGGACAAGTGGTCGCCGACATATGTTCCAGCAGCCACTCGCGATAAGTCTCCGAACTGCTCTCTTCCATGGCTTGCCGCAGGTAGGCGAAGACGCCGAGAAAGCCGCCGCGCTTCTTTTCGCTCGCCTCGGGGCCGTAGAGGATTAAGTTCTGCGTCTTGCGCGGAAGCTGCTCGAAGGGCGTGGATAGATCGAATCCATAAGCCTGCGCCGCCAGTTGCAGGATGCGGACCATGTTCTGCGAGGCCGAACCCGGTCCCAGCGCGCCATCCAGCAGCGGCTTCGACCAGTCGTTGATCACCTTCGCGGGATCGAAATCGTACTTGCTGCCCAGACCGTTGCACTCCGGGCAGGCGCCGTAAACGCTGTTGAACGAGAACGAGCGCGGCTCCAGCATCGCCACGCTGATACCGCATTCCGGGCAGGCCATCTTCGAGGAATACAGCCGCTCTTCACCGCCCACGACCGCGACCAGCACCAGCCCGTTGGCCTCTTTCATCGCGGTCTGCACCGACTCGGCGAGCCGCCCCTCGAGACCCGGCCGCACCAGCAGGCGATCGACGACCAGTTCGATGGTATGGTTCTTGCGTTTGTCGAGCGCGATCTCCTCGTCTGCAATCATGTGCAGCTCGCCATCGATGCGGGCGCGGGTGTAGCCCTGCTGGATGAGGTAGTCGAGTTCCTTCTTGAACTCGCCTTTGCGGCCGCGCACGATGGGCGCCAGGATCATAACGCGTTCTTCGGGATCGAGTTCCATCACGCGCTGCACGATCTGGTCAGCGGACTGGCGCGAAATCGGCCTCCCACAATTGGGGCAGTGCGGCACGCCGACCGAGGAATACAGCAGGCGCAAATAATCGTAGATCTCGGTGATTGTGCCTACTGTGGAGCGCGGGCTGCGGCTGGTAGTCTTCTGCTCGATGGCGATGGACGGGCTGAGGCCGTCGATGCTGTCGACATCGGGCCGCTCCATCTGGTCGAGGAACTGGCGGGCGTAGGCGGAGAGCGTCTCGACGTAGCGGCGCTGGCCCTCGGCGTAAATGGTGTTGAAGGCGAGCGACGACTTGCCCGAGCCGCTGAGGCCGGTGATCACGGTCAAGGTGTTGCGTGGGATCTCGACGTGAATGTTCTTCAGGTTGTGCTGGCGTGCCCCACGCACGCTGATACTGCTGATGGCCATGCGGGATTCTGGTTACCGGTAGAAGCGATCTAGTTCCTATGGACTCCTCAGTTGCTTGCGGAAGGAGCACGTCTTCCAGAGGTGTCGAAGCTTACCTATGAACTGCCGGCTCGGAGATCCAGAAACAAGGGCCTTAGACCCTGGCCTGAAGGCCAGCTTCTGCCCGAACGGCTCCTGGAACCGCGTTTTTCAGCAAACTATGAAGCCGGTTCCTGCGAGCAATAAACCCTCGTTCGCCCGAGTCAACTCGTGCCCTGTTACAAAGACATTTGTAATACCGAGTTTTCGGCGGCCTGTTTCGCGGGGGCTTACTCCTTCCGGCCACATGCAACTGGAGAGTCCCGGACGGTCAGAACGCAACTCTACTCACGTATCTTAGTGGTCAATATCGGGGAGAGTCAACGCGCGCTAAAGTGGAACCATCACAGTAAGAGAGTGACGGCGTGAAAGCAGAACGCCACGAAATCCAAGGTGCAGCGTCGCTCGTTTTATAACTGACGGATTCTTATGACAGGTTTCTTCTTCTCGTCCCTGCTTCTGCTCACCATCGTCGCAGCCTTCGCCTTTGGCGTGGCGGCGGGATACTGGGTGATCTGCGGCTTCCTGAACCTGTTCAACCCCGCGCGAACGCAAAAGAAGCCGTCAACGGCGCCGGCACTGGCCCCCATCACCAGCGGCGACTGACCGTTCTCTCGCGCTCACCTGCCGCAACAGGCTGCTGAAATCCCTCTTGCAGGCCTCCGGTCGCCAGCGGAACAGCTTGCTGAAAAACTCGTTGCAACGAGCCGTTCGGGTAGAGCTAGCCTTCAGGCCAGCACTGCGCGCTTCAACCCAGCCACGCTTCTAGTGCCGGAAGTGCCGCACCCCGGTGAGCACCATCGCGAGTCCGAGCCGGTTAGCCGCGTCGATCACCTCCTGATCGCGCACTGAGCCGCCGGGCTGAATGATTGCCGTCGCGCCTGCCTTGGCAATCTCCTCGACACCATCGGGAAATGGGAAGAACGCGTCCGAGGCTGCGACCGACCCTTTGATTCCGAGCACCGATTTCATGGCGCCGATCTTTGCTGAGTCGACGCGGCTCATCTGGCCCGCACCGACGCCCGTTGTCTGACCGTTGCGCGCGTACAGGATGGCATTGGACTTCACGTGCTTGCAAACTTTCCAGGCGAACAGCAGGTCGCGCATCTCCTGCTCCGTGGGCTGGCGATCGCTGACGGTTTTTAGGTCGGCTTCGGTGAGCGGCCGCACGTCGTTGTCCTGCAGCAGCACGCCGCCGGAGACGTTCTTCAGCACCCACTTCTGCTCCACGGGCACGATCTGCACCAAACGCAAGTTCTTTTTCGCGGCAAAGATTTGCCGCGCCTCTTCGTCGAACTCCTGTGCGGCGATGGCCTCGACAAAGAGCTTCGCCATCTCGGCTGCAGTCTCGCGGTCCACGGTGCGATTCACGCCGATCACGCCGCCAAACGCCGAGACTGGATCGCACTCCAGCGCGCGCTTGTAGGCTTCCGCGAGTGTGGCGGCGATGGCGGTGCCGCAGGGGTTCGTGTGCTTGATGATCGCGCAGACGGGCTCCTCGAATTCCTGCGCCAGTTCCCAGGCCGCCTGCAGATCGACAATGTTGTTGTAGCTGAGCTCCTTGCCCTGCAACTGCTTGCCGTTCGCCACGCCCTTGCCCGAGCCGTCGGAATATAGTGCGGCCCTCTGATGCGGGTTCTCGCCGTAGCGCAGGTCAGACGCTTTACGAAAGCTGAGCCGCAGCGTCTCAGGAAATCCCTCGGCATCGCTGCCCGGCGCGAAGTTGTCGCCTTCAGGTGGGGCAATCCGCTCCAGCGTCGAGGCGATCGACGAATCATACGCGGACGTTGTGGCAAACGCCTTCTGCGCCAGCCGCCACTTCGTCGCCAGCGAGAGCGATGCGCCGTTTGCCTCCATCTCCTGTGCGATCGCCTCGTAATCGGCAGGCGAGGTCACAATTGCCACATCCTGAAAATTCTTCGCTGCCGAGCGCACCATCGATGGCCCGCCGATGTCGATGTTCTCGATGATCTCCTCGAACTCCACGCCCGGCTTAGCCGCCGTCTTCTCGAAGGCATAGAGATTCACCACCACCATGTCGATCGGCTGAATGCCGTGCTCGCTCACGGCTGCGCGGTGCTCGGGCTTGCTGCGCATGTGCAGAATGCCGCCATGCACCTTGGGATGAAGCGTCTTCACGCGCCCGTCCAGCATCTCGGGGAAGCCGGTGAGATCGGAGATATCCTTCACGGCGATGCCGGAGTCGCGCAGCAGGCGCGCGGTGCCGCCGGTGGAAATCAACTCGACGCGCATTGCAGCCAGCCGCCGCGCAAACTCCACCAGGCCTGTCTTGTCGGTCACGCTCAAAATTGCTCGCTGAATAATTGCCATCCTTACCTTTCTTGTTGTCTCTATTCGACGGTTCGCTGCCGGCCATCGTCCAGATAAGTGTCGCAAATGGTGGAGGATAGCGCGGGAGGTTCGCTGGGAGCCCCTTGTCGCGGGGACTTCTCAGCATAACGCATCGCGCGACCGCTCTGCGGCGCATCTAAATTTGATGGAGATGATGCAAGACCGCATTCCGATCGTGATTGCCGATGATCATGCCGTGCTGCGCGAATCGCTCACGGCGTTGCTGCAGTCGCAGCCCGACTTTAAGGTAGTAGGCACCGCGGCGAACGGCGAAGAGGCGGTGCGGCTGGTGCAACAGTATGCGCCCCGGGTGCTGGTACTCGACCTGGCGATGCCGGGCGGCGATGGCTTCGAGGTGCTGCGCTCGCTGGAGCGGGCGGGAAGCCGCGTAGCCTCGGTAGTGCTCACCGGTTCCGACAGCCAGAACGACTATGTGCAGGTGGTGCGGCTGGGCGCGCGTGGCCTGGTGCTGAAGGCCGACCAGCCACAGAAGCTTTTCTCCGCCATTCGCGCCGTCGCCGAAGGCGAGCTGGCTTTCTCCGACGAGATCGCGCACAGCGTTCTCGACGCTATGGTCTCCAGCCATCCGGCGGTGCCCAGCTCCATGGGACGGCTCTCCGGGCGCGAGCGTCAGATTTCCTACATGGTGGCGCGAGGCATGCGCAACCGCGACATCGCCAATGATCTAAGCATCAGCGAAAACACGGTGAAGCGGCACCTGCAGAGCATATTCTCGAAGACCGGCTCACGCGACCGGCTGGAGCTGGCGGTGCTGGCGCTGAGTGAAACCGGCAAGGCGGCGTAGTCGATAGTCGATAGTCGCTATTCGCGATTCGCTTTTCGGCTAGAGAAAGACGCTTTTCGCCGGACGCCATTCGCCATCCGCCAGAGAGAAGGCCGCTCGCCTTTCGCTGTTCAGTCTTGCCAGAACTTCGATGCTTGCGTCTGAGTGAATCCCAATAACTTCAATTAGGACCTTCCCAAAGGCAGCTGTCAGAGTCCACTGGCGAATACCGACCAACGATTGGCGAGGAGTGATCTGGCGAAGAGCGAATGGCGAATGGAGTCCGGCGAAAAGCGTTCTTCCTCTGGCAAATAGCGAATGGCGTTCTTTCTCAGGCGGATAGCGAATCGCGAGAACTACCTTCCCGCGCTGGCGGCCATTTTCTTCACCATGGCCAGCACCAGCTTGCGATCGCTCTCATTGAGGCCGGGGGAGTAGCGGCGAATCTGCGACAGGAAGCGGACCTCGTCTTCGGCAAGCTGCGGCACCGGCTTGCCGCCATTGTCGGCGCCGGCTTCGGTAAAGAAACGCGACAGCGGCAGGTCCATGGCGTTGGCGATCCGGGCCAGCGTCTCCAGGGAGGGGACGGTGTGGCCATTTTCCACGCGCGACAGATAGCAGCGCAGCAGGCCGGTTCGTTTTTCGATATCGCCCTGCGACATGCCTTTTTGCAGGCGGAAGCTGCGAATAGTCTCGCCAATATTCATAAACGGGTCGCGTCCTGGAAAAGAGTGGCCAACGGGTTTACTGCATAGTAACCACTACCCGGAACGCTGGCAAGCGAAATCGGAAAGCAGTGGCGAGTGGTCAGTGGTCAGTGGTCAGCGCTCAGCATTTACCCTTAGATCGTCGTTGAGTGAATTTGCGATCTCCTGCAGGCGGGGAAATGCATGTGATTGGGCAGCAGCGACAATGGCTGGCGATTGGCGACTGACTACTGGCAACTGACTACTGGCCACTGATCACTGGCCACTGCCTCACAACTCCAGCTCCATGTAAGTGAGACCTTCGGTGGGCTCCAGCGGCTCGGGACCGACCTCGCGAAACCCCATGTTGCGGTACATTCGGACGGCTGCCTGCATCGCCGGGGCGTACGTATCGAGCCGTATGGAGCGATAGCCGAGCTGCCGAGCCGCGTCGAGCAGGCGCTCGGTCAGCTCACGCCCCAGCCTGCCGCCGCGAAAGGCGGGCCGCACGTAGAGGCGCTTCATCTCGCAGGTGTCGGGCAAAGGAAACGGGCGCAGGCCGACGCAACCGACGGGCTGGCCCACCACCGCGGCCAGCAACAGCTTGCCTCGCGGCGGCGAATAGTCGCCCGGCAGACTGGCGATCTCGGCGTCGAACTTGCGGAAGCAGTAATCCACCGGCAACTGCGCGCGATACTCTGCGAACAAGTTGCGCACCTGTTCGATCTGTTCCGCGGTTATGGCTTCGACGATGTCGGACATGGGAGAAGCAGCGAGCAACCAGCGATTAGTGTACTGCGGCATTCAGGTTGACGTTCTGCAGGCGAATGGGAGAGGCACGATGAAGCTCGCGACCATGGCAGAAATCGCGATCATCTCTTTCGGCGCATGTCACTTATAAATCCGGGTTCGATTCGTAACACGGCTCGACTTCAGTCGTGCCGAAACTCGCAACAATAAAATCGGGGCTTTAGCCCCGGCGCCCCAGCAGGGACGAAGGCCTGCCGCCGACTGAAAGTCGGCTCGAAAGAGAAATGCAGAGCTTTTTCGGCACGACTGAAGTCTGACTGAAGTCGTGCCCTGTACCAAGCATTTATGAGATGGCGAACGGCGAGTCGCGAATCGGAAGCTGCTCATCCCTAGTTGCTGGCTGCTAATCACTAGTTGCTAGTCGCTAGTCGCTAATTGCGGGCTGCTAGTTGCTAATCGCTAGTTGCTAATTGCTAATTGCTAACTGAACCTAATACGTATTCGCCGGCCTATGCAGTTTGGCGGCATCGAGCTCGAGGCTGCTGGCCAGCACCATCTCGATGGAAGAGCCGGTGCCCAACTGCACCTCGGGACCGCGCGAGAGCAGCACCGTCGCCAGGCCCAGCGCGCCGCCCGCGGCCGCGCCAATCCCGGCGCCCTTAGCGCCTGAGGCGATGGCGCCAATCCCCGCGCCGGTAACGGTTGTGGTGGCAACGGTGCCCGCATCCTTGCCCTTTCCACCGGGCCCCCGGATCGTTCCTTCCTTGCCTTTCACAGTGTTGTCATTCGATCCCGGCGTGTTCTGCACCGCGCCGGGCAGCATCACCGTGTAGCCATTGGGAAAGATCATGGAGGTGAAGCTCATCTGCAATTCAGCGCGACCTTTGACGTGGCCGGGGCGCACCACGCGATCGACCTGTCCCTGAACGAAGGTCCCGGCTGGAATCACGATCCGGTTGTCCTGAGTGACGGGGAATGTCGTCTGCGCGTAGACGGGATCGCCCGGACGCGCGTTCTTGGTGTTCACACCCTGCTTCAGCGTCAGCGGGATCCTGGTGCCCGATGGCACGGTGATTGCCGGTGGAGCATCGTCCTCGATTTTGGCCGGCGCTGCCGGCACGCTGTTGCGAGGCGTGAGATGCGGAGTGTCCTGGCTGGTTTGTGCCGCAGCGGGCATGGTGAGCCCGAGCACGGCTGCGATTAGGACAGGGTGAAATCTCATGTTACTTCTCCGGCCATTCGGCATTTGGCACTTGGCATTCGCTCCGTAGCGTGAACGCGCTAGCGGAAAGAAAGTCGCGCAGCGCTCGATTCGGCATGACCGAATGCCGAATGCTCATTTCAAGCTGTACAACGCGTTCACATGCGCGGTCACCGTGATCTTCTCGGCGCCGAATTCGGCAGTCGGAGGAGGCGCCGCCGCAACTCCTGCCTGCATCCTGGCCATCGCGCCCGCGGGAACGATCGGGTGCGGTTCGTAGGTGTCCACCGAGGCATACGACAACTCGCCGAGGGTGCGTCCGCTGGATTGCGCGACAGCATTGGCTTCGTCGCGTGCGCGCCGCAGCGCATCCTCCACGGCCTTAATCTTCGCCGAATCCATGTTCTCGAGCATGTAGCTGATGGAGGTGTTCGTCACCTCCAGCGTCCCCAGTCCCTCGGAGATCGGACCGATTTTGGAGAAGTCCTTCACCTTGACGCTGATGTTCGCCTCGACGCGATAACCCGTCAGCTTCTGCTTGCCGTTGTCATAGTCATACGCAGGCTGGGTGGCGAAGCGGCTGAATTGCGCGTCTTTGGGATCGATTCCATTGGAGCGCAGCAGTTGCCGGACCTGCTCGGCCAATTGCGTCGCCTTCTGCATGGCATCCTGCAGCTTCTTCTCCTGCGGAGCGATGTTGAATTGCACGATTGCGGTGTCGGGCTCGGACTCAAACTTACCGTCGGCGCCCACCCACACCGTATTAGGGATCGGTGAGTTGGCGCGCTGCTCCTGCGCGCGCAGCGCGGGCAGAAATGCAAAAGAGCCGGCGAGCGCCAGCACGGCGGAAACGCGGGAGAGGAATCGGTTCGTCGGCATGCCTGCTGTCTAGACGCCTCGCAATTTCAGAAGTAAGCCGCAACCCCGGAAGGCTGCTTGCGAATCATAGTTGCCCTGTGCGGCCCTTGACCAGCATCTTTAAGTTTCGCCGGCGCGGCGGCACGTCGCACGCCAGAGTTTTCCACAGCCTCGCCCCTTGTATACTCCACCGGTCATTTCCCGCGGCGGCAGCACGCACTTCCCGGGATCCTTCGTTGGCTGCGACTCCAGGGCAGATTCTTCGTACAATGAGGTAGCGCCGTGATTCCAAGATTCGGCGTTCGCAGTACTCGCAGTATCGGAGCAGGACATTTTCCGATGGACAAGTTCGTAGTACGCGGCGGCAATCCGCTGCTGGGCACCGTGCGCATCAGCGGCGCGAAGAATGCCGCGCTGCCCGCCATGGCAGCCGCTTTGCTCACCGACGAACCCGTAATCCTGGAAAACATTCCGCAGGTGCGGGACATCGAGACCGAGCGGCGCCTGCTGTCGGCAATGGGCGCCGAGGTCGAGCTGGGCTACGGCCGCGCGCAACATCGCACCTCCCTCTGCTGCCGCGACCTGGTGAACCCTGAGGCTTCGTACGAGCTGGTCAAAACCATGCGCGCCTCGACGCTTGTGCTGGGACCACTCGTGGCCCGCATGGGGAGAGCCCGCGTTTCGCTGCCCGGGGGCTGCGCCATCGGAGCGCGCCCCATCGACCAGCACCTGAAGGGCCTGGAAAAGCTGGGCGCGAAGATCGTGCAGGAGCACGGCTACATCGAGGCCAGCGCACAGCGGCTGAAGGGCGGGCGCGTCGTGTTCGAGAAGATCACCGTCACCGGCACGGAAGACCTGATGATGGCCGCGACGCTGGCCGAAGGCGAGAGCGTACTGGAAAATTGCGCGCGAGAGCCGGAGGTGGTGGATTTGGCCACGCTGCTGAACAAGATGGGCGCGAAGATCGAGGGGGCCGGCACGCATACCGTCCGGGTGCAGGGCGTGGAGAAGCTGGGCGGCGCGCGCCATCGCATCATCCCTGACCGCATCGAGGCGGGCACTTTTTTAATTGCCGGCGCGCTGACCGGTGGCGAGCTGACTGTGAGCGGCTGCAACCCGCAACACCTGGGCGCACTGCTTGAGAAGCTGCGGGAGTGCGGCGTGGAAGTGGTTGCCAACGGAGAGTCGGTGCGCGTCGCGGGCAATGGCCGGCTGCAATGCGCCGACCTGAGCACCGAGGAGTATCCGGGCTTCCCTACCGACATGCAGGCGCAGTTCATGGTGCTGGCCACGCAGGCCACCGGGGCCAGCGTGATCACGGAAAACATCTTCGAGAACCGCTTCATGCACGCGCTGGAGATGGTTCGTATGGGCGCCAACATCAAGATCGAAGGCAAACGCGCGGTGGTGCGCGGTCGCACGCCGCTGAGCGGCGCCGCAGTACTGGCCAGCGACCTGCGCGCCTCCGCATCGCTGGTGCTGGCGGCGCTGGTGGCCGATGGCGAGACCATCATCGACCGCGTGTATCACATCGATCGCGGCTACGAGCGCATTGAAGAGAAGCTGCGCGGCGTGGGCGCGCAAATCCGCCGCATCGGCGAGCTGCTGCCGCGACGGGTGGCGACGCCGGCGGTCGCGAGCTGAGTTCTAAATCTCGTAGAGCGGACCTATCGGCCCGTATTCCTTTGGCTTTGAATTCGCCGCCGGCGGAAGCCGGCTCAGGAATGAAATTGGGCGCCTTGACGCGGGCCTGAAGGCCCGCTCTACCCGAACGGCTCGTCGCGCCGGGTCCCGTAGGGGCGACAGGGTTCTCACACGGACCTGAAGGCCCGCTCGACCCGACCTTCACGGCCGCTCATTACACCCGAGCTTCACTGCCGCCGACTACACATGTCACACCTGCCTGTGATCTGCATCGCAGCCGTCCTCAGGTCGGTTCCGCGACCCTGGAAGCGAGGGCTTCTTACATGCAAGGAAACGAGAAGGTGATTGAGCGCCTGAACCGGGCGCTGCACGACGAGCTGGGGGCGGTGATTCAGTACATGGTGCAGGCGGAGACCTGCGAGAATTGGGGCTATGGACGGCTGGCCGGCATCACCCGGTCGCGTGCCATCGAAGAGATGAAGCACGCCGAGGCGCTGATCGAGCGCATTCTGTTCTTCGACGCGCTGCCGGACGTGAACGTGACGCTGCAGCCGACGCTGGGCAAGGACGTGCCGCAGCAGTTCGAGGCGGGTCTAGCCGACGAAACGATTGCGGTGCGCGACTACAACCAGTCTGCCGAACTCTGCCGCGAAGTTGGAGATTCCGGCACGAAGGACCTGTTTGAGCGCCTGCTGCACGACGAAGAGCGGCACGCGGATTTTCTCGAGTCGCAGCTCCATGCGATCAAGCAGATGGGCGTCGGCGCATACCTGGCGCAGCAGATGAGCAAGTAGCTGGATGCCCCCGGTTAGCGTTCTTCGCTCGGACGCTGCCCTGGGCCCACGGCCCGACCGCCCGGAGTCTTTCGGCGACATGGTTTGGTAGTGCTGGCCTTCAGGCCAGCGTTTAGTCCCATGTTTCTAAGTTTCCGAGCCGGCTTCAGCCGGCGACATCTGCCGTCGGCTGAAGCCGACTGAGATACAAAAGGGACGTCGTTTCGGCACGACTGAAGTCGTGCCCTGACACAAGGCGCACTGCAACACGGAGTTTCTCGGCAAGCTGTCGTGCCCTGACACAAGACGCACGACACGGAGTTTTTCGGCAGACTGTCGTGCCCTGATACAAGGCGCACGGCTTGCAGAGCTAGAACAGCTCACGCGCGTTGTACAGCAGTTGTCCGTTGACCAGGTGCGCTTCTGCCATCAGCTTGTGCAGCCGTGGCGCATGCTTGTCGTCATCGATATGCCACACCTCGTGGCCGTGCGCGGTGAGATAGTCGCTCACTAGCATGCGGTGGCACTGGAAGTAGACCCGCTCGGCGCACATGATGGCCGTATCGCCGGCCTGTCGCCCCGAACCCGAGGCACTCATTCCTCCCATCAATGATTCACGCGCCGCACCGGCAGTCTCCTCCGCCACCTCCAGCAAACGCTCGATGGCGCCGGCAAATTGCGGTGTCAGCATGTAGTCGGCGTAGTTGCGGAATGACTCGTTTCGCAGCCCGGTATGGGGCGATTCGGCGAGGATCTTCTTGCGGCGGCCGCCAAGCTCCTTCATCCACACATAAGCAATGCCGCGCGCCGGCAGCGCAGCTTCCAGCGACTCGCGATTGAAGTGCGGCAGCCTGCGCGATGCGGGAAACGCACGGATATCCACAAGCGTGCCGACGTGGTGCGCCTGCAACGCGGCCACGAGCTCGTCCAGCGTGCGGGTGGAATGTCCAATGGTGTAGATCGTCAATTACTGCTTCTTCACCGCCATCACATTATCGTCCGGGCTGCGGTCGATAAGCTTGTCGAGGGGATCGATGCCCGCCCTCGCCGGAGGCTTGTCCACCTTGACGGTGAAGTCCGACCGCTCCTGCGTGATCTTCTGCCTCTCCAGGTAGAGATACTTGCCGTCACGATCGACGACGCCGATGTCGATCCAGTCGTTGAGCGGAACCGTGTGCTCCTGGCCATGCGTGTTGGCGCGGAACTTCTTGGCCTCCACTAACAGATGCACCTGGTACTTGCCATCCGGCAGCTTGGAGTAGTCCGCAGAGACCGCGCGATTGTCGTATACCGTGATGTTGCGGAACAAATCGTCAAACAAATACTGATATTGCGGCGGCGTTTCCTTCTGGAAGTAGCTCTCCAGATCGAGCGACGTGGGATAGGGCGGACCCTTGAATGCGTATTGCTTCAGGAAGCCGCGGATCGCCGTATTGACCTTGTCCTCGCCGATGTAGTCCTGCAGCGCGTACATCACCATCGATCCCTTGCGATAGTGAATGTAGCCCTGATTGGGATCGACGTTGTAGAGCGGCTCCTCCTCGTTGCGCTCGGTTCCACGGCCGCGCAGATACCGATCGAGTTCGAAGCGCAGGAAGAGCTTCATCGCCGCCGGGCCGAAGTGGTGCTTCATCACCATCAACGCGGTGTACTGCGCCATGGTTTCGTCGATCGACGTTGCGCCCTGCACGTATGCGGAGATGACCTGGTGCGCCCACCACTGGTGTCCCGTCTCGTGGGCGGTGACGTAGAACGGGATGTTGATGTCGTCGGGTCCACCGATTTTAGTGATGAAGCCGATCGATTCGGAGAATGGAATCGTGTTGGCGAACGATTCGGCGAAGCTCCCATAGTCGGGGAACTCGATGATGCGCAGCTGATGGAATTGGAAGGGACTGAAATTCGCCGAGCAGTAGGCCAGCGACTCCTTCATGCTTTCCATCATGGTGTCCAGATCGAACTCGTGGCCGGGCTGGTAGTAGATCTCCAGATTCACATCGTGCCACTTGTCGCGGCGTACCAGATAGCGCGCCGACTGGAACGAGTAGAGGTTCAGGATGGGCGCGTCCATCTTGTAATGGAAGTAGCGGCGTCCGTTCTGCATCCACTCCTTTTGCAGGTAGCCGGGCGCGATCGCGATCTGGTCGGGGCTGGTGGAGAGCGTGGCGTCGAAATTGATCCAGTCGGCGTCGAAGCTGCCGCTGTTGTACTCGCGCGCGGCCACGTCGCTGAGGGCAGGCAGTCGCCGCACCTTATCCAGGCCATGCTTGTGGCGCGTGCTGTCGTCGGTCAGCTCGACGTTTTGCGAATAACCAATGTAGGGCAGGTAGCTGTCGGTGAGGAAGCTGCCGTTGCTCACGATGTCCACATTGGGCTGTGAATTCTCGAAGCCGGGATTGTCGTAGCGCAGCGCGAATTCAAGCGGCAGGCGCGCGTGCGGCGACAGCGGCGTAGCGAGCCTGTACAAATGGAAGCCGTGCGCCTGATCGTCGACCAGCGTAGTCTGGCCGCCGCCGAAGCTAAGGCGTTCGACCTTGATGTGCGGCATTGGCAGGGGCGATAGATTGCCCGGCCAGATGGTGATGGCGACGCGGTCGATGGGCGCGTCCGTCTTGTTCTCCAGCCACATGGCGCCGCTGATCGCAACCGACCGCTGGGCAGGATAGATGTCCATGTGCACGTTCACGTCGGTGATGCGCGGCTGCGGCAGCGACCAGTACTGCCGGTAGCGCTTCTCGTATTGCGCGCGCGCCTCGTCGTTGGTGAAGGTGGTGCGATACGGGTTCAGGACATGCGTGTTGTAGAAGATGAAGCCGCCGACGCTTAACATCAGCAGCACGCATACAGCGGCGCCCGCTAGCGTGGCGCGCGAGAATCTTTCTCCAACCAGTTTTCTTCGCACCTGCCAACTACTCTCGGTTCCGCGTACCCACAGCAGGTTGGTGACGATGGCCAGCAGCGCCGCGCCAATTCCCCAATACAGCCGGAACCAGATGAGTGGCTGAAGGAACGGGCCGTAGCCGTTCATGTCGGAGTAAGTAACCGGCGGCGTCTGCCCGAAGCGGTAGAGATAGTCCTGGAAGCCGGCCGGCGGCAGGGCGATGGTGGCCACGATGTACAGCACCATCACGAAGTGACCGACATACTTGTTGTTGATCAGCGTCTGCACGAACATCGCCAGCACGCACAGGATCCAGAGCTGGGTGAGGCGATTGAGGAAGAGCTCGCGGAAGTACAGTCCGAATTGGTAGTGGTGATAATCTTGCGCGGTCTGCACGACCAGGCCGGCGGCCATGATGGTCGCGACCACCACAACCTGCACCAGCATCAGCGCCAGCAGCTTGGAGCCGAACAGCACCCAGCGCGGCAGCGGCAAGGCGTCGACCACCTGGCTGAGCCGGGCATCGCGCTCGCGCCACACCAGCTCGCCCGAATAGAAAATGATGATAGCCAACGCAAAAATCAGGAAGCCGCTGCCGGCCATCTGCAGCATCTGCTTGGTGACGGGATAAGTGCGCCCGGCGCTGGGGCTGAGCAGTCCCGAGGCCGAGACAATGGCGAACAGGAAGCCCGCCAGCATCAGCACCAGGAAGAAAACGTTGCGCGTGGTCTCGGTGAACTGGATGCGGGTGAGCGAAAGCAACTGGCGCAGCGACGCCGCCGCGGAGAACGCGGGATGCGCGACCGGCAGGACTCCCGCGGCCGGCATTGCGTCTGGCGCCTCCAGCGCGAGCTTGCGCGCGCGGCTGCGCTCGGCGGGATAGGCGAAGGCGAACTTCACGTAGGTAAAGCCGAGGAAAAGCGCCCCTACGCCAAGCCATAGCAGGCGATTCGCCAGCAGAATCCCGCCCAGCGGGATGAGCTGCGTGTTGCGTTCGAAGGGCGTCCAGTAGCGGGTCACGCGATCGATCGCGGCGCCGCCCAACGGATCGCCGAGCGCCGCGTGCATGCTCGTGGCCAAGCCGGAGCCGGAGGCCTGCGCCACAGTGAAGTAGGCGATCAATACCAGCACGCTGGCCACATAGACCGGCAGCATCTTGCGCGTCAGCGCTGCCAGCGCGAAGAAGATTGCCGTCAGGAACAGCAGGTTGGGCAGGACATTGATCAGGTAGGGCTGAAAGTAAGCGGCGGCAATGTGCGGGCCGACCCGCGTCTTGTCGAGCCAAGGCGACGCAACGCCGGCCCAGGCAGCCAATCCGACGCTGCTGAAGATGATCACCTGCACCGCGAAGGCGGCCAGAAAACGCCCGCCCAGATAGTCGAGCTTGCTGATCGGCGCGGTATAGAAAAACATCGACGAGTTGCTGTC
>DASRGM010000088.1:0-11358 GCA_035651035.1 Terriglobales bacterium
TCAGCAGCGCGCTGACCGAAGCCGGCGGGGAAATGTAATGCATGCGCTGAAAAGGGTCCTTCATGCGCAGCATACCCAGCACCGACGCCAGGGTGATGACGACGGCGCTTGCAATTAAGGCCTCAATGACGATGGTCTTCATGGCAAGTGGCGCTCGAAGAAACGCGCGAACACAATGCCGCCGCCAAACGACATCAGCGCCAGCGCGATCGCCACGTCCATCATCGGCATGCGGTTGAACGCCATGGTGAGCAGCATCAGCAGCAGCGTGACCGCCACGCCGGCCATCAAGAACGAAACCAGCCGGTGCCGTGCGTCGCCGCGCATCGTCGTCCAGGCCAGCGGCGCCAGCGCAAAGATCATCACCTCCGCCGCGATCTCCCAGATATTCATGGTTTGGCTCCCAGCCGCTGCGTCATCTTCGGGACAGAGCTGCGCTTGATCTGGTGAAACAGTAGTTTCTGGTCGCTGGAATTGATGCCGAGAACGATGAAATTTGGCGCTACAGTTGTGTAGGTCACGGCCAACACGCGTCGCGCAACCGCGCGCTCGTCATCTTTCTTCTCGGCTGCGAAGAGAGAGACTCGGAAGAGCGACTCGGCAGGATCGGTGCCGAGCAGGTCGGTAACGGCGACCTTCATGATCTCCCACGTGCCGGAGAGCAGATACCAGGGCAGCCGCCAAAACGAGAGCAGCTCGCCCAGGCTGGGTACAAAGCGGCTGGGATACTGCACGTCAATGATGGCCGTCCCTGCCGTTGCCACCACTGTCGCGATAATTCCAATCTCCAGCTCGTGCGCCGAGAACGCGCCGACGAACAACAGCCAGAACACGTAGAACACCGGCAGCGCTATGCCGATCATCGCCGCGAGTTTGCCGCGCCGATCCATCCTGTTGCTCATCAAGCTGAAGATTTAGAAAGTAGGGAAACAACGCCGGTTGTATGAAGCCGTAAGAGAGCCGATATGGAGCTCCACTTTGCGCAGCGATGTTTTCGGCATCAGGAGCACCCCTTCGCAGCGGCTGCGCGAGAGTGCGCGGTGTCAGCATCGCTGTCGCTGCGCTGGTATTGCTTCCGGCCAGACCCGCGATTGCCAACCCCGCCACCACTAGTCCGGTCGCGGCCAACTTGGTTGCCAGTTGCGGCCCGCGGAAGGTCTCTTTCAGCCAGTCCGGCTTTAGCCTTGTCAGCATCCATGCGCCTATAAAGATGACCGCGTAGCGCACGCCCGAGATCGCCGACACCATCGCGGGATGCGTGCGGCTGATGGCATAGACAACCAGGAACGAGCCCACGCCTGCGACAAAGCGGTTAACGAAATACCAGAAGCGATTGCGCGGTTCATCGCCCCCCGACTCGGTAAAAATCTGCTTGCGCCACGACGGCGGCACCAGCAGCATGCACGACGTAACGAACGTGCCGATCGTGAACCACACGTAACCGCTGACGAAGTTGGTGCGGTCGTACGCCATCTTCTGCAGCACATTGGTCATCCCGAACAGACCGGCGGCCAGCAGCACCATCGGCAAGAGTTTCTTGAGCGGCAGGTCCTCGGAGAAGAACATGACGAAGCCGCCGCTGCACATGATGGCGAAGCCGATCAGTTGCATGCCGGTCATCTGCTTGCTCAGCAGGCCATAGCCGATGGCCGCGGTGGCCACCGGCGCGAAGCCGCCCATTACGGCCAGCGTCTCCGATGCTTCGCCTTGTTTCAGCGCCGCGTAATAGAAGAAGGACGCGATCATGTCGGCCATTCCGGCAAGAAAGGCGAGAGCAATGGCAGAGGGCGAGGGCGAGCGGTAGCCGAACGGGATCAGCAGCAGTCCGAAGATGCTGATTGCGCCCAGCCAGAAGACATAGCTGAACAGGTTCTTGGTGCCTTTGCGTTTCAGCAGCACCTTGTCCCAGACCAGCGAGATGCCGATCAGCCCCTGGGCAACGATTGCGACCAGAATGCCGTTCTTGACGATGGCGAGCAGCTCGTGCACGTTATACCGCCAGCAGGGTGATGCCGATTGCGACCAGGACTGAGCCGCTCCAGCGGTGCCAGTCGACCTTTTCCTTCAGCAGATACTGCGCCATGGCAGTCTCCAGGATGTAGCTGCTGGCCGTCGCCGGCACCGCAAACGCCAGTGTGGTGCTGGAGAGCAGCGCCAGCAGCGCGAAAAACGACAGCGCCATCGCAGGGATGCCGACCAGGATGTACCAGTTTTTCGAAACCTGGACCAGGAAGCGCCACAGCCCCTGCGGGCTCCAGTCGCTCAGTTCGCCCTGGTGTTTCATGCCGGCGCTGTTTAACACATCGCCAATGGTGCCGGGCACCACCACCAGCGCGACCAGAAACCACTTCATTTGGCCATGTCCCCGCTGGGAGTGGTGCCCGGACGCGTGAAGATGGTGAAGCCGGTGCCCAGCGTGATGAGGAAGATTCCCGCCCAGTGCAGGCTTGCCACCTTTTCCCGCAGCAGCGTCGCGCCCAGCAGCGCGCTCAATACATAGGAGAACGCGGTAACGGGAAGAACGTAGCTGAGGTCGGCCCAGCTCAGCAGCATCAGCCGGGAGATGAACCAGCCCAGCATCAGCAGCACGCCGGCGATTACCCACGGCTGAGCCAGAGCGCGAAGGTACGGCATCGGCGCCCAGCCCAGCACCGCGCCGGCGCCGCTGCTCAGCCCCAGCTTCAGCGCATAATTGCCGAAGACATTAGTGGCCATTACGACGAAGCTTACGACGATGGTTTTCAAGACGAGGTGATTGCGCATGGTTCTCTCTGCCGCGGTGCACGGCGGTACTCCGCCCTAGGCTTCGCGATCTCTCTCGCTAAGCTGCTTTGGGCGCGTGCTGGCGATGTCGCTCCTTGTACTTCTTTTTTCTCGCGCCGCCAGATCAGGTACGCCAGCGTGAACAATCCCCCGGCAATCGCCCACGAAGCTTTCTCGAAATAGTCGAGCAGCGAGTTGAACTCGTTACCGAAGACGTAGCCGGTAAGAGCAATGCTGGTGACCCAGACCGCCGCCCCGAGCGCGTTAAAGGTCAAGAAGCGCTTCCGCTCCATGCCCAGCACTCCGGCCCTGCCCGGCCACGGTACGCAGGCCGAAGATGAAACGGGCCCAGAATATGGTGGCTGCGCCATGGCGCTGGATCAAATCGCGCGCCGCGCCGATGTCCTCGTCATCCAGGCGGAAAACTTTCTTCATGAAGCGGATAAAATGCCGGCCCAGCCCGCGCCCCAGGAAGTACCCGATGTTGTCTCCCATCACGGCCGCGCCGATTTCTATCACGATCACTCACGTCAGCTTCAGCTCCGGACCCTTGTGGGCGACGAAGCTGGCGAACATCAGCTTGGTTTCGCCGGGGACGGGAAGGCCCGCATCTTCGGCCGGCAGCCCTGCCAGCACGGCACAATAGCCATAGTGCGCGAGCGCGTACTGAACGAGGTGGTAGAACCAACGCATTCACGGCAACGGGAGGCACGCTGAAGTCGCTTGCTGGCTAGCGGTCAATATTGTTGATGGGACAATAGCGTGAAGTGTTTGCCACCGCGTGCAACAATCCTGAGACGCAAGCTGCGGCATCGGTGCGAAAAGCGTGGCCCGGGTTGCGATCCCGTGCAGCTCCACCCGCCCGCGACCGATGGTCCGTCCAAATGTAAGAGCCGAACCACTCTGAATCGAATGGTTCGTCCAAATTTCATCTCGCTGCTCTGCGGGATCGCTGGCCGATCGCCGCGCTACTCCACCTCGTGCTTGGCCGTGTAGCCGTCGCGCGCCAGGATGTTGTACTTGATGTCGTGGTTCTTCTGGTCTTTGATCACCAGCGGCTTGTCATCCGGTCCTACCAGCTCCACTTTTAGCTTGCGATAGGTGCCATCCTGCTTCGCATTGGTCGGCTTGTAGGTGATGGTGTACTGGTCGCGAATGGCACCGGCAACTTCGCGGAAGATGTCCGGCAACTCGCCCATCAGGCGCGGCGAATACGAACGCCCGCCCGTCATCTTGGCGAAAGTAGCCAGCTGGTTCTTGGCTTGCAGATAATCCATCTGCCACATCGTGTTGTTAGGATTCGAGGCCTCGGCCATCTGCAGGAAGGCCTCGCCGGTCGAGATTGTGTAGATGGTCACGTTCGGCGTCGCTTTGATCTTCTTCAGCACCTGGTCGAGCGTGAGCTTGCTGAAGGTGTCGCGCCCGCTGGCTACTACCACCAGTTCCTTGTGGCCGGGGATGCGGTCTAGCCGGTCCAGCGTGTCGTACATCGCGTCGAAGATATCGGTCTCTTGGAAGGTCGGAATGCGCAGCGTGTTCAGCGCGCCGAAGATGGCTTGCTTGTCTTGCGTGAAGTCGACCAGGATGTGCGGCTTGATGTCGAACTGCACCACCGCCACCCAGTCCTGCGGCTGCAGGTTGCTGGCGAAGACGTAGGCGGAGTTCAGCGCGTCGTACATGAAGTTGTAGTTGGTGGCGGCAAACTCCACCAGCAGCACCGCCGTAATCGGCGCCTTGCTGATCGACACGCTCTGGACCTTCTGTGGGACGCCGTCTTCCCACACCTTGAAGTGGTCCTGCACCTGTTCCAGCGACAACGGCACCGGGCGCCCGTCTTTGCCTATGACGTGCGCGTCGATCGTCACCACCGGCACGTTGACGTGCAGCGAGTACTCCGGAATGTCGGCGGGCTTGGGCTTGGGCGGCGGAGGCGGCGTTTCGTCGGCGTTTTTCTTGGGCACGGCGATCGGCCCCGTCTCGCCGCCGGGACCGCCGGCCGCCGCCGGGACCTGGTCCTGCTGCTGTTGCTGCGACTGGCTGGGCGCGGCCTGGCCGTTGTTCGACTGGGCAAAACCGGGCACCGCCAGCAACGCGAATGCGACTAACGTCGCAAGGACCGCGCCAAGCGGATTACAGAACACAGGTGTTTTACTGGGGAACCTTAGGTGATTGTAACGATACATCCGGCGCCTCGAGGGCCTTAATCTTCTGCTAGTATAAATCCAATTTTCAGCTTCTCTGGAACGATGTGGGCCGTCTAACCTGGGTCTCCGACAAGTGTCAGGACCCTGATCTCCGCCGGCCGCCGGCTTTGCGACCGCTCGTGGCGCTGCCGCCACCTTTGGCTTAGACGTACGCCGGCCCGCATGGGAAGAGACAAAGCTGAAAAACTCCGCCCGAGCGGAGTTGAAGGATATCCGCTAACATGTTTAGCCGCGCCGCCTTCGTCGTTTGCTTTACCGCCCTCGCCGCGTTCGCCGTCCAGCCCAAAACGCCCATCATGCCCGAACAAGATGTCAAAACCGGCATGCACGGCGTGGCCTACACCGTCTTCGAGGGCACCCAGCCCGAGGCGATGGATGTCGAGATCCTGGGCGTGTTGCGCGACATGGCGGGACCGCGCGCCGATGTCATCCTTGCGCGCCTGCACGGCAAGCACGTCGAGTACACCGGCGTCGTCGCCGGCATGAGCGGCAGCCCCGTCTACATCGACGGCAAGCTGGTTGGCGCCATCGCCTACCGCATCGGCGATTTCTCCAAGGAGGCCATCTGCGGCATCACCCCCGCCGGGCAGATGCTCGAGATTAACGGAATGGAGAAGGCCGTCTCCTCCGATGTGGCGCAGCGCGGCGCGCCCGACCGGCAGCCCGTCTCGCAGACCTCCGGCCCCGGCTTCGCGCCCAGCCCCACCGACCAGCCCTCGCCCTACGCCAACCTGCTCAAGCCTATCGACACGCCGCTGGTCTTCACCGGATTCAGCCCCGAGACCCTGCGCATCTTCGCCAAAGACTTCTCCTCCGCCGGCGTCATGCCGGTGATGGGAGCGGGCTCGGTCAGCAACGACAAGCAACCTGAGCCGCTCGTGCCTGGCTCCGCCGTCAGCGCCATCCTGGTGCGCGGCGACATGAACATCGCCGGCACCTGCACCGTCACCTATCTCGACGACTCGCACCTGCTGGCCTGCGGCCATCCGCTCATGCAGTCCGGCAACGTCGATATGCCGATGACCAAAGCCACCGTGCTGGCCACGCTGCCTTCGCCGCAGAACTCCTTCAAGATCGTCAACAGCACCGAGCCCGTCGGCGCATTCGTCCAGGACCGCCGCGCCGGCATCATGGGCCGCTTCGACCGCCAGCCGCAGATGATCCCCGTTACTCTCACCTTCACCGGTGTCGCGCATCCCAAGACCTTCCACTACGAGGTCCTGAACAACGCGAAGCTGACGCCCCCGGCCATGATGGCCACCGTCTTCAACGCCATCCAGGGCATCAACGAATACGGCGAGGACACCACCTACCGCCTGCAGGGCGACATCTCCGTGCTCGGCTATCCGCAGCTCAACGTGCGCAACATGTACGCGCCGGCCGACGGCTCCACTCCCACGGCGTATGAGATCGCGCTCTCCATCGGCGAACGCTTCAGCCGCATCTTCGAGAACCCGTACGAGACGCCGAAGATCGAAGGCGTGGAGCTGAACTTCAACCTCGTGCCCGACCGCCGCTCGGCGCGCCTGGAGACCGCCCGCACCGACGTCACTGAAGCCCGCCCCGGCGACGAGATCACCATCGAGACGCTGCTCAAGCCCTATCGCGGCGAGAGCATTCTGCACAACATCGCCGTGAAGATTCCCACCTCCACGCCGCGCGGCATCCTGCGCATCCTGGTCAGCGACGGCGACACCCTCGACAAGATGCATCGTGTCAACGGCCCCATGACCCACCACCTCGACCTCGGCTCAACCATCGCGCTGCTCAACAAGGAGCACGCCAACAGCGACGTCTACGTTTCGCTGCTGGAGAACAACCCGCAGGCCATGGTCGAAGATAAGGTCATGCCCACCCTGCCGCTATCGGTCATGAACGTGATGGACGGCATGCGCGGCACCCAGGACATGATCGTCGTAGGCGAAAGCGCCGTAGACGAAGCCGCGACGCCGGTGGACTACGTCGTAACCGGCTCGCAGATCATCACCCTGAATATTAAGTAACGCCCTTCGCTATTCGCTCTTCGCCGGAGGTCAAAGCTCGGGTGCCCCCCTCATCCCGCCGTTTGGGGGGAGTCGGCCATGACCGGGCAGAGCGGGCCTTTCCCGGCGCAGCATTTCCGACCGGCTATTCGCAGAGCTTGCCGATGTCCTCCCACACCATCCAGTGCGGTTTCAGGTCGATGGCGCCGTGACGAGCGTAGAAGCGGCGAGCGATGCGGTTAGTGGGTTCGACGTCCACGCAGATGCGGCGCGCGCCCAATCCACGCTCAGGTAACGCCGTGCCAAGCATGGAGCCCACATCCTGCGCGAGGAACCATTCGGCGAGGCGGCGGAGCAACTGCGATGCTATGCCGAGCTCACGGAATTCCGGGCGCACCGAAATCCATTCCAGCTCGCCATCGCAGCCGAATCGGCGGGTGAGATGTCCCGCAATCAGGCCGACGATGCGGTCGTTCCCAACACACGCGTCGGTTGCGTGGGATGGAGTAGGGGTGGCGCCGTCCTCGATGAGCGCTTCTGTTGCGCGGGTTGGAATGGTGATGCGCTCCTGGTCGACGCAGACGAAGGCGACGCGCGTCGGCGTCCCGGGCTGAAGCTGAGTGTGCCTGTGCTGGAATGAAGGCGTCGGGCCCACGCTGTCGCTTTCGCGACCAGGATGGGGCACCCCGTCTGTGTTGCAGTCCGGGATCATCCGCAAAGCGTCGCGCGGATTCGACTCCCCGGAAAGGTAGCCCGCGATGCGCTCCCGCCAATACGCATCGCTACCCCAGTCGCCGGCGCGCACCTCGGCCATACCGGGAATGTCGGCGGGGGTGGCAGGCCGATAGACGAGGTCGAGCATCGTGCCGCGATGATAAATCGTTGTCAGTTGTCAGTTGTCCACGTCCGGCGCGAACTCGGGACCGGGGCAGCGCCCGTTCAGAACCCTGCCAGGTGCCCTCGTCCGCTCGAAACTCGAAACTCGAAACTCGAAACTGAACTGACCACTGACAACTGACAACTGGCTACTGACAACTGGCTACTGTATTTTGACCAGCTCGATGTCGAAGACCAGTGTGCCGAAGGGGGGCTGGTTGCCCTGATAGGCGAGGCGTTCGGGAATCCAGAAGCGCGCTTTCTCGCCCTCCACCATCAGTTGCATGCCTTCGGTCCAGCCGGGAATAACGCGGTCGAGCGGAAACGTGGAGGGCGCGCCGCGCGTCAGCGAGCTGTCGAACATCTTCCCGTCGGTCGTCCAGCCGGTGTAGTTCACGGTGACGGTGTCGGCCTTCGACGGATGGTGCGTGCCCGCGCCCGGCCGGAGCACTTGATAAGCCAAGCCACTCTTGGTGCGCAGCGCGTCCGGGGGAGGCGCCTTCACGCCGGCGGGCGCGCGTGTCGGCAGCTCCACCAGGGTCACGTCGAAAACCAGCGCGCCGCGCGGCTTTCCCTGCTGGCCCTTGTAGGCGAGCGATTCGGGTATCCAGAGACGGCGCGTCTCGCCCAGGGTCATGAGCTGAACACCTTCGCCGAGGCCGGGAAGCATGTGCTTGATGGGCAGCGTGGCCGGCCTGCCGCGCACTACCGAGCTGTCGAACATTTTGCCGTCACTCGTCCAGGCGCTGTAGTCGATGCTGACGACCTCGTCCTTGCCGGGATGGACTTGCTCGCTGCCGGGCTTCAGCACCTTCATCGCGAGCCCTGACTTGGTCTTGACGGCATCGGCGGGCGGCGCGGCAACGTCGGAGGGAGCCGGGATCTGCGATGCCGGTGTCTGTGCCGCGGCTGCGAGCGCGGCGGCCAGAAGAAACGCAACAAGGCGAAGAGTCCGCATGCGTGCATTGTAACTGCGTGACCGGTGTCCGCCGATTCGCTTGGAGGAGAGCCCACCCGCCACGGGCAGCCACTCCACCCCTACTTTTGCAGTCAGTTTTGAAATCTGAGGAATCGCTTTGCGGGCCGGAATGCGGGTAGAGCGGCGCTTCAGCGCCGCGTTCCGCCAGTCTTGGCCACAACCGGGTAGTGCGGCGCTTCAGACGCTGGCCTGAAAGGCCAGCTCTACTAGCCTGGCCACTACTGGGTAGTGCGGCGCTTCAGCGCCGCGTTCCGCCAGTCCCCGTTTTCTGAGAGCCCGCTTTAGCGGGCGACACTCCGCCGTCGGCTGAAAACCGACTCACCGAAACCATAACGCGCGCTTTAGACGCTGGCCTGAAAGGCCAGCTTTACCCGAAAGGCCGGCTCGTCCACCGCTGCAAATTCCAAACTACCCCCTACTTTCGTAATCTTGACGACAAACGGTTACGCGGTACGCTGATAGGTTGGGATTCGTGTGTCCAACGCCTCCGGACTAGTCCGGCGACAGATCGTTCTTTGACAATTTGTTGGCTGGATCGCTCGCGGGTTTTCCCTCGCATCAGAGCCGGCTTGCGAATAGTCCTTGGAAGTTCGAGTCGTCTAAGTGGCTACGGCGCAGTGGGTTAGAGCAGAGTATTTGTTCTCAATAATTTGAACACGGACTCCGCAAGCGCTTGAAATTAATATACTTAAGTGGCGAGCTAAGCCCTTTATTTGGAATATCTTAATTTAAATCATTTCGAATCAATGGCAAAAAATAAAAAAATGCGAGTGACGTCGCGGGCGGAAAAGCAGCTCGCCTTCCACTCGCTCATAGCAGGCTCTCGACTCCGCCGCTCCGCATGACAGACATTTGGGACGTGTGGACGCGGGGCTGAAGCCCCGCTCTACCCGGGTCCCACTCATTCCAAACGATTCGAAAACTGCGAGTGGGTTTGACTTGAACACCCACGCATTCCAACCAAGGAATGGGGGGCCCGAGCCATCAGTCCCACCCTTTCGCAAAAGGCGCGAAAGGATGGGGCACCCGGCAAAATGCCGCCTCCCACCATAGCCAAAAGCAGGCTAGGATGGGGCACCCCGCGCGAACGGATGAAGCACCAGCCAAATGCCGCCTCCGACCCTAGCCAAAAGCAGGCTAGGATGGGGCACCCGCTGCGCTTCCCGCCAGGCCGAGCTCGTTCGCAATCGTCTTCATCGCCTCGATGCAGAAGGCAATGTGCTCGTCGAGGTCCACGCCCAGGTCGGCAGCGCCATTGACGATGTCGTCGCGGCTGACGGAGCGAGCGAAGGCTTTGTCCTTCATCCGCTTTCGCACCGAGCGGGCGTCCACCTCGGCCAGCGACTTGTTGGGCTTCACCAGCGCGGTAGCGGTAATGAAGCCGGCCAGCTCGTCGCAGGCGAACAGCGCCCTCTCCATCGGCGACTCGCGCTTCACGCCGGAGTAGTCGGCGTGCGAGAGGATGGCGCGGCGCAGCTCCTCGGGCCAGCCGCGTTCCTTCAGGATCTCGCTGCCCTTGAAGGGATGCTCTTGGGCCGAGGGATAGCGCTCGTAGTCGAAGTCGTGCAGCAGGCCGGTAAGCGCCCACTGCTCTTCGTCGCCGCCCAGCTTGCGGGCATAGGCGCGCATGCAGGCCTCGACCGCCAGAGCGTGCTTGCGCAAGCTTTCGGCCTGGGTGAACTCAGTTAGTAAACACCACGCATCGGCGCGGTTCATAGTGAGATTCTCCTGTAACTATGCGGGTTCCGGCACTTGACAACACGAGCGTAGTAAGGTTGCGGAAATTTGGGCCGCGTTTTCCACTGCTATGGCTATTGACTGTAGCAGAGGGAAACGGCAGAGTAGCCATAAGCAGTAAGGATGCCCGCTCTGGCATCTCCCAACCTAACATGGCTACGACGCTCGCTCCGGTTGAAAACCGGGAAGTGGTGAGATGCGACGATTGCCATCTTGTCCAGTTCAAAACCGCTAACAATCTTTGCCGTCGGTGCCGCGCGTCACTGGATGAAGACGAACCCGACCCGATCCTCACCCCGGCTGTGCCGTCGGCAGTAGCCGACGAAGGCAATCGCTCCGAGATTCAGGTGGCCAAGGCCATCCGCGGCTTGCGGCAGCGCTGCGGCTTGAGCCAGCGGCAACTGGCGATGCGCATGGGCGTGCCGCGCACCTACGTCTCGAAGATCGAGAACGAGAAGGCGACGCCGACGCTGTCGTCGCTGGAGCGGCTGGCACGGGCGCTGGAAGTCACGGTGCCCGACCTGCTGCACGAATGCGGCCCGTCGCGCGAGGACAGCGTGCGCGAGCTGATGAGCGATCCGTTCATTGTGGAGCTGACGGAGTTCACCTCGAAGCTGAACACCATGCAGCTGTCGAGCGTGCTGGCGCAGGTGCGCGACATGGTCACGCATCCGCGGCGCGGGGCCTAGCGCATGCAGACCTGTGTCCCAGGTTAGCCAAAGGATGGCGAACCTGGGGCACCATGGGTTCGTCGCGTCGAGATTGCGATCCAGACGAGGGCAAGCAGCGTCAGGATCGCAATGATCCCCTGCGAGAT
>DASRGM010000089.1:0-10956 GCA_035651035.1 Terriglobales bacterium
GAGCCCTTCTGGGGTCGAGGTCTGGCTACGCGAGCCGTGACCGCGAGCTCCGACTGGGCCCTCGACCACTACAAAGTGGTCCGCCTCTTCGCGACGACTTTCGCTCACAATACCGCCTCCATGCGGGTGCTGGAGAAATCCGGTTTTCAGCGCGAAGCAATTCTGCGGCGTAGCGCGATCAAGGGCGGCGTCATCCTCGACCAGGTAATGTACGCGAAAGTCAGGTAAGACCGGGTCGCTGGACAATTCTGAGCTAGCATGGTTCGGTGCCCGCGCTGCTGGACGTCTGCAACCTCAACATCGATTTTGCTACCGCTCAGGGGCGCGCCAGCGCCGTGCGCGAGGTCAGCTGCTACATCGAGGCCGGCGAGGTACTTGGACTGGTAGGTGAATCGGGCTCAGGGAATCGGTTACCGCGTTGTGCCTTTTGCGCCTGTTGCCGCCGCAAGCCAGAATTCGGGGCAGGGTTCAGTTCGACGGCGAACCGCATCAGCGTGATGTATGCCGGCAGCGTGGTAGAGACGGCGCGGGCGGCGCAGGTGTTTTCCAGCCCCGCAGATACCCATACGCAGGGGCTGCTAAACTCAGTGCCGAGCTTGCGCACCGATCGTTCCAAACTGTTACGGATCATCGAGGGCATGGTGCCCGCCGCCACACTTCCGCCTGGGTGTGCCTTTGAACCGCGGTGCTCACGGCGGCTCGCGAGTTGCACAGCGGAGCTGCCGCCGCTGGTCGGAATCGCCCCCGGGCACTTTGCGCGCTGCCCGGTTGTCGCTCGGGAGGTCCGCTGATCCATGCGGTTGCTGCTGCTCAGCGATATCCATTCCAATCTGGAAGCGCTGGAGGCTTGCCTGGCGGCTGCGCCCGCTCACGATCGGGTCGTCAATCTGGGCGACGTCGTGGGCTACAACGCATCTCCGAACGAGGTCTGTGAGCGGGTGCGCGCCCTGGGCGGAGTGGTTGTGCGAGGTAATCACGATCGCGCCTGCGCCGGGCTCTCCGATCTTTCGGAGTTCAACCTGGTAGCCGCCATGTCCGCGCGCTGGACCCAGACCATGCTGCAACCCGAGCACACCGACTGGTTGCGGGACCTTCCCCAGGGGCCACTTTGGGAGGAAGACTTGCCCGGGCTGGAATTCGTTCACGGCTCGCCGCGCGACGAGGACGAATACCTGTTAACCGCTCCCTCAGCCCTGCTCGACTTCGGACTGTGCGGCCACAGCAACGTGATCTTCTTCGGTCACACGCACCTGCAGGGCGGCTTCGTCTATAAGGCGGGCCGCACGCAATACTTCACCCCCAGCTATTCAGGGGGCAAGGGCGTTATTGAATCGCAGATGACGCTGGTGCCGGGGGAGCGGTATCTGATCAATCCTGGATCGGTGGGCCAGCCGCGGGATAATGAGTGGCGTGCGGCATTCGCCTTATACGAGCGAGATGGAGACGCGCCTCCCACGGTGACGTTTTATCGCGTGCCGTATGACGTGCAGCAGGCTCAAGCCCGCGTTCTGGCCGCGAACCTGCCTGAACGGCTCGCCATTCGCCTGGCATTAGGACGCTAGCGGCAGCTACTCGCACCGCTCCTCGAGCATCGAATTAAGGGAGGTGATGTAATGGCGATTCGTCCCTTTCCCGGCCAATCGCGTTATCGCTCGCAAGAGTTTTTCGGCGGCGCCATCAGCAGCTCGGAACAAGGCTACCTCGTCGCCAATATTGACGGCGGCGCGCGTGGAAACCCGGGTCCCGCAGGCTATGGCGTTGTCTTCGAGGACGAGGTGGGGCGTCCGGTGGCCAATCTCAGCGAGTACCTTGGCCGGCAAACCAACAACTATGCCGAGTATTCCGGCCTGCTGGCAGCGTTGAACTATACCCTCCGCCACGGCTTTAAGGCCCTGAAGGTCATCAGCGACTCTGAGCTGATGGTGAAGCAGATCATCGGCGAGTACAAGGTCAGCAGTCCTACACTGAAGGAGCTGCACCAGCGCGCTTTGGGCCTGATCGATCAACTCGATTGCTTCGAGATCCGCCATGTGCTGCGCGAGAAGAACCGCGAGGCCGACCGTCTGGCCAACATGGCCATGGACCGCGGCATTGCGAAGAAGGCGCCTGCCGTGTCGGCTACCGACGCTGGTGGCGTGGCCTCGGTGGTGCCTGAGATCAATGGCGTGGTTCGCGACGGCGTCATCCACTTTGCCGGTACGCCGCTGCCCGACGGCACGCTGGTGAAAATCCGTGCCGTAAAGCCGTAGTGGCAGATGCCTCGCGAGACGGGCCGCAGACTCGCCTACGGATTTCGGCCATTGTGGCTGAATAAATACGGGTAGAGCGGCGCTTCAGCGCCGCGTCACTCACATTCTTCTCTCAAAAAGGCCCGCTTCAAAGGGCGACGCCCTGCCGTCGGCTGAAAGCCGGGCTCAAATTAATTGTTGTTGTCGTTACGCAGGCCTGAAGACCCGCTCTACCCGAACGACGGAGCACCTGAAGGCGTGGTCATAATTCAGACGCGAAATCCGGGCAAGTTCTAGAACTTCGTTTTCAACCGTGCGTAGGTGGTCTCCAGCGCCTCTGGGATCACCCGCGTCTCGCCGATCACACTGATGAAATTGGCGTCGGCGACCCAACGCGGCAGGGCATGCATGTGGATGTGTCCGGCGATGCCTGCGCCAGCGGCTTTGCCGATATTCATGCCGATGTTCGCACCGTCCGGCCGGTAAAGCTCGAACAGCGCCGATTCCAGCTGGCGCGCCAATGCCATTATTTCCGTGGTTGCGGCTTCCGGCAGCTTGTTCAAACGGTCGACGTGTTCGTAGGGAACGATCATGCTGTGGCCGGAGGTGTAAGGAAAGGCGTTGAGCACGACGAAATTGAACTTGGCGCGGTGAACGATCAGGGCCTTCTCGTCGTCGCCGGCGCGCAACAGCGAACAAAAAACGCAGCTCCGGCCGTCGCCGGAAACATCCGCCGTGGTGATGTACGAGTACCGCCACGGCGTCCACAAAATATCCATGATTTGCAGACTACCATTCGTCTCCGGAGCGCCCAAATAAACGACATTTTCGGGTCACACGCGAGGCCGGCGAAAGCGGCTTGGCGTGACCATGAAAACTTGATGAAAGGCCTGCAAAATCAGCGTTGACCGCGCCTCCGACCGTTTGACAGTGCCCCAGCCCATTGCTATAGTCAAAATGTTCCCTGGAAGCGCAGCCCGCTCCAAAGGATCCGGCCGCTGGGTTGTCCAAGACCCGCTATGAGCGGGACAATCATACAAATGATTCAAGCCAGCCGTCCGTTTAACTCAGGCTCTCGCCGCTTACAGCGGGCGAGTGTGCGTGCGCAACCCATGTCTTTCGAAGAAACCCACAACGCCCCGACCACCCAAACCCAGGAAATCGCCGCTCCCGAGCAGCAACCGACGCATCCCGCCGAGCAGCACCCACAGCCGACAGCCGAACCGATGCAGGCGCATCACGAGTCTGCAGCGCCGTCGCCGGCGGAGAACACGGCCGAGCCGGCAGCCGAGCCGACCGCCCAGTCCGCGCCGGCAGCACCTGCCGCGCGCAGCGAAAAAGAGCAGTCGATGGAGGACTTCGCCAGCGCGCTGGAGTCCTTCGAGCAGGAGCAGGCCCAGACTGAGGCCGCGCTGAACGAGGACCAGGTGGTCACGGCCAAGGTGCTGAACATTACGGCGCAGTACATCGTCGTCGATGTCGGCTACAAGTCTGAGGGCGTGATTCCGGTCGCGGAATTTCAGGATTCCGAGGGCAACGTTCCGCTGAAGCGCGGTGACGAAATCTCCGTTATGCGCGAGCCCGGCCACACCGAAGAGGGCTACATTCATCTCTCGCACCAGAAGGCGCAGCGTCTGCGCGCCTGGGACGATATCGAGAAGGCCTTCAACGAGAAGGCTCCCGTCAAGGCAAGGGTGATCGATCGCATCAAAGGCGGCCTGACCGTCGATATTCTCGGCGCGCGGGCGTTCCTGCCCGGCTCGCAGGTCGATCTGCGGCCGGTGCGCAACCTCGATGGCATGAAGGGTCATGACATTGACGTGCGCATCATCAAGCTGAACAAGAAGCGCGGCAACATCGTGGTCTCGCGCAAGCAGCTGCTGGAAGAAGAGCAGTCTGAGAAGCGCGGCAAGACGCTGGAGAACCTGCACGAGGAGGCGATCCTCACCGGCAGTGTGAAGAACCTTACCGACTACGGCGCCTTCGTCGACCTGGGCGGCATTGATGGCCTGCTGCACATCACCGATATGTCCTGGGGACGCCTCACCCATCCCCGCGATCTGGTTCAGGTAGGCGATCAAATTCAAGTGAAGGTGCTGAAGTTCGACAAGGACAAGCAGCGTGTCTCGCTGGGGTTCAAGCAGCTGACACCCGATCCGTGGCTGGACGCGGCCGAGCGCTATCCCATCGGCGCGCATGTGCGGGGCCGCGTGATCAGCGTGACCGACTACGGCGCCTTCATCGAGTTGGAGCAGGGCATCGAGGGCCTGGTGCACGTCAGCGAGATGACGTGGTCTAAGCGGATGAAGCATCCCTCGAAGATGGTGAACGTAGGCGACCAGGTGGAAGCCGTGGTGCTCAACGTGAACCCTACCGAGCGCCGCATCAGCCTCGGTCTGAAGCAGCTGGAAGCCAATCCCTGGGAGACGCTGCACGATAAGTTCCCGGTTGGAACGGTGGTCGAAGGCAAGGTGCGCAACCTGACCGACTTCGGCGCGTTCATCGAGATCGAAGACGGTATCGACGGCCTAGTGCACGTCAGCAATCTGAGCTGGACGAAGCGCGTGAAACATCCCTCGGAGGTGCTGAAGAAAGGCGACCGGGTGAAGGCGATCGTGCTGGCGATCGAGCCTGATCAGCGTCGCCTGTCGCTCGGCGTCAAACAGCTGCAACCCGACGTATGGGACACCTTCTTCGATCAGCATCGTGTTGGGGATGTGATCCACGGCAAGGTGCTGCGCCTGGCAAGCTTCGGCGCGTTCGTCGAGATTGCCGATGGTGTGGAAGGCTTGTGCCACAACTCCGAGGCGGTGGACGAGCACGGCGCGCCCATCAAACTCGAGCCGGGACAAGACCACGAGTTCAAGATCATCAAGATGAACCCGGCGGAGAAGAAGGTCGGGCTCAGCATCCGCGCGGTAGGCGCAGCAGAGGCGACGCGCGCCGATGTCGAGTCGTACAAAGCGCCGGCGGCGAGCTCATCGGGCACGGGATCCACGATTGGCGAGTTCATGTCGTGGAAGCGCGCCAGCAACGAGAACAACTAGGAACCGTATTGACTGGGTGCCCCGTTCAGGCGAAGCTTGAGCGGGGTTTTCATAACCGATGTACAATCCCGATTTTTCCCCGCCGCCGGAAATCCAACGCCCGCTCTGGCGCTCTTTGATCATCAATTTCGCCGACCGTTTTGCCCCCGAGCGTCTCGCGCCCCTGCAGCTAACCTCGAAGCCGATCGACGTCATCCTCCCCGCCGACTCGATCGAGCAACCCTGGTATCGCACCGTGTTTACCAACATCGGAGACGTGATCTCGCCCGAAAGGCTTCCGCCGCTGGAGCTCGAGTCCAGTCCTGTAGACGTTGGCGAGCTGCCGGCCGACGAATTGAGTCACGCCTGGTGGGACTCGCTGCTGCAAACTCTGCGCGACCGTCTCGCGGCGGAACGGCTTCCCGCGTTGAACCTGACTTCCCAGCCGGTTGAGGGCTTCGGGGCGGAGTCGACGCTGCAGATTTTGGACTGGTCGGATCTAATCGCCGGGCCGAAAGTCTTTGAACCCGACCAGCCCTCGCCGCTGAGCGCTGCCGTAACGGTTGCTGGACCTGAGGCTCCGGTGCGGGAAGCCAAGACAGCCAATCCTGCACTGCTGACCGCGCGCATGCAGCTGGTGCGCGACATCGGCCGCACCTGTTTCCGCCGCAAAATCTGGATCGGCCTTGCCGCCGCCGAAGCGGTATTCCTGCTGGTCGCCATCTTCAAGTTCCAGTAGCACGAATTCGCCGCGCCGCAATCCAATTCGCCTGAAAACGATTCGTAATCGATTTTGGTTTGTCCATCCTCGCCCAAGTTGTAGGATTAACTCGCCGCCGGCAGTTGCTGAGCCGGGCATAACCGGGTGACGGGAAGCGTTTGTGAGCATCCGCACCAGCACACGGCTGGTCAATAATGTCGTTATCATCGACATCATTGGTGAGCTGCGCCTGGGCGAGGGTACCGAGACACTTCGCGGCGTGATGCGGCAGCTGCTGGACCAGGGTTACCGCAAGATTCTGCTGAATCTGGGTGACGTGCGTCACATCGACAGCGCCGGCATTGGTGAGTTAATGAGCTGTTACACCTCGGCCAACAGGCAGGGCGCTAAACTCAAGTTGCTGCACCTCAACAAGAACGTGCGCAACCTGCTCCAAATCACCCGGCTGTATACGATCTTCGAGGTGGACGACGACGAACAGAAGGCGGTGACGTCGTTCGGGTAAGAAAAGCGGCACTTGGCGCTTGGCAAAAGCCCTCAATACCAGGTGCCAAATGGCAAGTGCTTCCTGTGAGGTGATATGAAAGGCGATCTTAAGGTCATTGCGTTTCTCAACCAGGTGCTCAAGGCGGAGCTGACCGCCATCAACCAGTATTTCCTGCACGCCGAGATGTGCGAGAACTGGGGTTACTACCGGCTGGCAAACCTGGTGCGCAAAGAATCCATTGAAGAAATGACTCATGCCGAGAAGTTAATGGAGCGCATCCTGTATCTCGACGGCACTCCTAACATGAGTGACTACTTTAAAATCAACATCGGCGCTAGTGTGGAAGCGCAATTCAAGAACGACCTGCAGCTCGAGTACGACGCGGTGAAGCGCCTGAACGACGGCATTAAGCTGTGCGTGGCGCAGGGCGACAATGGTTCGAGGGACCTTGCCGAAAAGATTCTTACCGATGAAGAGCACCACATCGACTGGCTCGAGGCGCAACTGCACGATATAGGCGAAATGGGCATTGCCAACTACCTGGCGCAACAGTTGAAGAAGGACGACTGACCGCGAAACGGTCCCGCCGCGTCCGAGCTTTCGCACAGATACGTTACAATTAAGGGGCGCCGCACTTCGGCGCTCCTGCGCACCGCTTCCCTCGCGGAGAGATGGCCGAGTGGCTGAAGGCGCACGCTTGGAAAGCGTGTTTAGGGGAAACTCTAACGTGGGTTCGAATCCCACTCTCTCCGCCATCGCCCCTCCCCGTCAAAACGATTGAGGTCCCTCGCTGCGCTCGGGATTTCGTCTGCTGGCTCAGACGCCCGCAATGCGGCTCAAGTTCGAATCCCACTTCCCCCTTCATCCCCGATCCTCAAGGATTGACGGCATTTCGGGCCGGCCCTATCATCAGGCATCCCGTTCAGCGAACGCAGGTCATGATCGACACCACGATCTCGCACTACCGCATTGTCGAAAAGCTCGGTGGTGGCGGCATGGGTGTCGTCTACAAGGCCGAAGACTCGCGTCTGGGGCGCTTCGTCGCGCTCAAGTTCCTGCCTGACGATGTGGCGCGCGATCCAGCCGCGCTCGAGCGCTTCCGGCGTGAGGCCCGCGCGGCGTCGGCGTTGAATCATCCCAATATCTGCACCATTCACGACATCGGCGAAGAAGAGGGCCGTGTCTTCATGGTCATGGAGTTCCTCGACGGCGTGACCTTGAAGCATTGCATCGCCGGACGGCCGATGGAGAACGAACTGTTGCTGGGTCTCGCGACCGAAGTGGCCGACGCGCTGGATGCCGCACACGGCCAAGGCATTATTCATCGGGATATCAAGCCCGCAAACATTTTCGTCACGCGGCGCGGCCACGCTAAAATTCTCGACTTCGGACTGGCGAAAGTGCGAGCCGCGGAGGCAAGTTCCGACTCCGAGACGAGGGTCGCCGACTCCGCCGTCCAGCATTTGACTAGTCCCGGTACGATGCTCGGCACCGTGGCTTACATGTCGCCGGAGCAGGTCCGGGGCAAAGAGGTGGACGCGCGCACAGATTTGTTCTCCTTCGGCGCGGTGCTTTATGAAATGGGGACCGGCAAGATGCCCTTCGATGGCTCGAGCTCGGGCGAAATCTGCAGTGCGATCCTGCGCGACGAGCCGCAGCCACCGTCGCAGCGGAATCCCGACATTTCGCCGGAGCAGTCGGGCATCATCCGCAAGGCTTTGGAGAAGGATCGCAACCTGCGCTACCAGAGTGCCGCCGACTTGCGGACTGACCTGCAACGGCTAAAACGCGACACCGAGTCGACACATCTAACCGCCGCACATTCCTCGAGCGGCAGAATGCCCGCCGTCACCCCCACGCGGCGCATATGGTGGATGGTTGTAGTGGCCTGTGTCGTGGGCATCGCCACGGCGGCGGGCGTTATGTGGTACCTGCGATCGGGCAAGGGGCCGCAGATCGATTCGCTGGCTGTGCTGCCCTTCGTTAACGAAGGAGGCGACGCCAGGAACGACTACCTCAGCGACGGCATCACCGAGTCATTGATCGACAATCTGGCGCACGTGCCGGATTTGAAGGTTAAGTCGAGGCATTCGGTCTTTCGCTATAAAGGCAGGGATGTCGACGTGCAGCAAGTAGGCAAGGACCTTGGCGTGGCGGCGCTGGTGAGCGGGCGCGTGGTGCCGCGCGGCGACACCATCGAAGTGAGCGCCGAACTCACGAACGTCAGCGACAACACCGAAATCTGGGGACAGCATTACAGCAGCCCGGCGGGGAATATCATGTCGCTGCAGCAACAGATCGCCGGTGACATCGCCGGCAGGTTGCGTTCACAGCTCAGCAGCGCGGAAAAGCAGCAGGTCACAAAACAGGGGACACACGATCCCGAAGCCTATGAGCTCTACTTGAAGGGGCGTTATGCATGGAACAGGCGTACCCCATCGGAGCTTGCCAAAGCAGTGTCCTATTTCAACCAGGCCATCGCCAAAGATCCCGGCTACGCGCTGGCGTATTCGGGTCTCGCGGATGTCTGGGGAGTATGGCCGGTCTATGGCGGTATTCCTACTGAAGATGCGCCCAAATCCGACGCTGCCGCGAGGCGAGCGCTGGAATTAGATCCCACGTTGGCCCATCCCCACGCCCTATTGGGCAGCAATCTGACAGACTACGACTGGGACTTTGCGCAAGGGGAGAGGGAATACAGGAAAGGCCTGGAACTCGATCCGAATGACGCTACCGCACACCAGTGGTTTGCGGAAGACCTCGCTTTGATCGGCGGCAGGGACAAGGAAGCCATGGCGGAAGCGACGCGAGCCCGCCAGCTCGATCCTCTTTCCCCCATCATCCGAGCGTCGGAGCTTACGGCTCACGTCGCTGCGCGACGCTATGATGAAGCCATTGCAATCGGCAGCAAATTGGCCAATGAAGATCCTACCTTCGCCCCTGTGCACGTGTACTTAGCCAAGGCCTATTGGGGAAAACGCATGTACCCCCAGGCCATCGAAGAGTGGAAAACTTACGCCCAACTTGATGGAGACCGGAACGACGCCGATTTTGCTGCAGCTATGGAGCAAGGCTATCGTTCCGGAGGCTGGAAGGGCGCTGTTGCCAAAGGCATTGAGGTGCGATTGGCGCAAAGGAAGAGCGGCTATGTCTCCCCGTACCAGATTGCAACGTTGTATGCGGAGCTTGGAGACAAAGACGCAGCCTTTCGTTGGCTTGAGACGGCCTACCAGGAGCGCGACGGCCAGGGCATGATCAGCCTGAAAACGGATTTTGTGCTCGACCCGCTACGCTCCGACCCGCGCTTCGCCGAGCTGGTGAAGAAGGTGGGCTTGCCTTAGTAGTGGCGCAGATTCGGCCCACAAGGCGGTCCCTATCGTTGCACCTGGAGCTTTATCCTCCCAGCATGTTTTTGTGAGCCAGGATTTTAAGCTTCCTGTGCTAGTATCTGCCCAGCTTTCCCGAGGCCTGGGATGCCTATTCTTCTGCGTCCGCTGACATTGGGTGAATTGCTGGATCGTTCCTTCCAGCTCTACCGCAGCCGGTTTGCCATCTTCGCCGGCATCGCCGCGGTGGCTTACCTGCCGGTATTTGTCCTACAGGCGTTGACACTGTGGTCACCGAAAGTCATCTCGCCGACCATGGGAATTGCAGCCGCTACCGGATTTCTGGTTCTGGTTGTGTTGCGCCTGCTGGGGGTTGCGGCAGCCAACTCGGCGACCATCATCGTAGTTTCGGCCGCTTATCTGGAGCGCCCCATTACGGTTGGGGAAGCCTACCGGCGCGTTTGGGGCATGCTGTTGCGGGTCTTCTTCATCATGATCGCCACGGGCATCGGCATCGGCATCGGATTTGTATTTCTGATTGTCCCCGGCGTGATCCTCTTCCTGATGTGGGCGCTGGCGATCCCGGTTGCCGTGCTGGAGGATGCCGGCCTGGGAGAGAGCATATCGCGCAGCCGTGAGCTTACCGCCGGCCATCGCGGGCGTGTCTTCGCGATCTACATGCTTTATTTCGCCCTGCTGTTCGGGCTGGAATCGATGATGGCAGCCCCGCTTGGCATTTTGGTTGTCCTGAAGGGAGCCCATAGCCCCGCGACGATGGCCACTATCGTCGGCCTGCTCGATGTCATCATCGGTTACGTGGTCACGTCGCTGGTCACGCCGGTGATCAGCATTTCGCTGTCGCTGATGTATTACGACGAGCGGGTCCGCAAGGAAGCTTTCGACATTCACGCGATGATGAACGCGCTCGGCGAAGCTCCGCCGCAGTCGGCTACCGCAACCGCCTAGAAATGCGCGCGCTTCAAATCGCGATTGTCTTTTTGCTATGGCCCGCCTTCTGTATCGCCACCGGCGCGCCCCTATCTCTGGCGCAGTACATTGCCACGCTTGGACAGCTACGGCAAACGGTGTTGTTCGCCGCCGATGACAAAGCGGCCTTCGCGATCCCCCAGAGTCTTCCCGATGAGTGGCGTGTTACAGCCGACGGCCG
>DASRGM010000090.1:0-60148 GCA_035651035.1 Terriglobales bacterium
ATACGGTGTTCAAAGCTCTGAGTTAGGTAACGCGGTCGTCCTGTCAGACGCGCGAAAGACATTCCTATCCTCGTTTCCTCCTAGCACTTCAGTGGTCTTGACGTTCCGGCTTCTTTGCCGGACACTGCCGTACAACTTTACACTTGCCAACCGAAGATTCAGCGGTTCGACTGAACTACTTTCAAGGGCTATTTCTGCCCGTGAGGCATTCGGATGGCAGACAGACCCACGCATCGGTACGACTCCTCTAGCTACTCAAGGCATAATCTTCCGCGTGTTAGCTGCATTCTGCGGCTCTTGGGGGTGGTGTTTGCAAGCTCTCTACGGGACGGTAAGACTGGCGCAGCAATCCGAGATGAGTTCGATTCCCTCCGTAAGGAGCATCGGCGAAGCAACGGATGCCTACGCAGTCGCGGGAATCAAACTGCAGAATCTAAGTTAACTTCAAGTCAATTCTTTGCGGGAGGTAAAACAAGTGTCTCTCAAGCACAAATCAAAGAAAACGAAGGAGTTTGCTTTAGAAGAAGGGCACAAGGCATTGTTTCAGGCTAGGCCTCTCTCCGAAGCGAGTATTGATATTTTCGGGAAAGTAATCGATCCGGCTCCCATTTCTGATTTGCCGGTCGGACATCAGCTAGCACAGGTTCACGGTTTTCGAGAACAGGGACGATGTGTACGCCTCCCGATTCCTCAGCACCTGAGCTTGCCTAGGCCTGATGGACCTGCGGACGGCTGCGGATGGGATCCTTCCCAGTTCGTCGTCTGGAAAAACTTACCGAAGAGTCTTCTGACGACTCACGTTCAGACAAAGACAGCTCCGCTTCATGAGGCACTCCTTGCCGCGCCGGCCAGGATGGCCCTTGCATCGGAACCAAGTGTAGACGACGTTCTCCATCAATGGCTGAGTCAAAGTGTCCCCGGACAGCCAATTCCTGACATAGACCAACTCCAAGTGGCGTGGGCAGCCTTCGGATCAGGTGGGGGGTTCACCCTCCAAGTGCAGCAGAACCTAGCAAACTTGCTCAACAACGCTTTCTCGCTTAGTCCGGCAGCAGTGCCCGCGAATCTGCCCGGAACGCTTACTGTCGGTCAACTTAAGCTCAACCTGCATCGCTCGGCTTGAGCACAGTGTTCACAAAACGGAGAGAGCGCATGAGATTGCAAGCAGGGTTGATCACCATGGTTCTCTGTTCCCTCGGACTCGGCGGAGCGATTGCGGCAGCACAATCTCCCCAGTCCAGGGTTTTGTCGAGCAAAGAGATTTTTGTCTTGGATCCGAGCGGCACTGTGAGTTCGGTACAGGTGGTCGACCGGTCGATGAGGACTGTCACTCCAGCGACTAGTGCAACGCGCGTCATGGTCGGTTCGTCGTGGTGGGACGTGGTCTTTCCCGGGCCGATCTTCAGGATTACGAATCCTCCCACGACCTACGACATTCTCTATAACGTAGATGGCAAGCCTGCACCGCCTTTGGAGGTCTCTTTGTCTCCCAAGCTCAGCATCGCCATCGGTACGTTCGGAACAGCCATTCGGGACTACTGGCTTGGGAGCAACATTGTTCTCAAAATAGGTGATCAATATGTCATGGACAGTGTAGGTGCTAACTGCGATCCACCGGCCACCGGTGGATGGAAGCCTTTCACGCTTAAAGATAAGAGCAAGACAAAGACATTACAGGGAAGAATGCAAACTTGCACTGCATCTCTCGCCGACGCGGAAAGGAACCCGGCAGCCTTGGGCGCGATTCGCTTGAGCCTTGACTACGCTTTGGTTTGGAGGCAAAACAACTTTATGATCGACCCCGCTGACGGAAACTCTCTATTGGGGGGTGTTACGGTGGATCAGAGCCTCGCTCCCACTGCGGAGCCAGTTCACTTGATGTTCGCGGATGACGCAACATTCAACCCTCAGTCGGGTCCGCCATCCAAAGATACCGCTGTGTTTTACGCAAATCTCCAGATTGCAGCTGGAACGGGCACAGCCGGTGCTTGGGGAATTGACGGAAAGATCGCTCTGATCAATGTGCCTTTCCTGCGCGGTACATGGACCCTCCTCTCTGCGACTGCCAATACGGGCAACAACACATCCAACATCAAAAACACGACCTATACAGATACGATCGACTGGATGCTTCCAGGCAGCTGGGCATACTCCATTTGGAAGAAGACTCCAACCACGCTGACACTGATTGCCAGCCCGAAGTACGAGACAGACTACAAATTTGATAAGAAGAATCTTCTTTTCAGCGGAGATTCTATCTGGACGCCGAGGAAATTATATCAGCCTCAGAGCTATCGATCAAAACCCAAGAATGGCGTCATGCCGAAATATGGTGATAGTGGCTATGCTAAAGTAGGATACGAATTGGAGTTTCATGCCGGTGTCGAGTCAGGCGGCGCCTTGATTGATACTACAGTGCAAAACACGAAGAAAACCAAAAGCATCACGGTTCCGAAATATTCGATTGAACGCGCGGTTCCGCAAATTCACGGTCTATATCAGCAGAGTATTGGTTGGGCAGGCCTGTTGAGTTTTGATTCAACATTTACCGCGCGATATCTTTTTGATGATGAGAATACTGTGCGTCAAGCGGCTGATGGTTCCCTCTCACTAAGACGGGTATCAGGCTGGAAAGCCATCAACACCCTCACGAGCACTTGGAATCCTCCGAAGAGCAACAATGTTGGAATAACCGTCACCTACAAGAATGGCTTCGATGCTCCGAAATTTTCGCGCGTGAACAGCGTACTGATAGGTGTGTTGATCGAATTCTAAGCGTAACGCAGATTAGAGCAGCGTCATGGGTGCGAAGAACCAGTGTTTGCATGCGTACGAATGGGATCTTTCATGACGTATTCGCGGCAGGTGAAATGATTTCTAGAGTTTTCTTTCTAACCCATCTAGCGTATTCCGCGGCACTTCTAGTCGTGGCCTACACACCGGCAGCCTACGCCGAGACCAAAATTACCGCGGTCGCTAATACGATACAACTGCAGGACGGTCAGACCTCGGGGCCGCTGAGTTTGCTTTTAAAAGTAGACGGCCTAAAAAAGGAGCCCAAGCTGCGGGTGTTGTCCACCAGCCAAGGCGGCCCGGGACTAACAATTTCGGGAAACCCGACGATGGTGGGTGAACTGCCAAATGGAGCCTTCTGGCAGGTACCGGTTTTCATAAGCAGTCTTCCTTTGAACTCCAAGTACGACGCACTTTTAGTGGTGCAAGTAGAAGGCAATGTCAGCGAGGTCCTGTCGTACTCAATTACCAACTCGTTACCCGCTGTGGATGCAGACGTCAGTCCCGGGAGCGACACAATCTTTCTGGACAAGTCCCGCGAGACTAGTTTTACTGTGAATGTAAAAGGGAGACCGCTGCGAGGTCTGGCGGTTTGCCAATCGGCGCTGGCCGATTCCAATACGGGGAACCATCTTCAAGAACAATATCTCGAGATGTATCTTGCAGGGCCGGATGTCGTTGCAAATCCGCAAGTGGCCAGCCCGTATCTGACGCTCACGGCTGCGAGCACGAAGGTACACCTGTTCGTGTTGCCAGCCTTTCAGGATAAAGGCGTGTTTGCGGGAACAGTCGGGCTTTGTTCCGCTAGCAAGGCGTCGGTTGCAACGCTGAAGCTCACGGTGAACTCCAGTTCCTTGCGAGCAGAAATAGCCGGAGCTGTTCTTATAATGGCCGGAATCGCACTATTTGTGCTCGTCACCGTCGTCCTCAAGCAACGAAGCCGTCAGTTGACGGCGCTACTGCCGGCGTCTCGACTGGTCGAAGCCCTAAAAGGGCTTGGCAATTCAGCAAAACTTGTCGCGCATTTTGCCGGGGTCGAACTCCCTATATTATTGGGCGATGAAAAGGTAGCCCACTCCCTGGAATGGCTGATCGTACAGCTCTCGGCGGCAAATCTAAAGCAACAGGGATTTTTGCCGCCCCTCCTGACCAATCCGTTTCAGGCACCCGACGCGGGGACCGACTACCAACAGTTTCTTCAAGCGATAAGCGCGCAGGAATTGAACGACACGATGATTATTCGAGACGGGCTGCAGCGTGTGATGTCTCTGTGGCCCCAACTCAACGAAGAGAGCGCTCGTAGTGCCCTGATGCAACTTGACCAGTTAGCTTTGCAAGCCGACTCACCCGATCCAATGCGTCCGAAAGTCGACTCGGTCGTCACTGGCATTGCACCGCGTCGCCAAGAGTTCGCACAGCTGTTGACGGTTGCGCATGACAATTTCCGAGTCGGCGGCGGGCCCCCGCCATCAGTTCACGAAATTACAGTTCAACTCGATTACGTAAGCGGTATTGGATGGATCATATGGGCTTTACTCACTTTTCTCCTTGGCTGCGGCGTCCTGATTTTGAGCAATCATGGGTTCGGTACCTGGCAGGATTTATTGAAATGCTTCCTGTGGGGGCTTGGAATCCAGGCTGCTGGACAGGGTCTTCAGGCGCTTGCCCCGGGATCGACAGCAAGCACTTTTTCCCTGCAGATTGGCCGCTGAAGGAGTTCAATCGTGATTTCGCCCCCAACATCGGGCCCATCAGCCCCACACCCGAGCACGAACTGGCCGAGTTCCCGATCCCAACAGGCCGGTCAATACTCTCCTGGCATCACGGCGGCCCCAGAGTCGACCCACCTGCGCGTTGCGCGCAGCCGCAATCGCGGCTTGCTTCCGAAGGTGCTGAAGGAGTTTCAGCGCCGGGCCGATGGGGTCGCATGCTGATCTGCGGGACCTTCCTGCGCGGCGTCTACACCTCGCACGTGGGCGGGTGGTGGCTGCGTTTGGCAACTGATGCCCTAAGCTAAGATCAGGGAGGTATGAAGGCGAGAATCAACAATTTCGCCGGCGCATTATCCTTGTGCTGGTCGCGCTCGCCGCCGGATTCGTCGTTCACCTGCAAAGCAGAGTACGCGAGGGCCGCTTACTGAATATCCACAGTATAATTCCGCGAAGCGATGCCGTTGACTACCACTTGCATGTTCGTGACACCTTTTTCCATATTGGCCGGGATGTCCACAAGCGTGGAGGTCGGACCGGTGTAACCAACCGCCATAGTGCTGTGGTTATGCGTATGAGCGTAAAAAACATGCCCACTGTTCACATTGGTAAGCCGCATGAGCGGATAATTGGTTGCGTCCTGGAAATCATCACCGTAGGCATTATTCTGAGAAGCACCGTTGAACTTCAAGCCGTTTAGAGTGTAGGTATTCCCACGCGTATAAACTTTATCGGAGATCCGCACCTCTGGATTCCAACCGGTATAGTTGTGCCCAGCGGAATTGAGTAATTCCACGTCATTGCTGCGATCCGTGAACATAATCTGCCCAGTCGGAAGCATCAGGAACTGACCAAGATCGGAGCTGTCGTCGGGAGCGCGTGGCGGACCGAGAACTTGGTGGAAGCTGCTTCCGTCCCACTCAAGAAAAACGGCCCCCCTTTGAAAAATGCCGGGACTAGTCATCAGCAGTACGTTCCCATTCCTTTCCAGTGCGGCCGGGCCGTCGGCAATGTCGAGACCGTCGGGGAAGTCTGGAGCCTCTGTCCAAGACTTGTTAACTAAGCTGTAAATGCCATTGTGACCGGCAGCATAACCGTTCGCGCCGGTCTGCAGTACGGTGCCATTGGGCATCAGCATGGCGGGCCCTAATTCGTGTGAGACCTGTCCCCCCGTTAGATCTGTCGCCGAATCCCAATACTGCTCAGGAGTGCTGCCTTGGCTGCTCCAACTGCCAGTCTTCGGATCGAAGATCTCCCAGTTTTTCGCATTTGGGTCGTAAACGTGTCCGACGTAGGCATCGACGTCCAACACCATGCCGCCGGGTAGGAGCGTCAAACCTTCCTCATCATAAAGATCGAATTTATTTGCGCCGGTCGGCGTCCATGTCAAAGTTGAGGCATCCAGCAGCGCTGCTCTTGGCGGCCTGTCGCAGCAACTGCTCTGCATGTACGTTCCGTCAGCAAGAACGACGCTGGGACTGTCGCCGATCATCTGCCATCCCAGCGGTGGATTTACGGCGGTCCAATGGTCAGTAACCGGATCATAAATCGCTCCCATGGTTGTCTTGACGTCACGAACCCCGAGATTGTCCTCGCCGCCTTCGATGATGTACCGGCCATCGGGCAGGACGGCAGCTGCGAAGTGGAGCGGACCGTAGCCGGAGGGCAGAGTGCCAACTTGCGCCCAGGTTCCGGTTGCATAGTTGCCGTTAATATCTGGGGTCAACCTCCACCAGTTGCCCCAGGCTTGAGTGTTAATGCCTTCGTCGTGCACCAGCACGCTACCGTCAGTGAGCAATGCTATGGCGCCAGCTCCGATATTGGGAACATTCTGCACCGCTGTCCAAGTCGCGGTTACGGATGGGACGTTTGACGATCCACATCCAGTTACGAAGATGAGGGTTCCACCTATCAACCCGATCCGGACTATGTTACGCATCGTTATCGCCTCAGCAGAGTAAGGTCATGGTAGGCTCATCCAACGAATTCCCGACGGTCAAATCGGGGAGTTCTCTATCGGATGATAAATGGATTTTCAAGTTTGTTCTGGAACGCCGAACCGTACTTCACGCCCTGATGTTGTCATCTTTCGGGCCTCGTAATTTCGCCCCAATGAACCCAGCCGCCGCTCTGGTTTCTAACATCGGCCAGGAACGCTCAGTAAAGTTGCATTCTAGCCGACTATCTTGTTCGGTGAGAGCGGTACGAACGTGGCCAGCCATAGCATCGCCTGAGCCTTGCATGCCGTTCTATTCCCGAGCTGCCCGGCTTTCGGCGTTTTGCAACCTTGAATTCGCCCGAACCATCAGCAATTGGGAAGTAATTCGCGACTGGCTGGGAATGCAGTCAATCGCTCACTTCTGGAACGGTAGGCGAGGCTGAGGGCAAATTGTATTTCGCTATTTATTCGCTCGCCAAGCTGTAGTCGATTTTGTAGCGGTCGCGCCTCCAAACTTCACCGCGGTTCACCACGTTTCAAGAGGGCGGCTCCAAGTCGCACAACAGCAATCACTTGGAATCTCCGCTTTTCACCAGATTTCACCAAGAGCTAGAATCTGGTTCGGGACCAGGGGGTCGGAGGTTCAAATCCTCTCTCCCCGACCAATCTTTTCAATAAGTTGAACGCGACTTCTGGTTTTACCGCTACATCGCTGTAGTCGATTTTGTAGACGGCCACGTTTTCCCGATTCTCCAACTGAATCTCTTCTTGGCGAGACACGAGGGTCGCCTAAAGACGTGTTAAAGCCGATCTTCGTGCAAAACTAGTGCATTCGTTTGAGAGAATCGGGAAGGAATGCTGGTGGTCAACATATGCCCTGGATTTTTGGGCCGCAATTTGAAGGACATCCACGAATCGTGGAAATGCGGGAGCTGAAGCGCTTCAATGTCGCCACAAAGGCGAGGGCTTTCAAAACGAGAACGGAAGCATACTTCCTGAGGCAAGTCGATACGCTGACTTCGGATCAAGCACCGTTCCCATTGGCGTTAATGACATGTGTTGGCATTGAGATGATCGGGGCATACAAGTACGGAGATGCGTTCGCTGATCGCAACGGACATTTCAAGCGCCTCCTGAAAGACATGAGCCCGCGTTTCGGCGAGATTCAGACGACGCCTGAAGGGAAATGTGCTGCAGTGCGACGACACGCCCGACTTTGTGACCATCGCGGAAGTCGGCGACGTGCTGAGTCTGGGATTAGGGCCCGAACGATATCGGAGCAACGAGCTTATGCCGAAGCTGTTGGCGATTTTGTGAGTGGCGCGATCGGCCGAATCGTCGTAGACGCAGCCGAAATAGAGTAACTGCAATGGCAGATCCGAGATTGTTTCCAATTTTTGTTCGTCAAGAGAGGAGCCGGTCCCATTTCAAGGTCGGCTATATCGATATTAAAGGCGAACTCGTCGTTGAGCCGATCTTCGATGAGGGTACGCGGTTTTGGGACGGGGTGGCATCGGTCAAGATTGGGGGACGATGGGGAGTTATTAACGCGAGCGGCGAGTTTGTCATTGATCCGGCATTGTGGGGATGGTGCCGTTTCGAGCGGGGTGTTTCCAGCATTTGCGTTAAAGGAAGATGGGGAATTGTCGATCAGAAGGGCAATCTCATTCTTGAGCCTAAATACAGCTTCATGGCGTCTTTTAGGGAAGGATTCGCCGTTTGCGGAACGCAGGAAAAAGGTAAGTTGCGGTACGGCTTCGTAGACCGAAATGGCACGGAACTGGTGCCGCCGGTGCTTCACGATGCGTGCAGCTTTTCGGAGGGTCTGGCTGCCGCTAAGGTGGGCGATCTGTGGGGGTACATCACACCCTCAGGAGCATTCAAAATCAAGCCCCAGTTCCCGGGAACTTGCCCTGGCCGATCTGGCCCGGAGGCAAGCCAGGCAGGCTACTTTCGCGAAGGCCTGGCACCGGTCTGGACAGGCGCAGGGTACGGGTTTATCGACCCGGGGGGTGAACTTGCAATTCGTGATTCCTTTGAGGAAGCCGATAGTTTTAGTAGCGGCAGAGCTCTAATCAAGCGGGGAGCAAGATACGGCTTTATCGACAGAACGGGGAGGGTCGTGATTCCCCCAGAGTTCACATACGCTCGACAGTTCTCCGAAGGGTTGGCTGCCGTAAGGGAGAAGGAATACCGGGTCGGCTTTGTGCCCCCTTGCGGCTTTGTTGATATCGAAGGGCAAATGGTTCTATCTCCTACGTTCTACAGCGCTGAAGCGTTTCAGAACGGCTTATGCCTTGTAACAAGCCAAGATTCCATCGGTTACATCAGGATCGATGGCCAATATGTTTGGAAAGGCCCATACGTCCAGTACGGCACTCTAATTTGAAGAAGAACGTGTGCCCCTGACCTGCCCTCTTACTCCGCACAGTTGAGACTACGACAAACCCCATCCTTTTCCTCTAGCTTTTTCGGCGGGGATGGGGGCGTGGGGCAAGGGGCCGGCGTTTGAGGTCCCTTGCCCCACACCAGTGATTACGAAATCCACCGCAGCCTGAGCGGCAAACTCTTTCGGTGTACGATAACCCACGCTGCTGTGCGGTCGTTCTTCGTTGTACTCCTTCTGCCAGGCCGCGATCAAATCGTCTCATTACTGATGCTGCAAGTAACCTAGTTCTTGCACTGGATTTGGAGCACACAAAGCCCCTATGTTCGCCTTTTATTCGGTGCCTTTGCTGTAGTCGATTTTGTAACGGTCGCGCCTCCAAACTTCACCACATTTCCACAGAGATCCACAAACCGCGGGCAAATAGCGCACCAGCAATCACTTAGAATCCACCCATTTCACCAAATTTCACCAAGAACTGAAATCTGGTTCGGGACCAGGGGGTCGGAGGTTCAAATCCTCTCTCCCCGACCAATATCTTCCGATAGCTTACGACGAGCACTACGTCCTCGAACCGACCCACCTGGTTTTGGCCCAGGTGCTCTGGTGCTTCGACCCGCATAGATACTGTGCCGAATGCTCGTCGAGCGATGCAGGACCGTTTACAGAATCTACTACAGCGCTGTGATGGTAAAACCAGGTGCCGTACCCACTCGTTAAGCTGAAACGAACGGCCTAAGTCGCGACAACGGAGTGCGGCGACAGACCAGCCATGCGCGACAAAACGGCCAGACGTGGACGGAACGATGCGAAGGTGTTGACATGCGATAGTTATCTATACGCCGCGGTCTGAAGCTAAGCGTTTTGAGTGGAGCACCTTGACGTTGCGAAAGATTTCGTGCTATAAACGCTCGCCTTCCATCGGTAGAACACTGCGCGCCTCACTCAACGTGGGAAAACAATTCGCTCTAGGAGCCCAGCATGACCGGCCTTTGCTCAGGGCCCAAATTGTGTTGTGACAAGCATTTGCGCATCCATCGTAGTTTACGCGTCGCATCTTTCATGACGCTCGGAGCTAGTTTGGTCCTGTTCCTGATCCAGACGATTCCGATTCAGGCACAACAGGCGCGTCTTTCTGGAGCAGACGTGTGTTCACAGGCCTACCTGGATAGCCTCCCCCAACCCGTGCCGATGAATGGCTCCCACAGAGTGATGCAAATGGTCAACTGCTCGGGCCAGACGCTTCTGGGGGCCGCTAATTCAGCCCATCGGCAAGGCGAGCTGGGTTTCCCGGCTTTCCCACGCGAGGGAACCTGGGTGATGCAGCCCTACGGCACGCCCGGCACCCCGGATAATCCATACCCTAATGTCCTGACCATAGACATACCCCAGCAATGGGAGCGTACGGGGTGCCCGAAAAATAAATGTCCCAAAGGAGGGCCCGTGGGGCCCAACTTGTGGGCCCGAACTGGGTGCCGCTATGACATCGCAACAAATCGGGCGCAGTGCGAAACCGGGACTTGCGCGGACCAGTACGATTGCAGCTCAACCGCCTTTTCGCAGGCAGGGTTCACTACTATTTCAGAGTGGACTTTCTACCAAGACTCGAATGATCCAAGCATCTTTATCGATGATCCTGATATTAGCTTGGTGAACGGCGGGAACCTAACGGTGGACCTACAGCCGGTAGGCGGTCAACAGGCAACCTGCCCTGCAGGGCCGTTGAAGGGACAAGCCAAATGCAACCCTCTAGCTGGTCAGGATACTGACCAGATGTGGCTAATGTATAACTATCCTCTTTCAGTGCACGCAGCCGATCTGCGATTGGAGGATCCGAACGGGAACTTCCCTTACTGTACAGATGCGAACGGCATTAGCGGCTTCGCGATTAAGCGCTCAGACATTGACAAGACTAAGACCTTCGCTTTTGTCATCGAGGACGAAAACGGTAATCCGACGATGCCGCCCGGGGACAACCCGCTGGCTTGCTTGAGTAATTGTGGGAAGCAAGAGTTCGACGGCCCACCGGCCGCGGGCTGCGATCCGAATGACCCCAACGACCCCAAATGCTATCCCTGGTTGGTATTTTGCGCAGGTGATGGAAACCTGTACAACCAGCCGTGCAGGACCGACGCAGACTGCGTAGTCAACGGACAGCCGAACGTGCATGCTGCGTGCTGGTACAACACTCCGTCGCAGCAAATGATGGGCGTCTGCTCGTTGCGGGGATTTTACAAAGGGGGGTACCAAGGCTGTCCGATCGGTCTCATCGACTTTCTCAATCCGCCGCCGGGGTCTCCAGCCAGTGACGTGGCCTGCACCTTCACGTACGGTTCGCTGAACCTCTTGGATACCCACAAGGGCACCCAGTTGACCTTCGGCGCCCAGCCGCCAACCGGGGGCTGTGCGGATGTCAGGCGCGCCGATGGCACCCTAGTCCCTTGCGTCGGCGACGATACCATTCACCAGATATTTCACGGCGCTTACACTTGGCCGAATGATCCTGAAGTCTTTGACGGCGACTCGCCGCTTTACCGGATGATCTTCGCCCCGGGGGGTACAAGCGTGCCTATCACCGAGGCCCAAGTGGTTCCCCTGTGCAGTAACCTTCCGGCCAATTACGACTATCCGGACAACGCCAACCTTTGTGCGGGCCCTCTGCTTAACGAGGGCGCAGTCTTTGGAATCGCGCGCGACAAGAAGCAAAAGTGGTCTTGTGCTCTCGACCAACCAGGGTCAGCCAGCAATGGCATACTGTGCCGCTGGCATCCTGCGCCCACGACGGACAGCGGTTGTTCTCCTCCGCTTACCGACCAGAACGTCACCAACAGCACGTGCGGCGTGGTCGCTTCCGGCACCTCGCTGGTATCAGGCTCTTTCAAGCCCAACAACAACGACCCGTTGTTTTTCGAGGTGGCTATCGCGACGCCGGACCCGACGATGCCCGTCAACCCTCCGATCAACATCAGCGGGTGCGTGCCCTCTTCGGGGCCGGGATCGTGGTCACTGGTCAGCAGCGGGTCTCTATCTTTTGGATCTCAAACTAACCATGATCAAGGCTACATAGCCTGGTACAGCGGAACGTCAAATAACGATGGCCAGTCGGGTTCGCAATGCAAGGTCACCGTGACGCTTGCCGAATCGGCTGCGGCTACGCTCAAGGTATACGATGTGCCGGGCTACAACGGAACCGTTGAGACTACAAGCATGTCTTCTGGTAGTTTCGATCCGAGGCGCCCTAGCCAGCCCACGGTCTCCGCACAGCCACTGCTTGTTCTGCCCAGAACGAGTCACGCGAATGACTTAATGCTTGGCAGTTTGCTCCAGGTGAACCAGCAGCCTACTCCGATAACCTGGTGGGAGAATTGGCTGTCTAATAGTTTGGATTATTTCCAGTCCATAAACTGCCAGAGTCATTTTTGTCCGGCTGACGACGGCACGGACTACCTTTCGGGTCATGGTCCGTACTCCAGCAATGCTGATGCCGGCCACCGCGCTGTGGGACCCGGACCGCATGCTTTGCAGAGAGCCGCCAACACTTCAACCAAATTTGATTGGGGTGGAGTGGCAATTTACATTGAGCTCGCATCCGCTCCATTAGCGCTGGGCTGCCCCTCTTCTACCGCGCAGGTAAGCGTGCCTTACGCTTCGCAGGTGGTGCCAACCGGCGGTTCGCCCGAGTACCAATACACCATCCCCGGGCTGCCCCCCGGGTTGGTGCAACTTGACGCCCCGGGCGGTCCCTACATCTACGGCCTGCCGAAAATGCCGGGCAACTACCAATTCATGCCGCAGGTGATCGACGGGACAGGTAAGCATGTGAGCACCACGTGCACCATCAACGTGTCAGCGCCGTAGCGGAGTGTCAGGGCGCCTCTTCACGCCTGGACAGGCCGCTACTGCCTCTCAACCAAGGCTAGTGACCTCTATCAGGAATCTCTAGAGATTTTAAGAAAGCCAAGACGGAGGACGGGGCGTCTTTGACTTCATAGACGCAAGTTCCGGCGCCGCTCTAACTTCCGCGGCGAAATTTCCGCGCGCTAGGTCCACATTCCCGAAGCGGCTTACAGTGAGTATGGTCCACGGGAGAAATGTTCGCATTCTATCAGCGTCGTGGTGCAGCCGATTAAGCCCTGCCTGGTCTGATTTTCGCTCCCGGCGGCAATCTCTACGGCACCACCTCTCAGGGTGGCGGCTCCATCAATGCTGGGACAGCGTTCGTGTTAGTGCCCAACATGCAGGGGGAATATACGGAGAGCGTGCTGCACAGCTTCACGGGAAGTGATGGCTCATCGCCCGAGGCGGGGTTAATCCGCGACGCTTCCGGCAATCTCTACGGCACGACGAGGTTCGGTGGATCTGACCGCCGAGGAACGGTTTTCGAAATTACCCCCTAGCGCACAGCAGGGTGTGGTTGGTGGAAATTTCCTATCGCACTGGACAAGTGCCGCGCCCGCTGACCTCGACACCGGGGCCACGCGAGGTCAGGGCGCAGTTGTTTCGGGCCGCTCCCTTTGCTAGCTTGGCCTAGATGCCCCCGCCTGTGCCCGAAGCAATCAGCAGGACCATTGAAGCTCTGTACCGGTCGGAATCGGGCCGCGTTCTGGCGACGCTCGTGCGCCTGCTGGGCGACTTCGACCTGGCCGAAGAGTCGATGCACGAGGCGTTCACTGCTGCTCTGGAGTCATGGACGCTGGCCGGCATTCCGGAAAAGCCGCGCCCGTGGCTTATTTCAACCGCACGCTTCAAGGCCATCGACGTGATCCGCCGGCGCGCGCGCTTCGATGGAGCACAGAAAGATCTTGTTGCGCACATCGAATCGCGCATCAGCGACGCCCCGCTCGACGACGAGGAGATCGAAGATGATCGCCTCCGTCTGATCTTCACCTGTTGCCATCCCGCGCTGCCTCCGGAAGGACAGGTGGCGCTCACTCTGCGCGAAATCTGCGGCCTGACGACAGAAGAAATCGCCCGGGCATTTCTCATTACGCCGGCGACGCTGGCGCAGCGCATTGTGCGCGCCAAGACAAAGATTCGCGAGACGCCGATTCCCTACGAGGTGCCGACGCCCGAGGAGCTGCCGGAGCGGCTGGACGCCGCGCTTCAGGTCATCTATCTCGTTTTCAACGAGGGCTACTCGGCTGCGGCGGGTGCGGAGGTAACGCGGGCCGAGCTCACCGGCGAGGCCATTCGATTGGGACGGCTGCTGAGCGAACTCCAGCCGGAGCCGGAAATCATGGGGCTGCTTGCCTTGATGTTGCTTCAGGAATCGCGTCGCGCCGCCAGAACCTCTCCCAGCGGCGAGCTGATTTTGCTGGAGAACCAGGACCGCTCGCTCTGGAACCGGCAGCAGATCGCAGAAGGATTGGCATTGGTGGAGCAAGCCCTGAACTCCCGCCGCTTCGGCTCCTACACCCTGCAGGCTGCGATTGCGGCCGTTCATGCGCAGGCAGAATCGCCCGCTGCGACTGACTGGCGGCAGATTGTCGCCCTTTACAACCAATTGGTGCGCATTCAGCCTTCGCCGGTTGTCCATCTGAATCGTGCCGTGGCCATTGCCATGCGCGACGGTCCCGAGGCCGGTCTGAGGCATATCGACGCGATCCTGGAACATGGCGAATTGGCAAATTACTACCTGGCGCATTCCGCCCGCGCAGATCTGTGCCGCAGGCTCGGCAGGACCGCTGAGGCCCGCTCCTCTTATGAGAAGGCCCTGGCGCTCACCCAACAGGAGCCGGAGCGCCAATTCCTCGAGGAGCGGATTCGGCAGCTGAAATAAAAATTGGGGTGCCGGTCGATTTTTCGTCTCCCCAACGACTATCTGATGAGCAGGTAGAGCGGGCCTTCAGGTCCGCCTCCGCCGACAACAAAGAAAGCAAGGAGAAAACGTCATGCCACAATATCTGATCTGTAACTACATTCCCGACGACTTCGATCCGTCCGTCGTAACCGAAGCGATGATGGAAGAGATCCACGCCCTCAACCGCGAATTGGTTGCTACCGGCGCCAGGAAGTTCGCCTGCGGCATTTCCCCGGCCGCCAACGCCAAGACGGTGCGGAGGCAGTCCGACGGCAAGGTGCTCATCACCGACGGACCATACACCGAGACCAAGGAGCACATGGGCGGATTTTGGATTCTGGAAGCAGCCAATATGGACGAGGCTCTCAAGTGGGCGAAGAAAGCTGCCATCGCCTGCGATGTCCCGGGCGAGGTGCGCGAGCTCCTTTTCTTCCCGGCCCCGGAACAAGAAAACGGCGAAAACAAGTAAAGGCTGGCCACTCGGGCCTCGGAGCATGCGCCGCAGTGGCTATAGGAGCAACGCCAAACCTGTAAAGAGAGGACAATCAAATGAGGAATCTAATTTACGCAATCAACCTCACCATCGATGGCTGCTTCGACCATGACAAGGTGCTTGCGGACGACGAAACGCTTGAATATTTTACCGATCTCATGCGTGACATTGACCTGCAAATCTTCGGGCGCAAAACCTATGAATTAATGGTTCCTTATTGGCCGGATGTCGCCAGAGACCAGTCCGCGACGAAGACAGACAGGGACTTTGCTCATGCCTTCGACTCCGTCAAGAAAGTTGTTTTCTCCCGATCCTTAGGCAGTGTCGACGATGGGAATACGAGAATTGTCCGAACGAGCCTTCGCGACGAAATAGTTAAATTAAAACAAGTACCAGGCAAGAACATTGTGGTCGGCGGTGTAGATATTCCATCACAACTGATCGAGCTTGGTCTGGTTGACGAATACCGTTTTGTCGTTTCACCAATCATTGCAGGAGAAGGCAGGCGGTTGTTGGAAGGCGCCAGCCTGGGGGAAAAACTGCGCCTGAAGCTTGTCGAGTCAAGAAATTTCAAATCTGGATCTGTTGCGCTTCATTACTTGAAACATTAATTAGAACAATCTGCGGCCGCCGAGGGCAGGCGAGGCGAACCGTGTAAACGGAGACCACAATGAGAAAGATCAGGATCATGGAACACATCACGCTGGATGGCGTGATTCAGGCGCCCGGCGGGCCGGACGAAGACGGCAACTATCCCTACGGCGGATGGGCGGGACCCCATGCCGACCCCGATGGGGGAAAAGCCATTGTCGAAGGTCAAGGCGAGCATTTCGATCTGCTGCTGGGCCGGCGAACTTACGACATCTTTAGCGGCTTCTGGCCGAAGGCCCCGAAGAGCCCGGTCGCGGACCGCATCAACGCGGCGACGAAATACGTCGCCACCCACCGCCCGGACAGCCTCGCCTGGGGACCGGCCAAGGACCTTGGAACGAACATTGTCGAGGGCATTCGCCGCATCAAGGAAAAAGATGGGCCGCAGCTGGTCGTCTGGGGCAGCTCGGAGCTGACACCGGTGCTGCTCGAACACGAGCTTGCGGATGAGCTCCTGCTGCTCGTTTTTCCGGTGCTGCTCGGCAAAGGCAAACGTATCTTCTCGGACGGAACTCCGCCACGCGAACTCGCGCTGGTCAGCACCAAGGCTGTGGGCTCGGGCGTCATCATCAGCACCTACAAGCCGAACGGTCCCTTGCGCACCAGCTCCTACGGTGACGCGGCGGAGTAAGCCGAGCTCAGAGATCATGGAGGGAACTGGCGCAGACCGAACCTTCCTGCGTTTTTTCATGGGGGTGCCGGCGTGCCCGGCTGAGAGAATTGCAATAGAGTTTCGCTTCTGCTGTCGATTTTCCCCATGCGCGACGACTATACGGTGAACGATCCAGCGCGCAAGCTGTGCTGCTGACCCTACCAATCGGAGAAGAACAATGAAATACCTCTGTTTCGGATACTACGACAAAGACAAATTCGATAGCTTGCCCGATGCCGAGCGAAACGCCATGTTCGACGCATGCTTCGACTACGACGACCATCTTCGCGCCAACGGCCATTGGGCTGGTGGAGAAGCGCTTCAGCCTCAGGAAACCGCCCTGACCGTCTATTGGAAGAACGGCAAAGTCGCAACTACGGACGGTCCCTTTGCGGAGACCAAGGAACAACTTGGCGGTGTTCTCGTCCTTGAAGCGCGGGACATGAATCAGGCGGTACAGCTCATGTCGCAGCATCCGGCCTTGAAGTACGGCAACACCTTCGAGATTCGGCCAGTGGGGGACATGAGCGAGATCATGAAGGCAAGCGAGCAGCGACGGCGACAGAATGCTACACGCTGAAGACGCTTAAGGAAGCTTCGATGAAGTTGCTCGCAGGTGAGCGCCGAGCCAAAGCTCTTCGAATTCAGCGGCTCCCACGGCACGGCCGAAGCCATGTCCCTTTCAGAACGAGCTTAATCGGAATCACGCGTCCGGCGCTTATATACGAACATGGCATCCCGCGACTTGGGCCGATAATTTATCGCATCGGCCTCCCAATGGGAGGTTGGCGGATCCGTCAGGTCCACGACTCCGAAAAGTGAGTAATGGCCGGTGAGATACTGGCCCATCCAATCGGTGATCAGCGCTTTCTGGATCGGTGTCTCAGCCCACGAGTCCCTGCTCCTGACGAATACCGCGACTGCGGGATTGGCCGCGGTGATTTCCCCGATCATGTTTTCCTGCATGAGCGGCGCGTACTGCCGCGAGTCCATGACCGGATAGGTGTAGATGTATCCCGTAGCCGAGTGCCGGTGAGAGTAGAAATAGATTTCGGGCTCGGAGCCGAAGATGGCGACGCGATCGGCGGGGCTGGTTGCTCCTTCAATGTGGGTGGCAACTTCTTCTGCGGCCAAAAACGGGGTGACTCCATACATGGCATTGGAGGCGGCGACCGGATCCATCGAAAACAGCAGCGCCCTGTGATGAAAAATCGTGAGAATGAAAGCGAGCAGGAAAACTAGCGCGGGGACAGCTGCCGATTTCCACGAGGCGGTCCGTCCATACAGGTTGCGCGCCGTCGCGCTCACCGCCACCCCCGCCAGTAATGCGATGGCCGGAAGTATCAGGACGAAGTAGTGCAGGCGAAAGCGAAACCCGGGACACACCGAGAGCAACGAGAAAACCAGGAATGAGCCCAGGAAAAACCTATGACGTGTGCTGCGGCTCCAGATCGCAACGAGACCTGCTAAGGCAAAGCACCAGATAAGGACCTGCGGGGTGACCAGCAGCACGAGTCCGCGGTGTAAGTTCTGCCAGGCCTGGGATGCCGGCACATTCGCGGCATACTCGCGGGCATAACCAAAGGTCCAAAACAAGAAGGTGCGGAAGACGCCTGCCCGATACATCAGCACACAAGTGAAGGCAAACGGAAGAGCGGCTCCCGACAGATAGCCGGCCGCCTTGGGCGCCAGCGAGCGACAATGGATAGGCAGGGGCAGCTCGCACCACAGCAGATACGTTAAGCCAAAGAGCACGAAGAAAATCCCGTGCTGCTTCATCAGAAAACCTATTCCCAACAACAGGCCGCTGCAGAAAAAAAGCCAGGTCTTTCCAGACTCCAGCGCGCGCATCAGAAGCAACACCCCACCCAGTACGCACAGCACAACAAAATGAGTGGCGTGAGCCGAAAATCCGAGGACGGAAGCGCTGGTGGAGAGCACGGCATAGCCGGCGGCGGCGACGATTCCCGCCAAGCGATCGAACAAGCGAGCGGCCAGGAAGTACATCAACAGCACGCCCGCAGCGTTTACCAATAGCAAGCCCAGGCGAATTCCGGAAGCTGTCTGGCCGAAGACGGCGAGGATCAGCGCATAGGCAGCGTAGATGCCCGGCAACTTCATGCTGTAGGCCAGTTGATAAGGCGGAACGCCCTCAAGCATGAGCTGCCCGGCGTAGGCGTACTCGCCTTCGTCGCGCTCCAGAGGCATACTCCGCAAGCGATACCGGATGCCCGCGAACAGGAGAATCACCACAAGCAAAAGGCCGTAGCAAAGATACGGGGAACGAAAAAATCGCTCGAGCCGCCGTTGCGGCCTGGAATGGACGGCGAGCGTCATTTCTCCCGCGTCCACTGATCGACCCAATCATTCACTGTCCGGTACCAGAGTCGGCTGTTTTGCGGCTTCAGCACCCAGTGGCCCTCGTCGGGGAAGTAGAGCATCTTCGATGGAATCTTCAGCCGCTGCGCGGTGGTAAACATCTGGAAGCCTTCCGAGACGTCGAGGCGGTAGTCGAGCTGGCCGTGCACGACGAGAATCGGCGTCTTGAAGTTCGCGGCCGACAGGTGCGGCGACCACTTGCGATAGAGCTCGCGGTTCGTCCACGGCGTGCCCTTGAACTCCCACTCGTTGAACCACAGCTCCTCGGTCGTGCCGTAGGCCGACTCGGTGTTGAACATGCCGTCGTGCACGACCAGGCACTTGAAGCGGTTGGTGTGGCCCTCGATCCAGTTGATGGCGTAGCCGCCGTAGCTGGCGCCCAGCGCGCACTCGCGCTCCTTGTCGATGTAGGGATAGGTCTGCTCGGCGTAGTTGAGGCCGAGCATCAGGTCCTCGAAGGGGGCGCCGCCCCAGTTGCCGTTGATGGCGTCGATGAACTTCTGCCCGTAGCCCGTCGACCCGTGGAAGTTGACCATCACGACCACGTAGCCGTTGGCGGCAAACAGCTCGGGGTTCCAGCGATACGACCAGTCATCGCCCCACGCGCCCTGCGGGCCGCCGTGGATGAGGTACTTAACGGGGTATTTCTTGCTCGCATCGAAGTTCGGCGGCTTGACGACGAAGCCCTGTACCTTTTCTTTGTTTGCGCCCTCGAACCAGTAGGGTTCGAGCGGCTGCATCTGGACTTGCGAGAGAACGGGCTCGTTCAAATGAGTGAGCGGCGCGCCCATTTGACGTGTCTCGACGTCCCCGCCGACTTCAGTACTCAACCCGTGGGTCAGCCCTATATTGTCGATTCGCCGAATGAAGATTTCGTTGGGAAACCGAACTGACATGCGATCAAAAACGATCCCTTTCCCATCCGGCGTCACAACCGGGCTGTCGTTGAATCCATCCTCAATTTCCACGGGTTCTTTGAAGAGCGACCGCAGCCACTCCTGAGGAAACTTGGCTGGATCGATGACGAGCCGATATATCGGGGACTGCCCTGCATTTTCAGCGGTGAAGTAGATGTCATTCGAATCCGGTGACCACGCCATCGAATCCACCCAGCGATCGAAGTTCGGCGTCATGTCGGTGATCTTGCCGGTCGAGCGCTCGTAGAGCATCAGGCGGAAGCGGTCGCTCTCGTAGCCGCCGCGCAGTTGCGAGCGATACGCGATGTATTTGCCGTCGGGCGAATACAGCGGCGTCGAGTCGCTGCCGGGATTGCTGGTGATCTTCTTAGGCGCGCCGCCCGCAACCGGCACGATGAAGATGTCGCTGTTCGTGCTCGTCGCCTGCACCTTGTCGATGTTGCTGGTGTAGGCGACCTCCTTGCCGTCGGGCGAGAACGAGTACTGGTCCTGCCCACCGAGCGAGAACGGCGGCACGTCATGCGCGCCGGGCGTCAGATCGCGCGCGACGCAAGCCGCATTCCTCTCTGAGCTCTCCGGGGCTGAGGTACACGAGGCATCGATGAGGAACAGATGGCTGTATTTGCCGTCGAAGTAGCTCGTCCAATGCCGGAACATCAGCTGGGTAAAGATCTTCGCCTTCACCTTCGATTGGGCTTTCTCCTCGTCACGCTGCTTATTGCACGCGTCGTCGGTGCAATCGGGATAGACCGACGACACAAACAAAATCCACTTGCCGTCCGGCGACCAGGTTCCCCCTGAAGCTTCTGTCGAGATCGTCGTCACCTGGCGTGGTTCGCCGCTAAGCGTTCCGTTCGCCGTGTCGAACTCCTGCACATAGAGCTGTGAACCGCCGTCGCGTGACGACTCAAACGACACGCGCTTGCCATCGGGCGAGAATCGAATGCGGTCCTCGCCCTTGCCCGTCTCCGGCGTCAGCCGCCGCGCCTCACCGCCGGCAATGGGCACGATCCACAAGTGCGGCGTCTTGGTGTTCTTCTCCAGATCAACATCGACGGCGCTGAACGCCACCCACTTGCCGTCGGGCGAGACCACGGGCTCGCCGATGCGCTTCAGCTGCATCATGTCTTCGAAAGTGAAGGGGCGCTTGTTCTGCGCCGGGGCGCACAGCGAACAGCAAATCAGAAAGAAGAAGATGTGGCGTGACATGATGCCTCCGAGAAGCAGCATTGGGCATTCGGCCTTGTTCCGTGACGACGAGCTGCAATTTGGTAGAGCGGCGCTTCAAGCGCCGCGTTTAGCCGGCCCATCGTGACATTCGATGTTGCAGGCCGCTGCACACGCAGCGGACTGCAACATCCCTCCCGGAAACGACAGTGAACGCGCGTGAGGCTCGCTCTACCGATCGCAGCGATCGCGGAAATGCTCTAACAGCTGCTCCTTAAGAAACTGGATAGTGTAGCAGCCGGACGCATCGCAGCCGATCACCGGCATATTGCCAGCCACACTGCTATCGGCGCTCACGCCCGCGCCAGCGCCTGCTCCAGGTCCCCCAGCAGATCGCCAGCATCCTCGATCCCCACCGAGAGCCGAACGGTTGCAGGCGAGACGCCCAGCAGCTCCAGTTGCTTCGCGCTAAGCCCGATGTGCGACGCCAGCACGGGATAAGACACGGTCGATTCCACGCCGCCCAGGCTGGCCGCCAGATACCACAGCTTGAGGCCATCGATGAAGCGCTCCGCCGCGCGTCCCCCTCCGCGCAGGTCGAAGGAAACCATCATGCCGAAGTCTTTCATCTGCCGCCGCGCGATTTCGTGCGACTCGCTTTTCGGCAGGCCGGGATAGTAGACGCGCGCGACCTTGGGATGCTGCTCGAGCGCCTCGGCGATCCGTTGCGCGTTGCGGCAGGCGCGCTCGACACGCACATCCAGCGTCTTCAGCCCGCGCAGCAGCAGATAGGCGCAGCCGGGATCGAGCACGCCGCCGGTGTAGATCATCATCGTGCGGGCAAGCTCCATCCATTTCTTCGAGCCAACCACGACACCCGCGGTCAGGTCGCTATGCCCGCCGAGATACTTCGTTGCCGAGTGCAGCACCATGTCGGCGCCAAGTTCCATCGGTTTCTGCAGCACCGGCGTGGCAAAGGTGTTGTCGACCACAACACAGACCTTGCGCTTGCGGCCCAGCTCGCAAAGCGTTTCGAGATCGACACAGCGCAGAGTCGGATTGGTGGGCGACTCCAGAAACAGCATCCGCGTCTTGCGGCTGAAGTAGCGCGCGGCGTTCTTAATGTCGTGATATGGAATAAAGCGCGTCTTGATGCCGCAGCGGGGCAGCACTTGCTCGAACAGCTTCACGGTGCCACCGTAAACGTCCAGCATAGAGACGATTTCGTCGCCCGCCCGGCAGGCGGCAAGCACCGCAATCAGCTCTGCCGCCATCCCACTCGAGGTTGCGACTGCGGCTTCGGCCCCTTCCAGCGCCGCGATCTTCTCCTCCACCGCCGTCACCGTAGGATTGCCGTAGCGCGAGTACAGATACATGCCGCTGTCGCCCGCCGCGTATTCGCGCAGTCCCTCGACGCCGGGAATGGTGAACACGGATGTCTGCACGATGGGCGTGGTCAGCGGCGCGGCCTTTCCATGGCGGTCTTCGCCGGAGTGAATGCAGCGCGTGGCATCGGCAGGCGGCTTGTTCTGATCTTTCCTCATGGCTTCCTTACCCAAAGACGAACGTATCAAACCACAGAGACACCGACACAGAGTTCCTTCCGCCCGATTTTTCTCTGTGTCTCTGTGCCTCCGTGGTTAGCAAACTCGCCCCGATTTTACCCTGTTACAATCGATCTTCGGGCCCCGCCCGCTCTCTCCAGATGAAGTGTCCCTTCTGCGGCCATGAAAACGACAAAGTCGTCGATTCGCGCGAAAGCAAAGAAGGCGAATCGATTCGCCGCCGCCGCGAATGCCTGAAGTGCGAGAAGCGCTTCACCACCTATGAGCGCATCGACGAAATCCCTTACATGGTGGTGAAGAAAGACGGGCGCCGCGAGAAATTCGAGCGGCAGAAGGTGCTGAACGGCCTGCTGCGGGCGTGCGAGAAGCGCCCGGTGCCGATGGGCAAGCTGGAGCAGATCGTCAACGACGCCGAAGGCCTGGTCATCGATTCGGCCGAGCGCGAGCGCACCACCAGCCAGATCGGTGAGCTGATCATGAGCCGCCTCCGCCGCATCGACAAGGTGGCCTATGTGCGCTTCGCCTCGGTCTATCTCGACTTCAAGGACGTGGGCGAGTTCATGACCGAGTTGAAAGAATTGCTGGACACGAAAGAAAGCCCTGCGGTGAAGGCGAAGTCGGGGGATTGAATGGGGTGGAGCACGCCTTCAGGCGTGCATTGGAGAACCATACTGGAAACCGCGCTTTAGCGCCTGAGGTATACCTCAGCGGCTGAAGCCGTTTCGTTCTTAGACCGAAATACACCGCTGAAGCGGTGCGCCACTCGACATTGGAGCGCTTTCATGCGGCGCAGCTAAAGTTGCGCCCTCTTAAATCTACATGGCCCACAAAGTCACCCTTATTCCCGGCGACGGTATCGGCCCTGAGGTCGTTCGCGCCACCGTTCGCATCCTGGAAGCTACCGGCGTGAAGTTCGAATGGGAGAGCTTCGCCGCCGGCGCCGAAGCTTACGAAAAATACAAAGAGTACATTCCTAAAGAGCTCATCGAATCCATCGAGCGCACCTGCGTTGGCCTGAAAGGCCCGGTCACGACGCCGATCGGCGGCGGCTTTCCCAGCATCAATGTCGCGCTGCGCAAGCAATTCGAGCTCTACGCCAACTTCCGGCCCATCCGCAATCTGCCGGCGGTACCCACGCGCTATCCCGGCGTCGATCTCGTGGTCATACGCGAAAATACCGAAGGCCTCTACTCCGGCATCGAGCACGAGGTCGTTCCCGGCGTAGTCGAAAGCCTGAAGATCATCACCGAGAAAGCCTCGACCCGCATTTCCCGCTTTGCCTTTAATTACGCGCGCCGCGCCGGCCGCAAAAAGATCCACGCCATCCACAAAGCCAACATCATGAAGCTGTCGGATGGGCTCTTCATCCGCTGTTCGCGCAACGTCTCAAAGGAATACCCGGAGATCACCTACGGCGAGCACATCGTCGACAACACCTGCATGCAGCTGGTGATGAACCCGTATCAGTACGACATGCTGCTGCTGGAAAACCTGTACGGCGACATCATCTCCGACCTGTGTGCGGCGTTTGTCGGCGGCCTGGGACTAGTGCCCGGCGCGAACTTCGGCGAGCACTGCGCGATCTTCGAGGCGGTGCACGGCTCGGCCCCCGACATTGCCGGCAAAGACATCGCCAATCCGACTGCCGTCTTGCGCTCCGGCATTCTGATGCTGCGCCATCTTGGCGAGGAGAACGCCGCCAACCACATTCGCCTGGCGCTGGAGAAGGTTTACGGCGAAAAGCAGCACACTACGCGCGATGTCGGCGGCGCCGCCGGAACCAGTGAATTCGCCGATGCTATGGTCGAGGCGCTGCACACCATTCCTCCTCCTAAGCCGGTGCTGCAGGAAGTGGAGCTGTAACCTGTTTCGCGCTACAATCGCCTCAGCGCGTGGGGCGCATCCGGTCCGCGGAAAGGACAGAAGTCCACCCGATCTACCACAATTCAGTTTTGCGAACTAACTTTCTGCCCCTTATATGCGGACCTCGGGCGCGCGAAAGGAAGTTCGTCATGCCGGTAAGACCACTACCGCCCAAGCCCAGCCTCCAGCACCTGAAACATCAAGCCAAGGACCTGCTGCAGCATCATGCCGAGCGCCGTCCCGATGCCGCCCAGCGAATCCGCGAGTTCCATCCGCGCTTCCGCAACGCTAGCGATGCCGAGATTTTTGCCGCTCCTGTGAAGCTCAGCGACGCGCAGCTCACGATTGCACGCGAATCAGGATTCCCCAGCTGGCCGCGACTGAAACAGCACATCGAACGTCCCACGCTCTCCGGGCGACTAGATCTACCGCATCACGAGCGGATCGAAGATCCAGTTTTCCGTGGCGCCGTCGACCTGCTGGATGCGGGCGATGTCGCCGGATTACGCGAGCACCTGCGGCAACATCCTGTCCTCGCGCGACAGCAGGTCGTCTTCGAAGGCGGCAATTATTTTCGCAATCCGACGCTGCTGGAGTTCGTCGCAGAAAACCCCACCCGCCGCGGCACTCTGCCGAAGAACATTGTCGAGGTTGCAAGAGTCCTTCTCGAGGCCGGTGTCACGCAACCGGCGCTGGAGGAGACGCTGGCTCTGGTTGCCAGCAGCCTCGTCGCGCATCAGACCGGAGCGCAGCTGCCGCTGATCGATCTGCTGTGCAACTACGGCGCCGATCCCAATAGCGCTTTGCGTACGGCACTCATCCATCGCGAATTCGAAGCTGCGAATGAGCTGGTGGGACGAGGCGCGCGGATTGATCTACCGGCGGCAGCAGCGCTGGGCCGTGCACAAGAAGCGGCTAGATTGCTCCCCACCGCCAGCAGCGACGATCGTCATTGGGCGCTCGCGCTCGCATCGCAGTTCGGGCATATCGAGATCGTCCGCATGCTGCTCGACGCGGGCGAAGACCCAAACCGTTACAACCCGGTTGGGGGTCATTCGCACTCAACGCCGCTGCATCAGGCCGCAGCAGCCGGACGTGTCGCGCTGGCACGCTTGCTGGTCGAGCACGGCGCCGCTCTCGACTTGAAAGACACCATGTGGCAGGCCACGCCCGCTGAATGGGCTGCGCACGAGCACAAGCCGCAGGTCGAGGAATATCTTCGCGGCGAGGAGCGCCGGCGGAATCCAGTGCGGTAGCCGCTCAAAGTCCAGCGGCCGATCTCAGCCATTCACAAATTTGTAACATCGTGGCGCGCGTGACTTGCCCGCCCCCAACACGCGCCTCTAGAATCGCTGTTTGCGCCCGGCGTCAGGAGGAGTGGATGGCGATCTTGCAGATAGGCGATGAAGTGCCGGACTTTGAACTTCCGGCGGTGGTGGGCAACATCAAGAGTCAATTCCGGCTGAGCGACTATCGTGGCAAGAAGAATGTCGTGTTGGCCTTCTATCCGGCGGACTGGACGCCGGTTTGCGCTTCGCAACTGCCCAGCCTGAACAGCGACCTGGAGCGCTTGGCCGGCTACGATGCCCAACTGGTCGGCATCAGCGTCGATTCCATCCCCAGCCACACCGCCTGGCAGAAAAAAGAAATCGGCATGATGGGCTTTCCCCTCGCCAGCGATTTCTACCCGCACGGCGAGGTCGCACAGAAGTTCGGTGTCCTGCGCGAGGGCGATCCCATCCCCGGCATCAACGAGCGCGCCCTGTTCATCATCGACAAGCAAGGCAAGCTCGTCTTCAGCAGGATCTATCCCATCGGGCAGGTGCCCAGCAACGACGACATTTTCGAGGTGCTGCGCAAGCTGTAAGACGCGCGCAATTCCTCGCGCTGGCCTGGACGCCATGTTGCGAGCCGTCGCGCTGAATGCCGAGCCGGCTTTGCGGGGCCGCTGAAAAACTCGTTGCGAGGCGCTGTTCGGGTAGTGCTGGCCTTCAGGCCAGCGTCTAAGCGTGCTTTGGATTTCTTTGACTCGGCTTTCAGCCGACGGCACCCTCGCCGCTACTCGATGTCGCCTTTGCCGGGATTGTAGTAGAAGTGGAAGCGCAACCCGAGATATGGCCCGTGAAACTCCGTCGGCAAGGGCGCGAACGGCAGCGAGGCCGTGATCCCGCCCCAGGCCGCGCGGTCGAGTGAGACATCGCCGGAGGGCCCGACGATCTTCATTCCCCCCACCTTGCCGTCTTTCAGGATGACGAACTCGATTGAAACTTTGCCCTTCTTCAGTAGCGGCGGCCGCGCTTCTTCGGGGATGAGGTTGTACCAATTCATGCGCACGGCCTGCAGCACGCGCGACAAATATGGGCCGAAGTCCACGCCCTCGGTGTCGGTCAGCACCTCGAGGTTGCCCTGCACCCGTGCGCTTCCTCCCGGGCCGACGCCGTAATCGCCGCCGCCGCCGAAGGTGCCGCCGCCACGCCGCGCCGCCACCGCGCGCTCGGCCTGCTCAATCGACGAGCCCGGCGACATGATGCCGGCCATGCTGGTGGGAAACTTCGGCGTGCTCTGCTGCTGCGCGGGCAAACGCGGATTGTCCTGCGGAAGGGCGTTCTGCAACTGTCCCGATTGCTGGTTCTGCGCCTGGTTCGGCGCCTGCGACTGTGGAGGCTGCGCAGGCATGGCCGGTGGCGATATCTTCGCCTGCTGCGCCGGCGCCGCCGGCGGCTTCGGCGGACCTGCCCGCTTCAGCTCCTCCAGCGTCTTCTTGTCCAGCATCGGATGCCGGCTCTCGGCAATGCGGTTCTTGTCCGAGAGCACATCGGTCTTCGGCGCCACCTTCGGCGCCTTCTGCATGTCCGGCGGCAGGTCCAGATACGTCATCTGCTGGTTGCGCATTAAGTCAGCCGGCGAGATCAGCACCACACCTTTCGTCCCCGGAAAAATCTTCGGCGACATGAACAGAAAGATCACCACCATCAGGTGGACGACCACCGAGATCCAGAAGGCCTCGCGCGTGCGCGAGCGCTCCAGCTCATCCTCTAATTGCAGCAGCAGATGCGGGGTGATTTCCGGGCCGGCGGAGTCCTGCTCGCTCCAAAGCGCGAGCTGATCATCGTCACTGTGCGGCAGCGAAGTTGACCGGTCCGGCGGGGTGAGGATGGAAGCCATTCGTCCGATGAAGTACGCAGGTGATCAGGTAAATTAGACGCCCTTCAACCCGACGAAGCAAAGACTTCCTGGGGGATTGGCGCAACCCTAGTAAACCCGAGAGGCTGACGCTAGTTCTCCACCTCTATTGTCGCATAGCAAGGGTCTTATTGCGATTCGCCCAAACCCGCTTGAGAGTTCCAGAAACACTGTAGTGTGGGCCTCTTCGGCAAGCTCCGGGCAAGCTCTGGGCGAGCTTAGGCTAGGCTTTCAGGCGTCCGGCATTGAAGGGGTGCTCCAGGTCTCACGGGCTTTGAGACCTGGGTGACGGCTGACTCCCACGTCGAGGTATGGAAAAGATCCTTATGCAAGCCGTCGATTCGACCCAACTCGGGCTCCCGCCGACGATACACGCCCACCGAAAGGGCCTACTCTCGTCCAGCACGGCAGGCATGACGCGGGCCCGGGGCCACCCGTTCACCCTCTACATTACACTGGATTCCGTGAAGGCCGTCATCGTCGGAACCGCCGGCCACATCGACCACGGCAAGAGCGCCCTCGTCCGCGCGCTCACCGGCACCGACCCCGATCGCCTGGAAGAAGAGAAGCGCCGCGGCATCACCATCGACATCGGCTTCGCCAACCTCGACCTTACATCCCCCGCCGGCGATTCCATCCGCATCGGCTTCGTCGACGTTCCCGGCCACGAGCGCTTCGTCCGCAACATGCTGGCCGGCATCGGCGGCATCGATCTCGTCCTGCTCGTCATCGCCGCCGACGAGGGCGTCAAGCCGCAGACCCGCGAGCACTTCGATATCTGCCGCCTGCTCGCCGTGCAGCGCGGCATCACCGTCCTCACCAAATCGGACATGGTGGATGAGGACACGCTGCAGGTGGTCAAGCTGGAAGCGTCCGAGTTCCTGCGCGCTTCGTTCCTTGATCCGGCGCGCTCGCCCATTGTCGCTGTCAGCTCGAAGACCGGCCGCGGCCTGGACCAGCTCCGTTCCGAGCTGGCGCGCGTGGCCGCTGAGATTCCCGCCAAAGACTCGGCCGCCGCCTTTCGCCTGCCCATCGACCGCGTCTTCAGCATGAAAGGCTTTGGCACGGTGATCACCGGGACGATGATCGCGGGCACCGTGCACAAGGATGCCGAAGTGGAGGTGCATCCCACCGGCAAGCGCGTGCGAGTGCGCGGCGTACAGGTCCATGGAGCCGCCGCCGAGCACGCCTTTGCCGGCCAGCGCACCGCGCTCAACCTCGCCGGAGTCGAAGTCGCCGACCTCGCGCGCGGCATGATGCTCACCGCCCCTCAACTGTTTCGTCCCGTCTCGCGGGTGAGCGTGATGCTGGACCTGCTCCGCACCGCCAAAACATTGCCCGACCGTGCGCGAGTGCATCTTCACGCTTTCACTGCCGAAACCATCGCCGAGCTCCACTTGCTCGGCATCAAACGCCTCCCGCCGGGCGAATCCGGCATCGCCGAGCTGAAGCTGGCGGAGCCGCTGCTGCTGCTGCCCGGCGACCGCTTCATCGTCCGCCAGTTCTCGCCCGTCATCACCATCGGCGGCGGCCGCGTGCTGGATGCCGTGCAGCCGCCGAAGCGCGCGCGCGCCGAGCAGCGCCTGGAATTCCTGCGCGCCCTGTTGCACCCGGGTGCCCCATCCTACTCGCCAGCCTCTGACGTGAGCGCCAGCACGGGTGCCCCACCCTTCTCGCCGGACTTTGGCGAGAGGGTGGGCCCTCACGAAGAGCTGCTCGCGCGCGTCGCCCGTCGCGGCGCCGAGGGGCTCTCGCTTGCCGATGCGATTGCGGAGACGGGCTGGCAGCCCTCGCAGCTTGAAACCGTCGCCCGGGAAATCGTCGCTGCCGGCAAGGCCGCGCGCTTCGAAAATCGCTTCCTCGCGTCAGCCCTGGTCGAAGCGCTGGGCAAGCGCATGCGGGAGCGCGTCGATCGCTTCCACCATGCCAATCCGTTGCAGCCCGGCATCGGCCAGGAAGAGCTGCGCGAGTCGCTCCATCTGCAGCCGCCTGTTTACCGCGGGGTGCTGGATTCGCTGCTACACGCAAAGCAGCTGCAGGTGGCCGGCGAGATCGTTCACGCCGCCGGCAAGGGCGTGGTCCTCCGCGACGAAGAGGCCGAATCGAAAGCGCAAATCGAGCGCGCCTTCCGCGACACCGGCTTGAAAGTCCCGCTGCTGAAGGACGTGCTCGCCTCCCTGCCCGTCGACAAAGTTCGCGCGCAGAAAATCGTTACCCTGCTGCTGCGCGACCGCGTGCTGGTCAAGCTCTCCGACGAGTTGGTCTTCCACCGCGACGCCCTCGCCGAACTGCGCGCCCGTGTCCTCGAGCAAAAGGCCGCAACGCCGAAAATCAACGTCGCCACCTTCAAAGACCTCTTCGGCATCACCCGCAAACATGCCATTCCCCTGCTGGAGTATCTCGACCGCGAGCGCGTCACCCGCCGCGTAGGCGACGAGCGGATTATTCTGTGAAGGTGGTCGGAATCACCACCCCATTTGTTACCCACAACGCAAAACCCCACCCGAGCAACTGACGCTCGGATGGGGCATGGCGCTAGCTGATCGAGAGTCTGGTGTGGTCGCCTGGACCACCACCCACCAGCTCCACTCGGCTACGTTAATACGTCCACGGCAGCGAAGAAGTCGCCGGATTGTTCGGGCCTACCAGAGTGCTCGGCAGCAGGTTGCCGGCGCAGTTACTGCCCGGACTGTACAACGTTGCCGAGTACGGGAAAGGCTGCGGCAGGTTTACCAGCGGCGTCCACGGGACAACCACTGAGTACACCCGCATCAGCAACGAGTACCCTGGCGCAAGCGTGAAGTTCTTGACGCACAGTGTCTCGCCCTGAGGCGTGCTGGTGCCCCAGGCCGCGAGCCCGTAACTGGTTGGATCAAATTCGCCGGCGGTCGTATAGGTATAGGTTGAGCTGCCGATACTCGATCCGGCAATATTCTGCCAATATTGTCCCAGGTTGGCGGCAATATCGAACGATTGTGGCGTAGTGCAGGTATTCACGACCATCCCGTCCACTGATACTGAGCTGGGATCCGTCGACTTGGTGAAGGAGTTCATGGGAATGACCGTCACCCCGGTCAGGATGTCGAACGTGTTCTGATCGCTTTGGAACGAATATAGCTTCACACAAGCGTTCGTCGGGAACACCAGCATGATATGTACCTGAATGGTGCTGATCGTGTTCAGGTGTGAGCCGTTGTTGGTGGACTGGTTCATCTGCCCATCGATCACTTGGCCGTCGGCGGGAGCGGGAAGGCTGCCGCAGTCAATGTTTACGCTCACATTCGAGTTGTCGCTCCAACCGATGCCGTTGACCGTGAAGCTGTTCGGCAAAGGGGCCAGCTGCACCGGAGTTCCGTTTCCGGAGTCGGCCAGAGACAATGTCGCGGGATACGACCCCCGTACCGGTCCGCTGCCTCTCTGGTCGAGCATGCCAAGGTTGAAGGTGGCGAATGGATTCTGTGGTCCACAGGGAAATTGCGTTCCCACCACGGTGTAGACCAGGCGAATATTGCCTTGCGAAACTCCGTTGATCTGCACGATCGGCGGATTCGAGTAGGGATTGGTTAGTGGAGTGACTGTGGAAACAATGGCGTCATTCCCCCATGCTGCTCCTGTACCTAGAACCAGCAAGGCGAACATCCATAGTGGCGCAATTCTCTTCATTGGTTTATCTCCTGGTTTGTTTTCGGCCGGTCGTCGCCGCTTAAGGAGCGATGATCGGAACGCGAGATGACGCCGGCAAGCGGGGGAAGGCCAGATTTTCCGACGACGCTTCGCGCATATTGGAACGAAGTTAAGCCTTGCTGCCGCAACCTTCCGGCTGAAGCGCTGCTTATCTTCAAATTCCGTACGCTAGACCGAGAGGACAGTAAGGGAACTTGCCCGGGAAACATTTCCAGGCAGCGGCAGGCTCGACGTAGGGGTTCAACAATGAGCGCTAGCCGTGGCTCTCTCGTGCTTGTAGTTGGCGCGATTATGGCAGAGTTTCGTACTAATGCAAGCGTGTACTGGAGAATGCTTTCAGACAGGACATGGCCTTGACGATAACGATGTTACGGTCACTTCAACTGATATCCAATAGAAGTTAATACTTTCGCGATACTTGGCGGCATACCAACCATGCCGACGGAAGCCCAGGTAATCGGGACCAGGCAATAGCGTCCGGCTCCCCGAGTTACCTTCGTGTCCCGCGACCCAGGCCGGGAAACAGTAAATCTCGCCTGCTCTATGGGCGGCCCACCTCATCCTGCACATCGTCGACCTATGCGGGCGCCCCCATCAGAGCTTCGTTTGCTCCGGTGGGCCCCCGATCTCAATCTTTCAGTCCGATCGGCTCTTCGAATAAATTAGCAAGATGCTTCGGTCGACCACCCTCGTCCTGCTATACCTGTTGCCCGGGATATGTTTCTGCCAAGATGCAGGCTCTGATTCAGCGAAGGCCGCTGCTCAGCTTGATCGGCAGTGGAATGCCAGCGCCTTTCTCACCCCGTACCGGCCCAATCTTTCGGACAGCGATAAATTAGCAGGACTCTCCGAACTGTGGGCGCAGGCAAAGTTTAGCTTCGCCAATTTCTGGCATGTACCCCAATTGGATTGGGACCAGACTTATCGTGACTTTATCCCGCAGGTACTGGCCACGAAATCAACCGAGCAGTACTACCGGACCGTCCAGCGATTCTATGCCCTTCTGCGCGACGGCCATTCCAATGTCTATCCCCCAGACCAGCTCAACATCAGCCCAATGCCTCTGCTAACTCGCCTTGTCGACGGACATGTCCTGATTCTCGGCAAGCGCTTACCAGGTTTCGATCTGCAGGGACTTCATCCGGGAGATGAAATTCTCACTATCAATGGCGAGCCGGCGATCGCCTGGGCCATACAAAACGTTGAACCGTTCGTCTCTGCATCCAGCCCTCAGGACCGCGACAATCGGACCTTCGGGCACGATCTCTTCCAGGCCCCCGAAGGCACGAGCTTTCAAATCACAACCAGCACGCCCTCAGGTGTACGCACAAGTCACACTCTGACGGTGCCGCGCTACCAGGCGCCCCGGACACGAGCGTTTGAGTTTCGCATGCTCCCGAACGGAGTGGCCTATGTGGCGTTGAACAGCTTTGGCGATGACACCGCAGCGAAAGAGTGGGACACGCACTGGCCAGAGATCAGCAAGGCAAACTCCCTGGTGCTGGATGTGCGTGAGAATCAGGGTGGCAGCACTTCTGTCGGATCTCACATCCTCGCCGCACTCATTACCAAAAGCTCGCCGGGCGAGATGTCCCGCCTTACGAAGTGGGTTGCGGCCTACGCGGCATGGGGCGATCCTGAGACGCCGGTTCAGCCTCCGCTAGACATGATCGAACCCGATGCGGCGCGGCACTTCTCGGGACCGGTTGTCATGCTCACGAGCCCACGCACGTTCTCTGCCGGAGAAGACATGGTTGTCGCTTTTGCTCAGGCCCACCGCGGCCCTCTCATCGGCGAAGCAACCGCCGGCAGTACCGGCCAGCCGCTCGTCTTTAAGCTGCCCGGTGGCGGCACGGCTCGCATCTGCACAAAGCACGACAGCTTTGCCGACGGCAAAGAGTTCGTGGGAAGCGGCGTCACCCCAGACCTGGTTGTGCATGCCACCCGAAGGGACGTTGTGGCCGGCCACGATCCGGTCCTGGCACGTGCTCTTCAATGGCTTCAGGATGCCCTTCAGAACGACCTCCCGCACTAGTCCTGATCTCATCTATTGTGGCGTGGAGCTCAGGTCGGCTATGTGGGTTGGAGCTGAGGTCGGCAGCCTCAGCGTGGCTTGTATTCGCGGCCTTTTCCGCAGCTTCAACAACTCGCAGATTATTTGCCAGGCCTCTTGTAGTTTCTCAGTTTGAAATTTCGGACTAGGGTGCAAAAGCGCTTCACCTTCCATAGAATAGTGGACTGCTCGGCGGGCATATCATGCCGCCCGCGTGCGTCCAGCTTACGGTTCGGGACCCAATGGAGAAGACCAAAGCGCTTTGTATCTTTACCACGCTTCTGGGGCATAGCGTCGAGGTAGCAAGATACAGGGCGACCCTGGATCGCATACCTTACCTGGAGTGCAACTATGTGCTGGTTGACTCCGCCGAATATCGCAAGCATCCTGCGCCCCGCTGGGCGCGCCGCATCAGCGCCTGGGAATTCGAGTCGGTGGCGCGGCAAACTGCGCGCTCTGCCCTTCAGGGTCAGTTCGACATATTGCTGGTAAATGTCTGGGAGTTTGCCATCGCGTTTGCCCCGGTGGCCAGGCATTGTCCGGCTGCGGTGCTGCTGGACTGCACACCCGCCAGTATCTCCGCCCAGGTGCTTGAGCGCGGCGTAGGCGGCTGGCGGCGCAGGCTCGTCCATCACGCTCACCATCTAGCCTTCGACAGGATAGCCAATCGGTACGATTACTACCTTCCCAAGGGCACCGACTGCGCAGAATCTCTCCATCGCGACTACAAGGTCCCCGAAGAGCGCTGCTTTGTTCGACTGGCGGCGCACGACCTTGAGTACTGGAAGCCCATTGAACGCGCGCGCGCCGCTCCGGTGCGCCTGTTGTGGGTGGGCAACGACTTCGTGCGCAAGGGAGGCGATTTCCTGCTGGCACTGTACCGCGCTCACCTTGCCGGACATTGCACACTCACCCTCGCCTCGAACGATCCCTTGCTGGAGGGCGAGCGGCTTCCTGAAGGTGTCGTGTGGCTGAAGGGAAAGAACCGCGACGAACTGCTCCCCGTGTTTCAGCAGAGCGACCTATTTGTCTTTCCCTCGCAGCAGGATTTCGTGCCCGAAGCCGTAACCGAGGCGTTGTCGGTTGGCCTGCCCTGCATCGTCAGGGACATTCCCGGAGTGCGCGACATCGTACTGCCCGGGCAGAATGGGTTGCGAATACCGCGACACGCTCCTATCGAAACCTGGGCCGCGGAACTGCTTCCCCTGATCGCGAACCCTGCGGAGGTCGCGCGAATGTCAACAAACGCGCGACGCTTTGCGGAAGAAAAACTCAGCTTCGGGCCGTACTTTCGTTTGTTCGAAGATGTGGTGGAACGGCTTTGCGCGTTAAAGGGCAGGAAACGGTCCTGGCGCAAGGCCCCGGCCGCATGATTGTGTGTGCGTTGCGAGAACAGCCGACTTGGCGAATCGCGCCCATTCCCACTCCGCTTTGAACGATCTTTTCAAGAGCCTGAGTGAAATATCTCGGCAGTGCTTCCCGTTTTGGAATGAGGCCCCGGTTACTCCACCAACGTCGTAAGGGGGCCTAAACAGCTAAGCCTCAGGCGCTTACAGGTTTGCCGGCAAGATTGTTCTGCGTAGAACATTTTTGGTAACCACCGAAAGGCCGGGGAAAGAAATTGTTTCGAGCAAAATTTTACGGCCGCGTGTCGGGCACGGTGATCGCGCGAAACATGTAGGGCAGCGCTTCGGAGACGATCATGGCGAGTACGATGAGCGCGCCGCCCCAGGCTTGTCGCGGGCTCATCGGCTCCTTCAGCCAGAAGACGCTGAGCAGCGCCGCCGTCACCGGCTCGATGCAAAACAGCACAGCCGCTTCGGCCGGCCCCAGCTGCGTCTGCGCGATCGCCTGTCCCCAAAAAGCGAATACAGTGGAGAACAGCGCCAGATACAACAGCGCCCCCATCACCGAAAATTGCGACAGCCCTTGCGCCAGGTGTTGGTATCCATAAGGTGCGGGCAGAAAAGCCGTGACCGCCATCGAGACAATGCCGGCGACGATGACCTGCGTGCCCGCCAGCAGCCATGCATCGGTGCGCCGCGCGAACACGCCCATCAGCACGATATGAACGGCGCACAGCACGGCACACAACAAGGTCTCCAGGTCGCCGCGATTCCAGCCTGCCCACCATGCGCCCGGCAAGTGCACCAGCAGATACAGTCCATAGCTCGCGATGACTGCCCCGGCCGCCGACGCCAGCTTGATTCGCTGGCCGACGGCAACCGCGATCAGCGGCGTGAACAGCACATAAAGACCGGTGATGAAGCCGGACTTCGCCGTCGTGGTGAAGCGCATGCCATCGGTCTGCGACCAGAAGAGCACGGCGAGCAGCAGTCCCAGCCACATACCGTCGATCACGCCGCGCTGCTCGATGCGAATGTGCCGGGCGCGCAGGATGGTCAGCATCAGCACGCCGGCCACCAGGAAGCGCACGCTCATCAGCGCTCCCGCCGAGAGGCCGCCTTCGAGCGCGATGCGAGTCATGGGAAAGCCGAGTCCCCAGACCGCGGCAACGCCGGCGATGACGAGCACGGCTGTCGAGTGAGAAACGGGCTTAGGAGCAGTTTCGAGTTTCAAGCTTCCAGTTTCCAGCAGAGTGGGCGTGGTATTCAACTGAGCTGGAATCGAAATCACATGATGGAGTTTCAAGCGGAGAACGAGGACCGCCGGCCAATCCGGTATTTGATAGTTCTAATCGGCGAACGGAAATTCGCGACTGAAGAGTAGAAACCCGGACGTCGAACCTGCAACCCGGTTACAGGAGTCTCGCCGCTTCCTTGGCAAAGTAGGTGAGCGTAATGGACGCGCCGGCGCGCTGGATGCAAAGCAGCGACTCCAGCATGACACGCTCGTGGTCGATCCAGTTGTTGAGCGCGGCAGCCTTGATCATGGCGTACTCGCCGCTTACCTGATAGGCGGCGACCGGCACATCGACGCGCTCGCGCGCGGCGCGAATCACGTCGAGATACGGCATCGCCGGCTTGACCATGATCATGTCGGCGCCTTCTTCCAGGTCGAGTTCGATCTCGCGCATGGCCTCGTTTAGGTTGGCCGGATCCATCTGATAGGAGCGGCGATCGCCAAAGTGCGGCGCCGAATCGGCAGCCTCGCGAAAGGGGCCATAGAAGCCGCTGGCGAACTTGGCCGCGTAGGAGAGCACGGGAATATTTTGAAAACCGTTTTCATCGAGCGCGGTGCGGATGGCCTTCACCCGGCCGTCCATCATGTCGGAGGGGGCGATGATGTCCATGCCCGCCTTGGCCTGCGAAACCGCAGTGCGCGCCAGCAGCTCCAACGTCGGATCGTTCAGGATCTCGTAGTCCTCGGCCGACGCGGTGATCATTCCCACCGCGGCAACCGCAGCCGCGGCAGAGGCCGCTTGCGTCGTGATTAACAGCTTGCCCTTGGACTTCAGCTCGTCGACAAACTCCAGCGCCTCGAGGCGGGCCTTGGCGTTCGGGTCGGAGGTATCGACCAGCCCGCAGTGTCCATGCGACATATATTCGCAGAGGCACACATCGCCCATCAGCAGCAGGCCGGGCACCTCGCGCTTGATAGCGCGCGCCGCCCTCTGCACGATGCCGTCGTCGGCCCACGCGCCGGTCGCAACTTCGTCCTTCGTCTCCGGCAGGCCGAACAGGATCACGCTGGGGATGCCGAGCGACTTCACCTCGGCACATTCCTTCACCGCCTCGTCGATGGAGAGGTTGTACACGCCGGGCATGGAGCGCACTTCTTTGCGAATGCCTTCGCCGGGACAGACAAACAGAGGATAGACGAAGCCCTCGGGCGTGAGGCGGGTTTCGCGAACGAACGAGCGCATCGCTTCGGTGCGGCGCAGACGGCGGGGACGATCAATGGGGAACGGCATAGCAAAATTTTAGCACCGCCAGAGTGGCGGAAAGCCGCGAAAAAAGCGGCGCTCGACTAAGGTTGTAGACAGATGGATTTGCTGTGGGGAGTTTGCAGGAGAGTTGTATCTAAGCCGTACCGCAGGGTCACTCGAAGAGCAGGCGCTCGCGAGGTTCGTCGCCGTCGAGATCGGCCATTTGCCGAATGTATTTGGCGGCGTCGAATTTCTTGCCTGCCGCTTTGTCGCTCATGTAGCGGATGGTGCCGAAGATGGGCCTATCGAACCAGGGGCGATCGAACTTGCCGGCAATGGCCCAGGCAATCCCGGCATAGCCGTCGGGGTCGCGGCCGTCGAGAAAGTACTTGTCGTTCAGGTAGACCGCCGTCTGGTACGCCACCGCGGGCGACGGGCTCCACTCCAGGATCTTCTTCGCCCAGTACATGCGCATGTAGTTGTGCATCCAGCCGGCGTGCAGCATCTGGCGCTGGGCCGCATTCCACAGCTCGTCGCGAGTTTCGCCGCGCTCGAGTTGGCGACGCGAGTAAGTGACCGGGCGCCGGTCATGCGCGTGATCCGACAAGGTGCGATGCGCCCAGTCCGGCGCGCTCTCAATCGAGTCGTAGAGCGGGTTGAAGTGCACAAAGTTGATGGACAGCTCACGCCAGGTGATGAGCTGATCGAGAAAATCAATTTTGGCGGCGCGCGGCGCAGCGCCGTTCTCCACCGCCAGCGCGACGGTGTGCGGGCCGATGTGGCCAAAGTGCAGATAAGGAGACAGGCGGCTGGTTCCATCCATCTCCGGCTTGCCATGTTGCTCGGGATAGCGCGCCAGCTTATGCGCGACGAACTCGCGCAGCAGCTTCAGCGCCTCAGTGGTTCCAGCGCGAAACGAGCGGACCGGCTGTACTGAGCGGTCGAGATCTTTCCAGCCTTCCGTCAGGTCGAGCGAGCCGTCGTCCGGCAGCGCTTGCAGGCCGGGCGGCTTGTGCCACTCCACTTTCGCTTTCGGATTCGACAGCGGCTGCAGGAACTGCTCGAAGCGGCGTTCGAGGCGCGGGCGAATCACGCGCGCGGCGTATTGCTCCTTCTCCAGAAGCTTCGACGGCACGATCACGTCGGCATCGACCGTCCACAGCGGGATGTTGAGTTTTTTCGCGGCCAACTCGCGCCACTGGTTGGGCTCGCGCATGGGGTTCTCGTCGCCAACCACGAGCGACGCCTTCACCTCGTCGCAGAAGCGCAGCAGCGAATGCTGGGGATAGCGCCGCAGGACATATCCGATGCCGCGCTGGCGTGCGCGTTCCGCCGTGCCGGGAATGGCTTGCGCGAGAAACTCGTAGTGACGCAGGTTGGCGTGAGGATAAAACGGCACCGGCGCGAAGAAGATCACGACCGGCTGCCTGAGCACGTTGGCGGCGTGGACTGCGAGGTCAAGCGCCGGGTTGTCGAGCGCGCGTTGCGCCCGCTGCATCCAGTAGACGACACATCGGCCGGCAGCATTGGGTGCGCCGGCGCGGCGCACGGTGACGCGAGGATCGGAGGAGAGGGCTTCGAGCTGCGATGGCATTCCAAAGATCGCGGAGAGATTGTCGCGAAGCAGGTTGGATGCGGCGGCGGTGGGTTCGATGCCGGCGCAGGGCACGAGTTCAATCACTATTATTCAATTGAGTCGGACAGGGTACTCGGCGCACAATCGTGCTCGCCCTGATTGTACAGGGCCGAAGGGCGAAGCCTGTGTCTCAATTCGATATCAACAACCTTCCGAAGCACTACGCTGGGGCGGAGGTTCGGCCAGTGGCCGAACCAAACGAAAATAGTCCGATCGAAGAAGTCGGTTGGTGGCGGAAGAAAATCCGCGTTATGGCGCAGTGGGTATGTACATTATGGCAAAAGGTCAAGAGCGCCGACGACGGGCTCCACGAATATCTATACCGTCGTTGGCCAACTCCCGTGCGGACTGGTAGCTGGTTATTGCACGGGTTGTACGACCTAATTACCACCCCGATATTTGCAATTTTATTAGCGTTCTGCTTGGTGAATCTGGTTTTGTCTACAGTTACTTCTATTATCGCGGCTTTTTCGGCCTACGGAGCCTGGATAACCGCAGTGTTGTGGCTGGCGAAAGCTAGGTGGATTGGCACATTAAGAATAGGAAGGAGGCTCCTGATTATTTTTGTGTCGGCTATCCCGTTGTTTTTCTTAGCTAAGGCGGATATCGCTTGGACAATCCGTAGCGTTACACGGCACGAACAACAAGCGAAAACGGAAGGCGCACCGACACTTGTGCCTTCTTATAACGCAAGTATAGATGGCATTATAGTTGGACAGCTAAGACAAATGTTTGATGAAGAAATCGGACAGGTACTCGGGCAAAAAAGCCCAACTAAAGGAGCCAGACACACATTTCCACCAACACCGAAGGGAGAGGCACCAGGCGAAATGCCCCTATCCGGACAAGCTGTCACTACAGCACCGCAGCTCAGCAACAAGGAAATTATTAGTGAACTAATCACCTCCTTAGCTAGATATGAAAAACTATTCACGGAAATAGAAGATAGTCACCAAAGACTTCCTTATCAGTCAGACGTTGCATTTCAGCGCAACATGGCGAATCCGTCTTTGACAGCCGCGGACCGCCAGCAGTTGATAGCCCTTCATGCCGCTGAACAAACATTGTTTGCGCAACAGTACACGAATTTTACGAAGGGCTTTGTGCCCTCGGTGACTAATCTCCAATCTGAATGCCTGAAGAGACTACTTCCCAACGACGACGACAAGAAGTGGGAGCAGGAGTTTGCGAATCTTCCCAAGAAAGAGAAAATTGACGACGGATGGGTGGGGAATGCCGCTGGATATCTAGATAGACTGCTCATTCGAATGAAAGCGTACGCTGGACAGTGAATTCGTTTCCGCGCTGGTACAGGTGCCAATGATGAGCCTGGATCGCGTAGCGACGGCAACGTAGGAACGCGCAGCTCAAAACGCAATATGCGAGCGGTCGCACGTGACGGGTGCCGCGGCCGTGGCTTATAAACGAAAGATGACGGAAGCGCTCAGCCGCCGGCTGAAACAGGATGAATTCGCCAGCCCGGCGCAGGAGGCGCTGCTCAGCGTGCTGGTCGCGGCGGCGACCCTCAATGACTTGATGGACCGGGTTTGCGCCGAGCACAAGATCACCCGCGCGCAGTACAACGTGCTACGCATTCTGCGGGGAGCCTACCCAAACGGACATCCCCGATGCGAGATCGCCTGCCGCATGATCGATCGGGCGTCCGACATCACGCGGCTGCTCGATCGGCTGGAGACGCGGCGGCTGGTGCGGCGCAGGCGTGGCAGCGAAGACCAGCGCCAGACGGTCACCTTCATCACCGCCAAGGGATTGCGGCTGCTGGAGAGCATGGAGCCGCAGGTTGATGCCGAGGTCGCGAGCGTCTTAAGCGGGCTGAGCGATGAGGATTGCCGCGAGCTGGGCCGATTGTGCGCGGCGATCTTCGGTGGGAACGATTAGCCGTTGGCATTCGGCGCCCCAGTGCGACCGCACCCTAATTGAGCTGCGTAGCAAGCGACTGTGGTCCTGGGCCTTATGGGAAAGGCCGACACCGGGCTGGACTGAATTTTGGGGATGTTTCGTTTACGTCCTCGCTAAGCTTGGCAGAGAGCCAATCCTGGCAAAAGGGAACGACTTCCCGCTGACGGATATCGGAGTTTGCGGGCAAGCCTTAGCCGACATGGACTTGTCCGTCTTGCGACGGAAGCTGCTGGGCTACTCGCCTTTGCCCAGCGCCAGCGTGATCAGCGTCTTCTGCTCCAGTTCATGCGCCTTGGCTGATCCCGTCGCCGGCGTCGCGTTCTCGGCGCGCTTGATGCTCCGCACCTTCGGCCCCAGGATCTTCTTCAGCCGCGGCACCACAAACGACAGCGCCCCCATGTTCGCCGGTTCTTCCTGGACCCAGACGAACTCGTGGGCGCTCCTGTACGTTTCGAGCAACTGCTTGATCTCCGCGTCGGGGAAGGGGTACATCTGCTCCAGTGAGACAATCGCCGGCCCCGCCATCTTCAGCTTGCGCCGCTCCATGCGAAGTTCCTGGCCGATTTTGCCAGTGCACAACAGAACGCGTTTTGCCTCGCGCGCACCCTCGTCAGGAATGACGTTAAGGAACCGCGGACGCTCCAGTTCGGCTACCGGCGAAACTGCTTCCGGATGCCGCAACATGCTCTTCGGCGTGAAGCAGATGAGCGGCTTGCGCCACTTACGCAGCGCCTGCCGCCGCAACAGATGGAAGTACTGCGCCGCGGTCGAAGGCTGGCACACCTGCATGTTGTCGCGCGCGCACAGTTGCAAGTAGCGCTCAATGCGCGCACTGGAGTGCTCCGGCCCCTGGCCTTCATGCCCGTGCGGCAGCAACAGCACCAGGCCGGTCAGCAGGTCCCACTTGTCTTCGCCCGCCGCAATGAACTGGTCGACGATGATCTGCGCGCCATTGGCGAAGTCGCCGAACTGCGCCTCCCAGGCCACCAGCGCCTCGGGATAATCGCGCGCAAAGCCGTACTCGAAGCCCATCACCGCGGCTTCGGAAAGCTCCGAGTTATAGATCTCCACCCGCGCCTGTCCGGGTGCCAGGTGACACAGCGGCACATATTCTTTTTCGTCGACAATATCGATCAGCACCGAGTGCCGCTGGTTGAAGGTGCCGCGCCGGCTGTCCTGGCCGCTCAACCGGATGGGCACGCCGTCCGTCGCGAGCGAGGCGAGCGCCAGGGCCTCGGCCATGCCGAAGTCCAGCGGACGCTTGCCGTATCCCATCTCGCGGCGCTGCTCCAGCAACTTTTGCACCTTGGGATGAATGTTGAATCCCTCGGGGTAGCTGACCAGCGCGTCGGTGAGCTGCTGCAGCTTCTGTGCCGGCAATCCGGTATCGACTTCGTGCTCCGGTTTATACGGGCCCCCGATGAAGGGCGCCCAGTAGCTCGGCAACTGCCGCATCGACGGCTTCTTCGCCATGCTCTTGCCGGCCTTCTCCGCGGCGTCGAGCTCAGCCTGAAACTTATCGACGTACGGCTGCGGATCGAGACCCACACGCTGCGCGTAGCTCTGGTACAGCAGCGGATGGTCCTTAATCATGCGATACAGAATCGGCTGTGTAATGGTCGGGTCGTCAACTTCAGAGTGCCCATGGCGGCGGAAGCCGATCAGGTCGACCACCGCGTCGCTGGCGAATTCATAGCGATACTCCAGCGCCATGCGTCCGGCGCGTACCACCGCGTCGGCATCTTCGCCATTGACGTGGAAGATGGGAATCGGCAACCGCTTCGCCAGGTCCGACGAGAACCGTCCGGAGTAGGCGTCGCGCGGATTGGTGGTGAAGCCCAGCAGGTTGTTGACGATGATGTGCAGCGTTCCGCCGACGGTGTAGCCGCGCAGCTCGGCCAGGTTCAGCGTCTCGGCGGTGATGCCCTGTCCGGCGAAGGCGGTATCGCCGTGCATAAGCACCGGCAGCACCTTCAGCTTCCCGTCATGCCCGAGCCGTGTCTGCTTGGCGCGCGCGCGGCCCAGCGCCACCGGGTCGACTGCTTCCAGATGGCTGGGGTTCGAGACCAGGTGAATGCGCACCGGACGTCCGCTGGCGCCGGTATAGATGCCGGTCGCGCCGATGTGATACTTCACGTCGCCGCCGCCGAGCACGCTGCGCGGATCGACATCTTCGAAGCCGGCAAAGATCTCCGCCGCCGGCCGCTGCACGATGTTGATGATGACGTTCAGCCGCCCGCGATGGCTCATCGCCAGAACGGCCTGCTCAGCGCCATAGTGAGCGCCCGAGTTCAGGATCTCGTCCAGCAGCGGGATGAGCGCCGTGTTGCCTTCCAGCGAGTAACGCTTGGTGCCGATGTAGCGCGAGTGGATGGTCTGCTCGAAGACATCGGAGCGCACCAGCTGGTCGAGGATGCGCCCGCGGTCGAGAGGCTCCTGCCGCTCCGACTCCATACGCTCCTGGATCCACTGCCGGCGCTCGGGATCGGCGATGTGCATGAACTCGACGCCGATGCTGCCGCTGTAGATGCGGCGCGCCGCATCCGCCGCTCCGCCGGAGATGTCGAGATCGGGATGCGCCAGCGGCGGGAAGTGCCCCAGCGGATCAAGATTGGCCTGCAGATACCCCCAGCGGCGAAACGCGTCCAGCACGCGCTCCTGCTTCTCGCTGGCAATGTTCATGAGTGCGGTCGACAAGGGTTGGTTACTCCCGGAGCCCAGTTTCCCGGCGGGAACTCAGGCCGATGCGCAGGTGTCTGAATGGTAGATTCCCTCCCGGTGGGAAGGATGCGCTCGCCCTAGGACGAACCGCGCCGGGGACTCAACGTTTCAGTATATAGTGTCACGGGAATCGAGCGGCTCGGGCCGCCGGTGTCGTCGCCGTCCAATGCTGCACCACGGGAGGAACTCATGCATCTTCCACGTTTTCCGCGAAAATTCATCCCTGCGTTGTCGCTGATCGGTGTGCTGATCGGCGCCGTCGCCGCAGTCTCTCAAACGTCTTCCAGCTCGCCAAAGGATCGCGTGGCGACCGATCCGAAGTCGATTGCCTCGCCCACAAGCGCGTCGGCAAGGCCAGTTTCCGTTGAGGACCTCTTCTACAGTCGTTGGGTGAGCTCGCCGGCGTGGTCGCCCGACGGCAAGCAGATCGTCTTCAGCACTAATTTCACCGGCCGCATGAACCTGTGGAAGGTGTCATCGGACGGCGGCTGGCCCTTACAGCTCACCGTCTCCGATGATCGCCAACGCAGTGCCGTGTGGTCGCCCGATGGCAAGTGGATCGTCTATCAGCAGGATTTCGGCGGCAGCGAGTACTACGACCTTTTCGCTGTCCTCAGCGACGGCGGCGCTCCGGTGAACTTGACCAATACACCGGACATTTCCGAGACGGGGCCGATATTTTCGCCCAATGGCAAAGCGATCGCCCTGCGTTACAAACCCAAAACCTCTTCCGCGGCTGACATTGCAGTGCTCGATTGGAGCTCGCACCAGGTGAAGAATCTCACCAATGAGCCCACGCGCGATCATGAATGGCAGCTCACCAACTGGACGCCCGACGGCGGATCCCTCATCGCCACGCGAGTCAATGCGGGCTTCGACGATTCCAGTGTGTACAAAATCGACGTAACCAGCGGCCACGCCGACGAACTGACGCCGCACCAGGGCAAGGTCCTGTACATCGCCACCGGCGTTTCCCCCGACGGCAAGACTGTACTGGTTTCCTCGACCGAGAAGGGAGGCTTCCAGAACGCCGCTTTACTGGACATTGCCAGCAAGAAACTGAAGTGGATCACCGACACGCAATGGGAGGCGCAGAGCGGAGACTTTTCGCCAGACGGAAAGCTGGCGACTTGGACGCTGAACGCCGACGGACTTACCAGCACTTACACCTACGACATCGTAACCGGAAAGTCCGCACTGGTCCCGATGCCCTCCGGACTGACGTTCCCCGCCGGCAATCCCACTCCCTTCTCGCCCGATGGAAGGTCGCTGCTGCTCTCGCACCAGAGCTCGCAGCGTCCCGGCGATCTTTGGGTTTACGCTCTGGCCGGCGGCAAACCCCGCCAGTTAACGCACTCGGCTGTTGCGGGTCTGAATCCGGCTGACCTGCCGCCGGCACAACTGGTGCACTACAAGAGCTTCGACGGAAAAATCATCAGCGCATTTCTGTGGGTGCCGTTCAATATGAAACGCGACGGCAGCAACCCCGGCGTGGTGATACCTCATGGCGGCCCGACGGGGCAGATGGTCGACTACTTTAACGCCGATGCCGCCGCCCTGGCTTCGCGCGGCTACGTCTGCATCGCGCCTAACGTTCGCGGATCGAGCGGCTACGGCATGGACTTTCAGAAGGCCAACTATCAGGACCTGGGCGGCGGCGATCTGAAGGACGAGGTCTATGCCCGGCAATTCCTCATCGACACCGGTTACGTTGACGCGAAGAAGGTCGGCATCACAGGTGGCTCGTACGGCGGTTTCATGACCTTGATGGCCATTGGCAAGACTCCGGATCTTTGGGCCGCCGGCGTCGAGCTGTACGGCATCATCGACTGGTACACCATGCTGCAGCACGAAGACCCTTTCCTGCAGCAATACGAGAAGACCCTGATGGGCGATCCCGAGAAGGACCGCGCCGTCTACGAGGCTGCTTCTCCCATCAAATACATTCGCGACGAGAAGGCGCCGCTGCTGGTTTTGCAGGGCACCAACGACATACGCGTTCCCAAGGAAGAAGCCGAGCAGGTGGTCGACATTCTGAAGAAGGAGGGCCGGACGGTCGACGCACACTATTACGAGGCCGAAGGTCACGGCTTCTCCAAGCGCGAGAATCAGATCGATTCGCTGCGTCGCACCATCGAGTGGTTCGATCGCTACCTGAAGGGCTCGCCGGCTGCGGCGCAAGCCGCGGGAGCGCAATGATCTCTCCTTTGTCGCCGAAGGATCGGGTCTTCGTGCTGACCGGGGCGGGCGTAAGCGCCGAAAGCGGCCTGCCCACCTTTCGCGGCGCCGGCGGCATCTGGCGCGGTTATCGCGCGCAGGACGTGGCTACACCCAAGGCCTTTCACGCTAATCCCGAGATGGTGTGGCAGTTCTATTCCGAGCGCCGCAAAAAGCACGCGGGCGTGACTGCCAATGCCGCACACTTTGCTTTGGCTGACCTGGAACGCCGTCTGGGCGAGCGGCTCTTTCTTTGTACGCAGAATGTGGATTCACTGCACGAGCAGGCAGGCTCCAGGCGGGTCGTGCACATGCACGGACGGCTGATGCAGACGCGCTGCTCGCGCGAAGGCTGCCGCAGCAAGCCCTTCGATGACGAGCGCCTCTACATGAGCCGCGCCGAAATTCCGACATGCGAGCAATGCGGCTCGCTGCTGCGTCCGCACGTCTGCTGGTTCGGCGAGGTCCCTTACGCCATGGACCACATCTTCCTCGAGCTGCGCGGCTGCACCATCCTGCTCACCGTCGGCACCTCGGGCGTGGTCGAGCCTGCCGCGAGTTTTGTGCGCGTCGCGCGCTCGCATCACGCCCGAACGATCTATGTCGGTCCGGAAGAGCCCGCGAATCGCGAGTTCTTCGACCACGTTGTCTCGGGCAAAGCGGGCGAGGTCTTGCCACCATTGTTGAAGAACCTGCACGGCTGAGCCGTGCACGATCGCGCCAAAAGTGTAGTGCGGCGCTTCAATGCGCCCTCAGCTGTTTATTAGGGCGCCGGCCGAAGCCGGCTCGACAGCTCAGAATCGGGGGTCTCAGGCGCTGGCCTGGAAGGCCAGCTCTACCCTGCAAAGCCCGCTGTTGTTGTAATCTGCATAGTCCGCCCTATTCGCGAGGAGATCCGGATTGATTCGCTCGTCAGCTGCCCTTTGCATCTGCACTCTATTTCTCTTAGCCATCGCTCCCGGCCAGCAGCCCGCAACGGCTCCCAGCGCGCCGTTTACGCCGCCGGACAAAATTTTCGGGTTCCGCGATCCCGCCGCAGAGCTGAAATCCGAAAAGACCTTTCTGGCCGTCCCCGATCCCGCGCTTGCCAGGCAGGACCTGCAGTTCCTGACCTCCGCGCCGCACGTCGCCGGGTCGCTGGAGGACCGTCGCAATGCCGAATACGTCCTCGACAAGTACAAGGCTGCCGGACTCGACGCCTACATTCAGCCCTACAAAGTCTGGATGGGCCTGCCGCTGGACATTCGCGTCGACATGGTCGAACCGGAAGGCGTGATCATGCACGGCCCCTCTCCCGAGCGCGTCAACGACGATCCCTTCGAGAAAGACCCGCGCATACTCCCCGCCTTCAACGAGTATTCGCCCTCGGGCGAGGTCACGGCCGACGTTGTCTATGCCAACTATGGCCGTCCGGAAGACTTCAAGCAGTTGAAGGAAATGGGCATCGACGTAAAGGGCAAGATCGTCATCTGCCGCTATGGCGAGGTCTTTCGCGGGGTGAAGCCCTCCATCGCCTCGCAATATGGCGCCGCCGGTGTGATCCTGTACTCCGATCCCTGGGACGACGGCTACTTCAAGGGCGATAAATATCCCACGGGCCCGTGGCGCCCCGACACCGGCGTGCAACGCGGCTCCGTGCAGTACCTGTTCAAGTATCCCGGCGATCCCACAACGCCAGGCATCGCCTCCGTTCCTGAGCTGCCCGTCGACAAACGCATCGCTCCGGAGAAAGCGGTAGACCTGCCGCGAATTCCGGTGACGCCGCTTTCCTACGCTGACGCAACGCCCATCCTGCAAAACCTGGGCGGCCCGGACTCGCCGCGCTCCTGGCAGGGGGCGCTGCCCTTCACCTACCATGTGGGACCCGGACCGGCGAAGGTGCACATGACCGTCAAGATCGCCTACCAGTACACGACCATCTGGGACGTGATCGGTACGGTGAAAGGCGCGGAGCTGCCGAACGAGTGGGTGGTGCTGGGCAATCATCGCGATGCCTGGGTCTATGGCGCGGTCGATCCCAACAGCGGTACCGCTGCGCAGCTCGAGGCCGTGCACGGCGTCGGCGAGTTGCTGAAGGCCGGGTGGCATCCCAAGCGCACCATCGTCTTCGCCAGCTGGGACGGCGAGGAGCAAGGCCTGATCGGCTCAACCGAGTTTGCCGAGCAGCACGCTAAGGACCTCTCGCGCGCCGTTGCTTACTTCAACATGGATTCCGCCTACTCGGGGCCGGACTTCGGCGCTTCCGCTGTGCCCAGCCTGAAGCAATACCTGCGCGATGTGGCCAAAGCCGTACCGAGTCCGAAGGGCGGCAGCGTCTATGACCAGTGGAAGGCGACGCAGGACAAGCCGAAGGGCGAAAGCCAGCCGGAGATTCCCGGCTCGAAAGGGCGCGAGCCGGCGGCCGTGGTGAACAAGGACGTGAGGGTCGGCGACCTGGGCAGCGGCTCCGACTACACGGCGTTCCTGCAGCATCTCGGCGTGCCCTCGGGCGACGTGACTTCGCATGGACCGTATGGCGTCTATCACTCCGCCTTCGACGATTTCGCCTGGTTCACGAAGTTCGGCGACCCAACCTTCGTCTACGAGCAGGAGATGGCGCGCATCTACGGCATCATCGCCATTCGCATGGCCTCCGCCGATGTGCTGCCGTTCAATTATGAGGAGTACGGCAAGGAGATAGGCGAATACGTGAAGCACGCCGAAGGCAGCGCGAAGACAGCCTTCGGTGCCCAGGCTCCCTCCTTCGCCGATGCCACGGCCGCGGCCGCGCGCCTGGAGAAAGCCGGCGCCCGAGTTATGAAAGTGCAGAACATGAGCGCGGGCGATCCCGGAGCGGTGAACCTGGTACTGCGTAACGTCGAACACGCTTTTCTCACCGATGGTCTGCCGAATCGGCCCTGGTACCGGCACGCCATCTATGCCCCCGGCGAGAACACCGGTTACGCCGCAGTGGTCATCCCCGGCGTCAACGAGGCCATCGAGAACAATGACCTCGCCACCACTAAACAGCAGTTGCAGATACTGACGGCGGCCATCAACCGGGCGGCCGAGATGCTGGAGCTGGTGAAGTAAGAACGGGTAGTGCGGCGCCCATCGGCTGGGCTCAGGGGCATTCAGCGCCGCGTTCACGGCAGCACCTTTTCTTATGAGTGCCGGCTTCAGAGCAGTTTTGGGATTCTGTGTCCCGGTAGAGCGAGCCTTTAGGCTCGCGTCGGCAGTGCTGTCCAAATCTAAACGAAGATGCTGGCCTTGACGCGGCGCTGAAGTGCCGCTCTACCAGAACAGGCCTATGCCAGGACTGCCCTAGAAATTCGGCCGTTCCAGCGGCGGCTCCCACGCCAGGAAGTCTTGCCGCATGCGGTCCACATAGCTGTTCAGCAGTTGCTGCACGCGCTTTGCATCCAGCGACTTCACCAGCAACCCGACGTGGTGCTTCTTCCCCGTCATGCGCCAGACGATCTCGGGATCGTTGTATGCCGAGGTGTCGGGCGTCTCCTGCTTGGCCAGCGACACCAGCAGCCCGGCGCAATCTTTCTGCGGAACCGGCGGCTGGTACGAGGCCTTGCCGCCCGCGATCTCCACCTTCGCCCACTCGGTCCACAGGTTGATTCCCGTCGCCGCTTCAATCAAGTCCACGATATGCGCGCCGCCCACGCGCGCCGAAGTTTCCAGGAAGTAGAGTTTGCCGTCCTCGCGTCCGCGGATGAACTCGCTGTGCGAGACGCCGCGCACCATCCCGAAGGCCTTCATCACCTGCCGGTTCAGGTCGACCAGCGGCTCCGCTTCTTTCGATCCGAGCGGAAGCGTCGCCGTGGTGAAGATGTCGCCCTGCTGCGAAACCTCCATCGGCGGCCGCCCGTATCGGCTGGCGATCGAGAACAGCAGCTCGCGCTCGTAGAAGATCGAGTCGACGTGGTAGATATCGCCCGGAACGTACTGCTCCAGCAGATAAAACGACTGCTGGTCGCCCAGTTGGTCGACTGAGGCCCAGAACTCGTCGGCGCTGTGCAGCTTCTTGATGCCCATGGAGCCGGCCATCGAGCGCGGCTTCAGCACCCACGGCGGCGGTACGCGCGCGATGAATTCGTGCAGCCGGTCGTAGTTCAGGACGTGGATGAACTCGGGGACCAGCAGGCCGGCATCGCGGGCCTGGGCGCGCATGGCCAGCTTGTCGCGAAAGTAGCGCGCGGTGGTATCGCCCATGCCGGCCACGCGCAGGTGCTCGCGCAGCGTCGCCGCCTTCTCCACGTCGAAGTCGTCCAGGGCAACGATGCGATCGATGTTCTCCTTGCGCGCCATGTAGCTGACGCCCAGCAGCGCGTCCTCCAGCTTCCATTCCTTCTGCACGTCGGGCATATAAAACATCTCGTCGATGCTCTCGCGCGGCCAGTTTTCGTCCTTCAGGCTGTGCGAGGTGAGCAGCAGCGTGCGGCAGCCCTGGCGATGACATTCGCGGATGAACTCGATGCCTTTGTAGTAGCTGGCCAGGCACAGGACGGTGAGCCGGCGGTCCTGCTGGAGTGGGGGCGCTGAGGACGACATGCTTCCTCCTGAAACAGCGGCCTTGCTTTGCCGCAACAATATACCAGCAGGCGCCTCAGGAGCGGGTCTGCGCCTGCTCCTCCTGCACCCCAATAGGACGCAGCCGATCGATGGCAATGAACACCATCAGCATCGCGACCGGTACATAGAGCGCCCGCAGGTTCCAGCGGTCTTTGGCCAGCAAGCCCAGGGTGGCGCCGAACACGTACATCAGCCAGACTGCGGCCAGCATGCCGCCCTGGCGCACGTCCTGCTGCCGCCGCGCCTGTCTCACAATGTGAGACATTCCGGATTGCCGCAGCTCGTCGTAGACCCAGAAGAAGATGCGCGTCAGCGACTCCGTCATCTTGGTCAGGGTGCCGGTAACGAAGGTCGTGTAGACGGTCAGGGCGCCGACGTGGGTGATGGTCGCGGTCTGCACGCCCATGGCGAAGGCCAGCATGGCGACGAACGAGAAATAAAGGGCGGAATGCAGATCGGTGATCTGCCCAAAGTGCATGGCAGGCGTGGCATGCGCGAAGATGGCCAGCAGCACCGCTTCCACGGCGAAGGTGAACGAGGCAATGCGCTTGATGCGCGCGCGGGCGGCAGCCTCCAGCGTGATGCGCGTCAGTGCCATTCCCACAACGTAGGAGGCGACGGCGCAGAACGGCCGCAGCAGATTGGCCCAGTCGCCATGCCCGAGGTACATGCCGATGTGAATGCTGTTGCCGCTCATGTTGGCGGTGAAGACCTGGAACAGCGCGATGTAGCCGACGGCATCGACAAAACCGCCCATCGCGGTGAGCGACAGGGCCATGCCGGCTTTGCCGCGGGTGCCGAGCTCGGGAGGGTTGCTCAAAGCCGTTGCAGTGCCAGCTTCGCCGCATTATAGCCGCACATGCCGTGGACCCCTCCGCCCGGCGGCGTGGACGACGAGCAGATGTAGATGTCACGGGCTGAGGTGGCATAGTGCCGCATTGTGGGACGAAACAGGAACTGCGGCAGATTGGCGAGGCCGCCGCCGATGTCGCCGCCTATGAGGTTGGCGTCCATCGCCTGCAGGGCAGCGGGAGAGAAGACGCGCCGCTCGAGCACGCAGTCGCGAAATCCCGGCGCAAAGCGTTCGATCTGCCCTTCCAGCCGCGGCAGCATGTCGAAGTCGGAGCCGTTGGGCACATGGCAATAGGCCCAGGCAATGTGCTTGCCTGCCGGCGCGCGCGACGGATCGAACAGCGTTGGCTGCGACAGCAGCACAAACGGACGCTCGGCGTGCCGGCCGTGGCGCATTGTGTCTTCGGAGAGTGCGATGTTCTCGATCGTTCCGCCGATATGGACCGTCGCCGAGCGCGCACACTCCGCGGCTTTCCACGGAATTGGGCCCGACAGAGCGTAGTCCACCTTGAAGACGCCGGGTCCGTAGCGATAGCCTTCGAGCGATCGCCTGTATCCGGGGGACAGACGTTTTCCGGCGATCTGCAGCAACTGCCGCGGGGTGACATCGCAAAGCGCGAGATCGAACTCGCCAAGGGTGCCGAGGTCTGCAACCGGCTGGGAGACATGCACCTTTCCCCCAAGCTTGGCGAGATGAGCGCACAGCGCGTTGGTAATCGACTGCGCACCACCGCGCGGAATGGGCCATCCCACAGCGTGGGCAATCGCAGCGAAGATGATGCCGAACGCCGAGGTGAGAGGTTCCTCGAGCGACAGGACCGAGTGCGCGGCCAGTCCCGCCCACAGCGCCCTCGTCCGCGCGTTGCGAAACCAGAATTGAGCGGTAGCGCTGGCGGAAGGAAATCCCAGCAATCCCAGCCGCGCCAGCAGAAACGGGCTTCGCGGCAGCAGGCTCACCGGCCGCAGGATCTGCGGCGCCAGCTTCTCCCAACGCTTCGCGAATGGCCCGAACAGCCGCAGCCATTGCTTGCCGTCCTCGCGCAGCGCCCGCGCCGCCTCCTCAAGGTCGTGCTCCAGAATCACAGCGGTACCGTCATCGAGCGGATGAGCTACAGGCGCGGAGGGCTGAATCCACTCCAGGGCGTAGTCGGTTAGCGGAAGCGTCGAGAAGAATGGCGAGGCCAGCGCCATGGGATGCACGGCGGAGCCGAAGTCGTGCAGAAATCCCGGCAACGTGAGCGGCATGGATCGCGCACCGCCGCCGGCCTGCGGTTGGGCCTCATAAACTTCCACCTGCAACCCCGCCTGCGCCAGCACGATGGCCGCCGCCAGGCCGTTGGGACCTGCTCCAACGACAACCGCGCGTCGCTGCGATGGGGGCATACGTATAGTCTAACCTGTACAATCGCAGCGAAAAGTGGTACAACTTGCCGCAGCTTTTGTGGCATCATGTACCTAGGAAGGATTTACGTGGCAACTGCATCTGCAAAGACCCTAAATCACTACTTTGAATATTGGCTGGGGACAGGCGCGGCGTCGGAACAGAAGCTGGTGCGCCTGGTCGAGGATGGCCTTCCCACAAGGGTCATCACTCACCTTCTCGAACGCGGGCTGACGCGTACCGAGGTTTTTGGCACCATCATTCCGCTGCGCACCTGGAAGCATCGCAAGAGCCGCCGGGAGCCTCTTTCGAAAGAGGAATCGGAGCGTGCCATTCGGGCGGCGAAGATATTGGCCCGCGCCCAAGCCGTTTTCGCCGACGAGACAGAGGCGCTGGACTGGCTGCGAACACCGAAGCGCCGCTTCGAGGGGCGCTCGCCGATGCAGATGCTCTCCACCGAGGCGGGTGGAAGGCTGGTGGAACAGATGCTGATCCAAATTGATCAAGGCATGTTTGCCTGATGCTGCTGTGGCGAATCAGCAATCATCCAGGGTTGGACGGTCGAGGCGGGTTGGAGACGTCGGCGCGCTGGCATAGCCAGGGCCGGCCCATCGTCTACCTGGCGGAGAGCGTCGCCGCCGCGCTGCTCGAGATGATGGTTCACCTGGAACTCAGCCCGTTTCGTCTTCCTCGAAGTTATCGCCTGCTGAAATTGGAAGCGCCAGAGGCGATCGCGACGGAAGAGGTTTCCGCCGACGATCTGGCGGTGAACTGGACCGAGGAGGAGATCCTCACCAGAACCGTCGGTGACCAGTGGTTGGCCGCTAACCGCACGGCCTTGCTCCGAGTGCCTTCAGCGATTGCCCCCGAAACGTTTAATGTTCTTATGAACCCGGCGCACGCCGCCGCCCGGAGCGTGAAGGTCGTCTGGCACCGCGAGTATCGGTGGGACTTGCGATTGATCTCACATCGCCGGGAGTAATCGCTACACCTTCTTACCGTTCTTCTCCAGCGTGACGAAAAAGTCGCGGCTGATGGGCTCGATCGTCGCCTTCGCCTCGGGAAATTTCGCGCACAGCGCCTTAAGCTGGGGCTCGGTGTACAGAAACAGGTCGCAGCGTTTCTTGTAGCGCATTTGCCGCTGCCATCCCAGCACGCCGCCAGCGACGGGGAAGGAGAAGAACGCTTTGCGCTTCGTCAGCGACAGCACCTTGGCCACTACCTTCTCGGCGTCCGGCATGTAGTCCATGAAGCCCATTACGATCACGTAGTCGAAGAGCTCTTGCGGCTGGTAGGTATAGAAGTCGGCCACCATAAAACTGCAGCGGTCGCCCACGCCGACCTTCTGCGCGTGTTCACGCGCCAGCTGCAGCATGCCTTCGGCAAAATCGATGCCCACCACGCGTGAGGCGCCGCGCTGCGCCAGCGTGATCGAGTAGTGTCCCGGCCCGCAGCCTACATCGAGTACGCTCTTGCCCTGCACCGGCTCGCAGCCCTCAACCGACTTCTCGTAACGCAGCCGCATGCTCTTGCGGAACAGCCGGTTGATGACATTGTCGATGACGCCGTTCTGATTGCCGTAGATGGCGTCAAAATCGTTGGCATATTGATGGAAGAAGGTTTGAGTACGATCAGGCGACGACATGGGATTTTTCCAATTTGGGGTTGCTGTTGATGACCTGCTGGAAGGTGGTGACCGGAAAGTCGCGCAGAATGCTGCGGAGCTTCGCTTCCGTGCCCGCCAGATTAACATAAGACTTGAAGGCGCGCGTGGACTTCATCGGCAGCCGTGGATGTCCCGGGTCGATCTCGCGCGGATGAATATAGAACACCACCGGCCGGCCCTCGGCCACAACTTCCTTCGCCTTCTTGCAAATCAGCCAATACGGGAAGAACCGCAGATAGCCGCCGCCAAAGAAACACATCCCGCGGCCCATGAAATCGGCGACCGTGATGGGCAATTCCAGAATGCCATCGCCGTTCACCCGGTACGGGTCGCGCCGGCCCTGGGGAATGCCGCCGTGGCTGCGGTGCGCCGGGAACAGCGACGAATCGTATTGATATCCCGCCTCGGCCAGGACCTCGAAGAACCAAGGGGTCTCGTCGGTGGTGGAGAAGCCGGGGGCGCGATAGCCGGCCACAGGCGCGCCCGCGACGTCTTCCAGCAGGAGACGCGCCTTGTGGACATCGGCGAAGAACTCCTCGCGCGATTGCTCATAGACCAGCCGATGTGCGTAGCCATGCGAGGCGATCTCATGCCCGCGGGCGACGGCTTCCTTCACCAGGTGCGGGAAGCGCTCGCCTACCCAGCCCAGCACGAAGCAGGTCACCTGCACACGGTATTCACTGAAAAGGTCCAGCAGCCGGATGAAATTTTTTTCCACGCGCGACGGCAACCGGTCCCATTCCGCAAGCGTGGGGGCGCCGGGAATGTCCAGGATGTGAAACCAGTCCTCCACGTCGACGGAAAAAATGGAATTCTGCATCGCGACTCGCAGGGCTAACTACATATACAACGAAAATCTCCAATCCGCCAACCGCCAGAACCGGTATTGGGCATCATGGCCGTTCCTGGCGAGCACCGGCGCCAGGCGCGGTTCTTTTCCGGAACAGATCGTTACTTGGCCGCGCCGGCTTCCTCTTGAAAGGTGCCGAGCGCAAACTCGAAGCCGTGGGGGTCGACCTTCACCACCCCTTGATAGGGACGATCAATATCGGCGATAGCTACCAGGATGAGAGCGATCAGGAAGCTCAACACTAACACCTGGAGCACGTGGAAGCGGAAGTTCGGCACGCCGAAGAAGCAGGCGGCAGCAACGGTAATGACGCCGCCCAGTATCAGCACAGCCCAAAGGATTCCGGGTAAGCTCTCGCGGCCCTGCATGACGCGCAGGCGGCGATACTGCGTCAGGCCGCGTAGTTCCTCCATGAGCTGGTAGGCTGCGATGGCATCCGGTTGGGCGTGCGCCTGCGCCTGCCCGGCAAGCTGCCAGAGCTGGTTGATCAGCTTTCCACCCTCCGGAGGCATGACGCCGGTGTCTAACGCCGGCCACTCGCGGTGCAGCGCATTGTCGGCATAGCGGACGCACAGCTCCTGGATGCCCTTGGCGTTGGGATCCTGCAGTTGGGTGGCAATGCGGTAAACGTTGGTCAGGGCGTTGGCTTCCTGCTCTTCATTGGCCTGCGCGCTCTGGAACATGTACCAGACGCCGGAGAGCGTGAAAGCCAGAATCACGGCATAGGTCGTCCCGATCACGGCAACCACCGCGCCGGTGAAATCGTTCGACTCCCGGCGCCGGGTCGAGGGCGAAATGCGCCCGACCACAAAGAGAAACAGCACTGCGCCGCCGATGCTGCCCACGATTATGAATATGTCGCTCAGCATTGCGTCGTCAGGCCGGCGTCAACAGCGAGGTGCACCGTTGCATCATTTAAGCTCGAGGCCTTGCAGGACTTTCTGGATGACGAAGAGCGGGGATGATTGTACACCGGCGTTCCAGCTCTAGCGGGATCTCCGGCCGTGTTCGTACTCCTCGCGCGTCATCACACAGCGGAAGCCGAGGTGGTTAGCGCCGGTGCTGACCTCGCCCTTGCCGCGGGTACCGACGATGTAGCGCGAACAATACTGGTCGGTGCACAGGAACGAGCCGCCGCGCTGAACTTTCTTCCGGTCGCCCGGCTCGGAGGGATCGTAAGAGCTGCCGGGCCCTTGCGGATTACGCGCCACACTACCGGCCGCCGCCAGTTGCTGATAGTAGTCCGGACGATACCAGTCGCTGGTCCACTGCCACACGTTACCAGCCATGTCGTATAAGCCATAGCGGTTAGGCGGATATTTCTCGGCCGGCGCGATGCCGACGTAGCCGTCCTCGCCCGTATCACGATCGGGGAAGTGTCCCTGGTGCGTGTTCGCCATCCACTTGCCGCCGGGACGAAACGAGTCGCCCCACACGAACGGCTTGCCGGCCAGACCGCCGCGCGCCGCGAACTCCCACTCCGCCTCGGTGGGCAGCCGCTTGCCCGCCCACTTCGCGTACGCCTGCGCGTCTTCGTAGGCAACCTGCACCACCGGATAGCTGTCTTTGCCGGCAATGTCAGATCCCGGACCCAGCGGATGCCGCCAGTTCGCGCCGGGCACGTAGCTCCACCACTGGGTGAAATCGCTAAGCGGCACCGGACGGTCCGGCGGGGCGAAGACCATCGAGCCCGCAACCAGCAGCTCAGGACGAGCTCCGGGGTAATCCTCGGCCCGCGGCTTGCGCTCGGCAACGGTGACGTATCCGGTCGCCTTCACAAAGCGCGCAAACTCCGCGTTGGTTACGTCCGACTTGTCCATGAAGAAGCCGTCGACGTACACGCGATGAATCGGCCGCGCGTCGTCCGTCGCCTGCATGCCTACAGGATCCATGTTAGGCGGGTCGTTCGCACCCATGGAGAATTCGCCTCCGGGAATCCATGCCATGCCTGCGGGCGGCGGCCCGGGCGCGGGAGTGCGATTGGGAACGGTAGGGCCGAACGAACGCGCGCTGGAATCCGATGCGGGCGACGCCCACAGAACTCCGGTGCAGACGGAAAGCACAGCCGCGAACAACAACACCTGAGCCCAGCGCGCGATAGGACTCATCACGGTTTCGCTTGGGGTTGTGAACGCTGTTGCAACTGGCAATTGGTCCCCAGATGCAGCTGGATTACGGCCTCGTCCTGCTCATCGGTGTGGCCGTCAAAGTTGAAGTCGTACCAACTCGAGCCGCCGCCGTTGAACATCGAGAAGAACTGCCAGTCCGTCAGGTCTTCGTCGTTCACCAGCAGGTCTTCGTTGCCGTCGCCGGGACACGGCGGCTGCGACGCCAGAATATTGTTCATGGAAGACGTCAGCGAGTTGTAAATGTTCAACTGGTCCGGCGTCAGGTTATTCGGGCATTTTGGCCGATTATCCGCGGGGTTATCGTCGCACAACGCATCCGGAGGGTTATCGAGAACAGGAGAAATCGGCCGCTCGTTGATGGTATAGAACTCGTTGTAAGTGGCATCAGGCTGGTGACTGCACTCGTTCATCTTCAGGCGTATGAGCTTGTAGTCGTTGTTGCGGGTGGCATATGCCGCATCGGGCAGCAGTTGGACATTGTCCTTGCCCAATAACGCTTGCACCGCGCAGCAGTCGGGTTGAGGATTAGCGCCATCGGGCCCGTACCAGACGCCACCCTCAGACTCGCACAATTTTTTCTGCGGGAAGAGCTGTACACAGGTGGCAGGGCTGGTCGCGGCCACCAGGCATGGCGGCGGCGCCTGATTGTTGAGGTGGATGTTCGCCTGGGTCTGCGTGAAGTTGACCTGACGTATGTCGCCCTGCTGCGGATTGGTGAGGTACGGCAGCATCGACATCGAATCAATGGTGTGCGGATCGGCCTGGTGGACGTCAATGCCGACGAGCTCTCCCCACAGCTGGAACAGGTCAGCGATATTCACCATCGACGTGACTTCGCGATTGGGCGCTACCACCACCGGCCCGGAAATAATCAGCGGCACCCAGACGCCCGTCTGAAACACCGTGGCCTTCGAAAGACTCGGATTGAACGGCAGCTTCACCGTCACCGCGTAGGTGCCATTGTCGCCAATGATGACGACCATCGTGTTGGTCTGCTCGGGGTGGTAGTTCAGCGTCCCGTCGCTGTTATAGCCGGCCAGCCCGGTCTGGACTAGTATTTGCCCGATCTGGGTATCGGTCGATTCGAGCATCTGGTTGCTGAGGATGCGCAGGTCGTGCTCATTGTCAAGGTTGGCGCAGCTCAGATCGCTGCCCTCGATCTCACTATGCGGCAACAGATTTCGTGGCGGCTGCTGATAAGGAGTATGGATATTGCCGAACGCTACGGTTGCCATCCAGGGCTGGTGCTGGGAGTTCTCCATATTGATCCAGTCCACGGCGGACTGGGTCGTCTGGTTGCTGACGTAATGCCGCACGCTGGGGTCGGTGAGCGGAAAGTCGACAATCGTACCGTCTGGCTGATTGATGATGCGATGCCAGACGTAGTAGGCGTTCTCCATCTCGAACTTCAGCGGCTCCGGCGGCACATAGCTGCACTGCTGGTTGGGAACGAACAGCCCCCCTTGCTCCAGACAACTCCGGCCCGGAGTCGGGTGCTGCTGGTCGCGCGAGATCACGGTGCAGGAGTTGTCGGCAAAGTGACACGCGCCGGTATCGGCGCCTCCACTGTCGCTATTGGGAACGAAGCCGCAGGAGGTATTGAACGTCGCTGGGTTAGAGAACTGCCCGCCGATGGAGGTGTCAATCGGGAAGGGCGCGCCCTCCAGAAAGCCATCGTAATAGTCGAAGCCGGCGGCATGGGGTGTTCCCTCGCCATACGGATTGTTATCGGGACCTCCCAGGTGGAATTTCCCAAACAACGCGCTGTTGTATCCCACCGTCTTTAGCAGATTGGGAGTGGTTACTTCGTAAGGCGACAGCTGCGAGTTGGCGACGTCAATGGAGAGGATTGCGCCAAATATGTTTGTGCGGAGCGGATAGCGGCCTTCGAAGAACATCGCCCGGCTCGGCGAGCATTCCGGCATTGCCCATGTGTTGCGGAAACGCACGCCATTGCGCGCAATGGTGTCAATGTTCGGCGTGTTCGGCGCGGAATTGGGATGCAGGCCTCCATAACCGAAGATGCGCATCTGGTCGATGCCCACGTCGTCCAGGACGATGAACAGGATGTTGGGCCGGGGCGCCCCGGGGGTGCCGGCCGCCTTCCGCGTGCTGTTCGTGGATGCTGCCGGCTTCTCGCTTGCAGCTTGCGCAATCCCAAGAACACAGAACACAGCAAGGGCAACGAACACTGCTCGAGTACCGCGGTTCATGGACTTTTTCTCCCCGTGGATGATTGCAAAGTGTCCGGGGGCCCGATGTGCGTGGCTGGGGAACCGTAGCAGGTAAGAGGGAAAAAGCAGAAGTCCGCCAGCCGCGCGAGCGAAGTTATATCACTCCTTATTTGGCGGAAACAACTTGAATGTGACAAATGATCGCCAAACAAACAGGAATCTGCCGCGCTAGTGTTTTGCACCTGCTGCGGTGGAACGTAGGCTTCAACACGATTTCCAAGAACCTGCAATGCAACAACGACACCTAGATAACGAGAGGCGGCAACACCGCCAAATCGAAGAAGGCCGGTTCTGAGGTCCCCGCGAAAGGTGGTCGCGCATCGGTGCGCGTTGCGGATGTTCAGCTTGTCTCGGGCGGCTTCGGCCGATAGCCGGAGCAGCGGAGCACGGGCAGACGGGGATATTTCGGGAACCGCGGATCGGTTGCCGACAAAAGGCACATGTAGAATCGCGATCCCTTGTCGGAGGTGATCACCCGGAGGTGCGCACAGGAAGCGCACAGGCCAACGGCATCGCGGCTTGCGGCAGACTCGGGCGGCTTCGGCTCAGACATCTTCAAACAGAATAGTGCAGCCCCCTCCCAATGTGCGCCTCAGCCTTCTTGCGGGCGCGGCATGGCGCCGGCAAGCAGAAGCACGGCGCCGCAATACATCAGGGTGTCGCCGACATAATTCAGGCCATTGTTGAGGCTGGCACGGTCCACCACGCCGATCGGCACATAGACCACCAACTCCACGAAGAGTACGGTGAGGCCTGCCCAGGTCGCGGCGGCGCGAGTTTTCCTGCCGGCCAGCAACACGACGCCCGCAACTGCGTACACCACAGCCGCCAGGTACGTCCAGACCGCGTGGCCGTAGATGTACGTAGGCGTCAACCGCTCCAGTGGAACGCCGGGGACGTGGTCGGCGTGCAGGAA
>DASRGM010000091.1:0-12730 GCA_035651035.1 Terriglobales bacterium
GAGGTGAATCACGTCTTCGGCACTGTGGCAGGGCTGGCGCACTACGGCGCCGGCTATCGCGCCTCGGACGCAATTCGAGACGGCTTCGCCCGTCCCGGAAGTTTTCAGCAGCACATCGCGGCCACCGGGTTCTATCTGCAACGGGGAGTAAATCGACTGCTGACCTCGTTGGCACTCAACAACGCGCCGGCCTCACAATACTTGACACAGTCGTCCAACGGCCGATCGGACGTGGTGCAGCTCGCCGTCGCGCAGGTGGTCAATCGTCAGCCGATGCTGGGTATTGTCGAGCTGCGGCAGACCCGCGGGCAGCGTAACCTCACGCTGCGGACCACAGTCTGCCCCGGCAATTGCAGCCGCGATAACGCCCTTTTCTACCTCGGCTATTTCGATCGCATCGGGCCGTATGTGGCGGGCGGCGGCCAGGCGCGTAGCGTGGAGTCGGCGGCATCGATCGACCGGCTGATCCGAATGGAGATGCAGGCGCACCCTCGCGACGTCGGCGCTCCCATCAACATCCTCGAGCTCACCAGCTACGGCGCGCGCTGGTTGCAGAATGGGGGCAACTGCACTTTGCCCGGCGTCGGCTGGTAGCCGCGGATCACGGGAGCGGAGCCCACGCGCCGTGATTTCACAGCTGGGGTTAGATTTCGGCAGCGCTCAGCTCTCCGGCTGATACCACTCCAGCGACGGGCCGGTTACGGCTTCGATCTCGGGGACGAGGGTGCGCTCCAGCTCCGCGACTAATGCGCCCAGGTTCTCCACAATCTTCTGCCACTGTTCGGCGTCGCCGATCGGGTATTGACCTCCGGCTACGGCTTTTTGCGTAGGCGGAAGGAGCACGGTCGCCTTGAATCCCAAACCATAAACAAAAAACACGGCCAGCACGGCCGGGAACCACGTGCCGGTATCCAGCCTGAGCTCGAGGGTGGAGTTCGCCGCCGTCCGGCGGCGTAAGTGAAAGCTGCCCGTCGCGCTGCCGGTTCCACCGCTCACGCTGTAGCCCATCGGCCTGAAGACTCGCTCCAGGGCGGGCTTCCTGGGTCCGGAAGCGATACCCTTTGCCAGACCTGACATCTCCGCATTGCCGGGAAGATCATGCGGCATTCCCGCGCGGGCCACGATCTCCGCCATGGAGTCACGGTATTTCACCGAGATCGCTTTCACCGCAGGCAATAGTTCGGGCTTGGCGCTAGGCACGGCCAATCCGGTCGGCAGGCGGACACCGGGAAGCGGGCCCGTTCTTAGCGTACCCGGCAGCGGCGCCTGGATGGTCTTCTTCGCCTTGCCGCAAGCGGCCAGCACGTTAGCCAGCGGGCCCGTTGGTTCCGGCAGCTTCTTGGCGCCAAGTTCGACTTCCGCGAACCGGCATGCCGTCAGCGAACGTTGACGCGCATTGACCCACCAGCTATCGCCGATCACAACTCCGGCCATCATCCCGGGCGCGATAACGCCCGTCACCATCGCTCCCGCAGGCTGTACCGGCTCTCCCGCGGTCAGCCCGGCGCCTTCCGCACCCATCACTGTCAGCTCGCCGAATTCCGCTGAATTGAAATGGATGGCGAGGTGGTGAAACGGGAACGAGCGAGGCACGCCCGCGGCGATGGATTGCAGGGTAGGGTAGGGAATTGCTTCATTCGCGCCCGGCGACAGCGGGCCGTTTGAAAGCCGCCGCACCGCCGGGAACTTGAGCTGCGGCGCCGGCGAGGCCTCGGTGACAAAGCGCTGAAGCTCGGGATGACGCTTCAGCACACGATCGACGCTGGAGAAGCTGACGACGCCCCCGTCGGCGAAATTGAAGCGGACAATGGGCTCGAGTCCGGCATCGAGGAAGCCCTGATGGACACGATCCATCATCGTGACCAGCGGCTCTTTCCTGCTGGCGGCGAAGGTAGTAACTAGAGCGACGCGCATAAAGACATGGGCGAACTCGAACAGGCCAACACGAATTCAACCGAGAATTGGAACATAGGGCATGGCGCGATGGCACGGAGATTAGCGATGGACAAGAACTTTAGTAAGCCGAATGTGAAGTTTTGTCCGGTGGAGCAGCCCGCTCGTCTGTAGCAACTCCGTTTAGGAAACATAGTGAAGGAAGGAATGGGCGGTGGTCGTGCAGTGTGAAATTTTTAGCGGTGGAAGAGGCGGGCTTCAGCCCGGCGAAACCTCGAGCCATTAAGGGCGGCTTTAGCCGCGGCCACCGGGGCTAGCCCTGTTCCCTCCGTCGACTTTTCGGCACGGGCTGAAGCGGTGCCCTTTCATCGCTCAGATTTCAAACCGGCCTGCTACCGAATGGGCCGAGTGCTTGATTTCAGCCTCTCCCCTGCCGATTTGCAACTCGGTCGCAGAAAGGCAGTTTCACAGGTGAACCGAGCCATGCGACGCAGGTCACATCCGCACGTGTTTGCACTCACTGCCCCTTGGTACATGGTTCAGCCATGTTGAAGTGTTGGCCGGTGCGTTTTTCCCCGGCTTGTGCGCTAGGGGGTCTTGTGAGGCGTTACGCTCTGCTCTTCTTTGCCGCCGTTTTCATGGCGATGGTGATTGCGCCGCCGGCCCTATCGGCCCAGTCTGCGGGCAAAAAGCATTCGTCCAAGCCCGCCAAAATGTCGAACGAGGAGTGCCTCGGCTGCCACAGTGATCCCAGCCTCACGGCGCAAATCAACGGCAAGCAGGTCAGCCTCGGGCTGGACGCCGACAAGTTCAAGGCGTCGATCCACAGTTCATTCGCCTGCGTCGATTGCCACATCGACGTCAAAGGCGTCCCGCATGATCCCACACCCGCGATGCCGAAGTGCTCGACTTGTCACGCGGACGAACAGGCCAAGTACGACCACGGCGTTCACGCCAAAGCTGCCGCCGCGGGAAACGTCAACGTCGCGAAGTGCCAGGATTGCCATGGCAGCGTGCACGAGTTGCTGCCCTCGAGCGACCCGAAATCCAAAGTCGCGCATAACAACATCCCGCAAACCTGCGGCGCCTGCCACGGACAGAAATTCGTGATGGCTTCGGGCGGCATCAGCTCCGCACCCTTCACTTCGTATCAGGAGAGCGTGCACGGCAAGGCGGTCGCTGCCGGCTCCGAGAAGGCCGCGGTCTGCACCGACTGCCATGGCGAGCACGACATCCTGGGCGCGGTCGATCCCAAATCGCCCATCAACAAGTTCAACGTGCCGGCCACCTGCGCCAAGTGCCACAACAACGTCAGGCAGGAGTACGTTCAGAGCATTCACGGGCAGGCCATCGCGCGCGGCAATTGGCAGGCGCCGGTGTGCACCGATTGCCACGGCATTCACACCATCAAGGCGCCTAAGGATAGCGGCTCGTCGGTCGCCGCCGCCAACGTGAAGAATACCTGCGCCTCATGCCACGAGAGCGTGCGCCTGTCGAACGAGTTCGGCGTGCCCGGCGGGCGCGTGGATTCCTATCTCGCCAGCTATCACGGCATGGCGCAGACCGTGGGCTCAAAGACGGTAGCCAACTGCGCCAGCTGCCACGGCGTGCACAACATCCTCCCGTCGAGCGACCCGCACTCAACCATCAATCACGCCAACCTGGCCAAGACTTGCGGCCAATGCCATCCCGGAGCCAACGACAAGTTCATCAGCAGCAAAGTGCACTTCGACGGCGCCTCCAAGGCCGATATTGGAAGCAAGGTCATCGCGCTGATCCGGCGTTTTTACCTCTGGATGATCGTGTGCGTGATTGGCGGTATGGTGCTGCACAACCTGGTTGTGTGGCGCAAGAAACTCATCCTGCACCGCATTGGGCAGCCGCGGATTCTGTTCCGCATGACGCGGCTGCAAAGGATTCAGCACCTCACGCTGCTCATCAGCTTCTTCGCCCTGGTGCTTACCGGATTTGCGCTGAAGTATCCGTCTTCCTGGCTGGCAGTTATTTTCGTCAACGAGCTGGTGCGCAGCTATATCCACCGCGCCGCCGGCGTGGTGCTCATTGCCGTCAGCCTCTTCCATCTTGTGTACCTCATTCGCACACGCGACGGGCGGCAGCTGCTGAAAGACATGCTGCCCGACTGGAAGGACGTTACCGACGCACGCGACGCCTTCCGCTTCTACCTGGGTTCGAGCGAGCGGCGGCCCATGTTCCGCCGCTTCACCTACGCCGAGAAGATGGAGTACTGGGCGCTGGTGTGGGGCATGTTCGTCATGGCCGGCACCGGATTCATGGCCTGGTTCAAGGTCATCATCGGCGATCGCGTGCCGGGCTGGTGGATTGATGCTGCCATAGCCATCCACTTCTACGAAGCGGTGCTGGCGACGCTGGCGATCGTGGTCTGGCACCTCTACGGCGTGATCTTCGATCCCGATACTTATCCCATGAACTGGGCATGGTTCGACGGCAAGATGTCGATCGAGCAGTACGAGCACGAGCATCCGCTGGACACGCTGGCGATCGAGAAGGCATTCGGTTCCGGGTCCGAACCCGAGCCCGAGACCGCGGTGGCGACCGAGAAAGAGACGACCGAAGAGCCCGTTGGCAGCGAAAAATGAGGGGGCAAGCGCGGCAGGTAAGGTGTCGCACCCAGAAAGTTGCATTGCAATTTGCACTGCGCCGCATGACGATCCGCTGTGCGGCTGATTTCTGCACCACTGAGTGGGGTGGGCAAGAAAAGGACAATTCAAAGAAATGACAGAGGACACACAAAAAGATCCTCAAAGCGATCATCCGCCCGTTTCCAAAGGAATCTACAAGAATCCGATTACGTTGATTGGTATCGCGGTCGCATCGGTGGCGATCGCCAACATCGTTTTTCTCGTTATCATCGACATCCTTGCAACGCAGCCATCGCCCTATGTCGGCATCCTCGCTTACATGGTTGCGCCGGCATTTCTGGTATTCGGCCTGGCGCTCATTCCAGTGGGTATGGTGCTGGAGCGTCGCCGGCGTCTGCGCGCGATTGGCGCGCGGCAGCACTTTCCCCGGCTCGACCTCAACAATCCCGCGCAGCGCAGCACAGTCGCCTTCGTGCTCAGCTTTGTTGTGGCATTTACGCTGATCAGTGCGGTGGGCAGTTACAAGGCCTACGAGTTTACCGACTCGGTACAGTTCTGCGGCAAGCTGTGCCACAGCGTCATGAACCCGGAATTTGTCGCCTACAGCGCGTCGCCGCACGCCCGTGTCGCCTGCGTCGAGTGCCACGTGGGTTCGGGCGCGAGCTGGTATGTGAAGTCGAAGATGTCAGGCGCGCGCCAGGTCTACTACACCGCCATGGGGACCTTCCCGCGCCCCATCCCGACCCCCGTGCACAACCTGCGTCCCGCTCCGGACACCTGCGAGCAGTGCCATTGGCCGAAGAAATTCTGGGGAGCGCAGCTTAAGACCTTCACTCATTACGGCAGCGATGAGCAGAACACGCCCCGGGTGATCCGCCTGTTGATCAAGACCGGCGGAGGCGATCCGGCACTTGGACAGGCCGGTGAAGGCATTCACTGGCACATGAACATCGCCAACAAGATCACGTACTTCGCCAGCGACGAGCAGCGCCAGACCATCCCGTGGGTGCGAGTGGAAGACCAGCAAGGCCGCGTGACCGAGTACACGGTCAAAGACAATCCGCCGACGCCGGCGCAGATCGGCCAGGCCGCCAAGCGGCGCATGGATTGCATCGATTGCCACAATCGGCCCACGCACATCTATGTTCCGCCAGACCTCTCGGTCGATCGCAGCATCACCGGCCATGCCATCGACGCTTCGCTGCCTTTCATCAAGCAGCAGGGTGTGCAGGTGCTGACGGCCGAATACAAAACCACCGACGAGGCGCAGCAGAAGATCGCCGAAGGCATCAACAAGTTCTACCAGGAGAAGTATCCGCAGATCGTCTCCAGCAAGGCGGCCAGCGTGAACGGCGCCGTCGCCGAACTGCAGCGCATCTATCGCACCACGATCTTCCCGGACATGAAGGTGAACTGGAAGACCCATCCCAACAACATCGGCCACTTCTACTCGCAAGGCTGCTTCCGCTGCCACGACGGCAACCACGTCAGCAAGGATGGCAAGGTCATCAGCAAGGAATGCAACTCCTGTCACACCGTGCTCGACCAGGAAGAGGGCGGCGCCCACCTGCAGCAGGTCACGGCGCAAAGCTTCAAGCATCCGGTGGACCTTGGCGACATGACCGCGGTCAATTGCTCTGACTGCCACAATGGGGGAGTGGGGCCGTAAGGCAGTGGTCAGTGGCCAGTGGTCAGTGCGCCAGTGCGCGAGGCTGGGTCTTCGGGTAAAGCGGTCCGGTTGCTTTGGTCAGTCTCCCGGGACCTACAATAGCTACACATCGAAGCAAGCGTAGCAGCCTGACCCCGGCCGAGTGACATACATCACAAGCCCACGTGATGCCACTCACGGCCCCCTGTGCCATAAAAATCCTATCGTTGACTCATACAAACGAGCCGTAATCCGCAGGTGCGGGGGAGGAACAAGCAAATGTCAGCAGGCAACGGAAGCGCTCATCCGGCCGCCAAACACGAATACACACCTCGACTGATTTTCTGGGAGGTCACCAAGGGCTGCAATCTGCGCTGCATTCACTGCCGCGCCACCGCCACCGAGCTGATGTCGCCCAACGACCTGCCTACCGGCAAAGCGCTCAACGTCATTTCGCAGATCGCCGACTTCGGCAACCCCATCCTGGTGCTCAGCGGCGGCGAGCCGCTTTACCGTCACGACATCTTTCAGCTTGCCGAATACGCCACCAGCCGCGGCCTGCGCGCCGCGCTCGCCACCAATGGAACCATGGTGACCAAAGACATCGCGCAGAAAATCAAGGATTCCGGCATAAAGCGAGTTTCCATTTCTCTCGACGGCGCTGACGCCACCACGCACGACGCTTTTCGCGGCATTCCGGGCGCGTTTGAAGCCGCCATTTACGGAATGAAGAACCTGCAACAGCTCGGCGTGTCAGTGCAAATCAACACCACCATCGCTCGCCACAATGCGCACCAGCTCCCCGAGGTGCTAACCCTGGCGCGCAGCCTGGGCGCCGACGCGCTGCACACCTTCCTGCTGGTGCCGGTGGGCTGCGGCGTCGATATTGCTGCCGAGCAGATGGTTCCCCCCGACGAGTACGAGCGCATGCTGAACTGGTTCTACGATCAGTCGCTCAACGGCGACATCGAGCTGAAGGCCACCTGCGCGCCGCATTACTTTCGCGTGCTGCGCCAGCGGCGGGCTGCCGATCGCATGGCGGGACGCGCTCCAGCGGCGCCGCCATCCGTATCGCATCATGGCGGAATTGGTCCTACGGATATGACGATGCCGGGTTCGACAGGAATTTCGCTGCGGCCGGGTGGCAGTCCGCCTGCCGGTCATACCGGCCATCCCGGTGACATGAATGCCATGACCAAGGGCTGTCTTGCCGGAACCGGCGTCTGCTTCATCTCGCATGAAGGCGAGGTCTTCCCCTGCGGATACCTGCCCGCGCTTGCCGGCGATCTGCGCAAGCAGAGCTTCGCCGAAATCTGGAACGACTCGGAAGTCTTCGGCATGTTGCGCGACGACGACAACCTGAAAGGAAAGTGCGGCTGCTGCGAGTTCCGCCACGTCTGCATGGGCTGCCGCGCTCGCGCCTTCGCCGCCACAGGCGACTATTTGGCGGAGGAGCCCTTCTGCATCTACCAGCCGGGCACTTCCAACCAGATGGTCCGCGAAGCCGCGGTTGTAGCCTCGCAATCTGCGCCGGCCCACGCAGGCGCCAGTACGGAACTTGAGGTCAAAGTCAGCCACTGAGACTTAAGTCATATCCTGCAGCATTTGGCGCTGGATAGCATCGGAACATGGCCGCTCATATCAGCACCGTACAGAATTCCCGACTGAAGACAATGGTGGTTCCCCGCGAGCATGGCGCGTGGGGCATGCTGCTGGTTCCGCTGGCGACCGGACTGGTGCTGGCCGCGCCCACCGGCATCAACGGCGCGGCAGTCGCGCTGTTCATCACAGTAGCCATGTCGTTGTTCTGGCTGCGTACCCCGGTAGAGAGCTGGCTGGGAACCTCGGCCATCAAAGCACAAACTCCCGCGGAGCGGAGGTTTGTGGGCCGCATGATCGTGGCGATCGGCTCGCTGGCGGCGCTCAGTCTCGCCGCGCTGCTGTGGAGCAGCAATCTGCGCGGGCTCATCATAATCGGCACCGTCTCCGCTCTCGCCTTCGCAGTGCAAGCGGCGGTGAAGCAACTGGGCCGCCGGGGACGCATGCCGGCACAGGTGATCGGCGCGATCGGCCTTACCTCAACTGCGGCCGGCGCCTACTGTGTTGCTACGGGACGCCTGGACCGCATCGCCATCGCGCTGTGGGTTGCCAACTGGCTCTTCGCCGGCAACCAAATCCATTTCGTGCAGATCAGGATTCGCTACAGCCGCGCCGCAAGCTTTGCCGAGAAATTGACCGCCGGCCTTCCGTTCCTGCTCGGACAGGCGGCCCTGCTGGCCGCGATCGTCGCCTCCTGGCAAGCGGGGCTTTTCCCTGCGTGGATCGCCGCCGCCTTCCTCCCTGTACTACTGCGCGGGATGTGGTGGTTCACCAGCGGGCGCCAACCTCTGGATGTCCACAAGCTGGGCTTCAACGAGCTCGGCCAGTCGTTGCTTTTCGGCGTGCTGCTGTGCGCGGCGTTTCTGTTCTAGAATCGCCTTCGAGCATCTAATACAAGCGGTCTTTCGGAGGATTGCTTATGCAGCCAACGCTCAGGGTTGCGGGCCTGCTGTTGCTGAGCAGCGCCGCTCTGTTTGCGCAAGCGAAAGGAGGCGCTCACATGACATTGACCAGCTCCGCATTCGCCGCCGGAGCGGCGATTCCCACGCAGTTCACCTGCAAAGGCAAGGACGCCTCCCCGGCCCTTGCCTGGAGCGGCGCTCCGCAAAACACCGCCAGCTTCGCCCTCATCATGGACGATCCCGACGCGCCCTCCGGCGTTTGGGTGCACTGGGTGATATGGAACCTGCCGGCTACAGCGCATTCTCTTGCCGAAGGCATGCCCAGAAGCGAGCAGCTGCCGGACGGTGCGCGACAGGGTCGCAACAGCTCCGGCAAGATCGGCTACAACGGCCCTTGCCCGCCGGCGGGACAGACGCACCGCTACTTCTTCCGCATTTACGCGCTCGACAACAAGCCTGAGCTCGCCGCTGGCGCCGACCGAGCCGCAGTCGACGCAGCCATCCAGGGTCACATTCTGGCTCAAGGCGAATACATGGGAACCTTCCACAAATAATCGATTGCCGGTTGTCAGTGACTCACTCTCGTGATCGACGATTACTTCATTCGCAACGCGACAGGCGAAGATGCGCCGACGATCCTGAAGTGCCTGGCCACAGCCTTCGAGCCGTATCGCACCCGCTACACGCCGGGCGCATGGCTCGACACCGTGTTGAATGCAGAAACCATTCAGGAGCGCCTCGCGTGGATGCAAGTGTTGGTTGCAGTGTCGGCGGAGGGCGTCGTGGGGACGATCGCCTGCGCCAGCGTAACTGAGGATGAGGGGCATTTGCGCGGCATGGCCGTCTTGCCTGCCTGGCAGGGACAGGGAGTCGCGGAGGCGCTCCTGCTCGCAGCCGAGGCCGAACTCCTCCGCCGCGGCTGCGCCCGCATCACGCTCGACACCACCGAACCGCTCGAGCGTGCCATGCGCTTCTACGAAAAGCATGGCTACCGGCGTTCCGGCAAAGTGATCGATTTTTTCGCCATGCCGCTCCACGAATTTGTGAAGCAGCTGAGCATGCGGGACGACGGATAGAATGGCTGTTTCGGAAACCTGATGCCTTCCGACTGGATCTTCTGGGTAGCCTTCAACCTGTTTGTGCTGGCGATGCTGGCGCTCGACTTGGGTGTTCTCCGCCGCCGCAAGCAGGACATCGGTTTCCGCCAGGCGATGGGCTGGACGGTGGCCTGGGTGGGGCTCGCCGGCTTCTTTGCCGTCATGCTCCATTGGTTTGGGCAGACGATGGTCGGCTCCACCGCCCGCCCGAACTCGCAACTCTCGCTGGAATTCATCACCGGCTACGTTATCGAGCAGTCGCTGAGCGTCGACAATCTGTTCATCTTTCTGCTCATCTTCCGCTACTTCCAGGTGCCGCGACGGCTGCAGCATGGCGTGCTGTTCTGGGGCGTCCTCGGCGCGCTTGTCATGCGCGCGATTTTCATCTTCGCCGGCGTGGCGCTGCTCGACCGCTTTGCATGGGTCAGCTATGTCTTCGGCGCCATCCTGATTTACAGCGGCATTCGGCTGCTGCGTGAGCACGGGGCTGAGGTCCACCCGGAATCGAACCTCCTCTTGCGTGGCTTTCGAAAACTCTTCCGTGTTACGCCAGCTTTCGAGGAAGGCCGATTCTTTGTGCGCCGCGATGCCGTGCTCTACGCCACGCCGCTGGCGCTCGTACTGGTGCTGCTGGAAACCACCGACGTTCTCTTCGCCGTCGACTCTATCCCCGCAGTGCTGGCTGTCACCCGCGAGCCCTTCATCGTTTTCACCTCCAATGTCTTCGCGATCCTCGGGCTGCGTTCGCTCTTCTTTGTGCTTTCGGGGACGATCGAGACCTTCCACCTGCTGCATTACGGCTTGTCGGCGATTCTGGTGCTCATCGGGGCCAAGATGCTGGCGTCGAATTATGTGCAGGTGCCGACGGTGGCGGCCCTGGCGGCTGTGGCGGCGATCCTGCTGCTTTCGGTCCTGCTGTCTTTGTTATTTCCGGAGCGGCCGAAAGCGCACAAAGCCTGAGCCGGTCGGGGAGAGTGCTTCGTTGTTTCAGCCTGATGCGGGCAGTCGGCAACGGTCGGCCAGCCCGAACTGCGTCTATAAGTAAAACGGCCCCGCACTCTGCGTTTAGGCCACTCGGTGAGGCGAAAAGCCGGGCAGAATGCGGGGGACGAAGAAGGTGCCTGTCAGCGGTTAGAGTACTCCGGTTAATGTCGAAAAACAAGAGCCAATACGCGAAAAAATGCCGCTTTCGTGGGATTGCTATTCAAAGCTTCCGGCTGAAGCGAGAGTGGGTTCGATGGTCCTGACGCCGCGTAGGCCATCTAGAATCATCTAGTTATATATGTTAACCGAAAGTTTTCCATCATCAGCGGAGTAACGCGAGGAATACCGTCAACTCCTCGGGCAGGGAAGCTTCGAAGGTTAACGGCACGCTGCTGTGCGGATGCTGAAACTCCAGCGCTGCGGCGTGAAGGAAGTTTCTCTCCAGCTTCAGGATTGGGGGAACGGGACGCGCCCCGGAAGTGGATGCCGCCACAGGCCGCCGCGCCGCGGGACGTGGCTTAAGCTCGTGTGGCGCACCATACAAAGCGTCGCCGACCACCGGATGGCCGAGCGATGTCATGTGCACGCGGATCTGGTGCGTGCGTCCCGTCTCGATGCGCACCTCCAGCAGCGCAAACTTTCCGTACGGCGACTCGATCCGCTCCCGCACCTCGTAGTGCGTGACGGCCGAGCGGCCGCCGCTGCCGCGCGTTGTCATGCGCGTGCGCCGTACCTGGTCGCGGCTGATAGGCAGATTGATCGTCCCGCGATCTTTCGCCGGCCAGCCGTGGACCAGCGCGAGGTAGCGCTTCTTGATCTCGCGGCGCGAAAACTGCTGCGCCAGCTTGCGGTGCGCGACATCGTTCTTGGCCACGATGATCAGCCCGCTGGTTTCTTTATCAAGGCGATGCACGATGCCGGGGCGCAGCTCGCCGCCGGCTTCCGAGAGCATGCCAAAGCGATGCAGCAGCGCGTTGACCAGTGTGCCGCGATTGCGTTCGTCGTCGGTCGCACCTGCGCCGGCATGAACCATCATGCCAGCAGGCTTGTTGACGACAGCCAGGTCCGCGTCTTCGTACACGATCTCGAGGGGGATGTCCTCGGCGATGGCGCGCAGCGGCGGAGGCGGCCCGCCGGTCACGGTGATTTGCTCTCCTCCGTGCAGCTTCAGCGAAGCCTTCGCGGGCGCGCCGTTGACCAGCGCCTTCCCCTCGCGAAGCAATTGCTGCACGCGCGCGCGGCTGAGCTCCGGAAGCCGCGCCGTCAGAAACTGATCCAGCCGCTGGCCAGCCGATTCAGTCGGAACAGCAATCGTAATCGCCTCGTGCATTCGCGACGAGCATACAACAGAGCAAAGACATCAAGCGGGTTGATGCTGACGCGGGTGCCCCAGGTCTCGCGGTGTGTTCGAGACCTGGGTCTGGGCCTTGCTCCGCGCCTGCCCAGGTCTTGCAATCGCCAGACCTGGGGCACCCGAAAAGTTGCGCGCTGTCAAGATGTTGCCTAGGCGAACAATTAGCGAAACTGTGCTAGAATGGCAAGATGTCTCCCGAGCAGATTCCGGCTTCCCTGGCGTGGGCGCATCCGCTGGTGGCCGAGTGGTTCGTCGGCCGGTTCGGCACCCCGACCGAGCCGCAGGAGCAGGGCTGGCCGGAGATCCTTACCGGGCGCACGACGCTCATCTCGGCGCCCACCGGCTCGGGCAAGACGCTCGCCGCATTCCTCATCTGCATCGATCGCCTCGTCAGAAAAGCGCTCGCCGGCGAACTGCGCGACGCCACCGAAGTCCTCTACGTCTCGCCGCTAAAGGCGCTGGGCAACGACATCGAGCGGAACCTGGAGGCGCCGCTTTCCGGCATCGCCGAAGAGCTCGCGTCGCTGGGGCTGCCGCGCACCGAAATCCGGACGATGGTTCGCACCGGCGACACGGCAAACAAGGATCGCGCCCGCATGACCGCGCGGCCGCCCCACATCCTGGTAACCACG
>DASRGM010000092.1:0-3555 GCA_035651035.1 Terriglobales bacterium
CCTGCTGCATGTTGTGGGTCACGATGACCACAGTATAGTGCTGCTTCAACTGAAAGATGAGCTCTTCGATCTTGCTGGTGGAGATAGGATCGAGCGCGGAAGCGGGCTCGTCCATCAGCAGCACCTCGGGCTCAACCGCCAGGGCGCGCGCAATGCACAGGCGCTGCTGCTGCCCGCCGGAGAGGCTGGCGCCCGACTTCTTGTGCAAGTTGTCCTTCACCTCTTCCCACAATGCGGCCAGCTTCAGCGAGCGCTCCACCAGTTCGTCCATCTGCTTGCGATTGCGGAAGCCGTTGAGTTTCAGCCCCGCGGCCACGTTGCCGTAGATGGACATGGTAGGAAAGGGATTGGGCTTCTGGAAGACCATGCCGATACGGCGGCGGACCTCGACCGGATCGGAGCCGCTGCCGTAGACGTCCATCTCGCCGACCTTCACGCTGCCTGTGGCGCGCGCCTCGGGGATGGTCTCGTGCATGCGGTTGAGGCAGCGCACGAAGGTACTTTTGCCGCAGCCGGAGGGGCCGATGACCGCGGTGACATGATTGGCGGGCACCATCATGTCGATTTCGTTCAGCGACTGGTGCTTGCCGTACCAGGCGTTCAGCCCTTTCACTTCGATTCCCACACCCATGCGGAGTTATGCCCCCTTGAGCTTTCCGCGGCTGACGGTAATGCGGACGGCCGCAACAGCGCCGACAATCAGAATGATCAGGATCAACGCCCCTGCCCACGCCTGCTTGTGCCACTCATCGAAGGGCGAGATGGCATAGACGAAGATCTGCAGAGGCAACGCCGCCGTGGGCTGGTTGGGATTAAGGTTCCAGAACTGATTGCCGAAGGCGGTAAACAGCAGCGGCGCGGTCTCGCCGGCTACGCGCGCGAAGGCCAGCATGCAGCCGGTGATGACGCCCGCCGAAGCGCTGCGCAGCGTGATGGAAAGCGTGGTCCGCCACTTGGGGATGCCGAGCCCGAACGCGGCTTCGCGAATGGAGTTGGGCACCATCAGCAGCATCTCTTCGGTGGCGCGCGCGACGGTGGGGATCATCATGATGCCCAGCGCGACTCCGCCGGAGAGCGCGGAGAAATGCTTCTGCGGCACGACCACCAGCGAATACGCGGCGATGCCGATCACGATCGAGGGCACGCCGTTCAGCACGTCGGCAGTAAAGCGCACGATGTCGCCGAAGCGATTGCGGCCATACTCGGCCAGATAGATGCCCGAGCCGATGCCCAGCGGGATGCCGATCAGGCTGGAGATGGCCAGGATGACTCCGGAGCCGACGATGGCGTTGGCCATGCCGCCGCCCTCTTCGCCAACCGGCTTGGGGAGCTGCGTCAGGAAGTTCCAGTTCAATGCGCCGATGCCCTTGATGAGCAGGTAGACGAAGATCGCCATCAGCGGGACCAGCACCAGAACGGCGGTGAGGACTGCAAAGGCAGTCGCCCCGTGGTCGACGATCCGTCGCCACAGGCTTACCGGCCTTGCTACCGGCGCGGCGATGCTATGCATTCGCCCTCGCCGTCTGTCCGCCGGTGATGCTCCACACCAGCAGACGTGCCAGGGCATTGACGATCAACGTCACGATGAACAGCGCCAACCCGATCTCGATGAGCGAGCTGAGATACAGGTCGCCGGTGGCCTCGCTGAACTCATTGGCAATAACGCTGGCCATGGTGTAGCCGGGTGCGAACAGCGACTTGGCGATATCGGGGCGATTGCCGATGACCATAGTGACCGCCATGGTTTCGCCCAGCGCGCGCCCCAGGCCGAGGATGACGCCACCCACAATGCCGATGCGCGCGTTGCGCAATACGCCCATGCGGATCATCTCCCACCGCGTGGCGCCCAGCGCCAGCACCGCCTCACGCTGGTTCTGCGGGACCGCCGTGAGCACCTCACGGGTGATGGAGGCGATGATGGGAACGATCATGATGGCGAGAATGATTCCCGCGGCCAGCATGCCCAGCCCGTAGGCCGGCCCGGTGAACAGGGTAGTCCAGCCGAGCGTCTTACCCAGAAACGGCTCGACGTAGTCGCGCAGCAGCGGCGACAGCACGAAGATCGCCCACAGGCCATAGATGACGCTGGGAATCGCAGCCAGCAGCTCCACCAGGAACGAGATGATGGCGCGCAGCCCCTGCGGGCACATCTCGGTAATGAAGACGGCCACGCCAACCGAGAGCGGTATAGCCAACACCAAGGCGAGAAACGACGAAACCAGCGTGCCGTAAATAAAAGGCAACGCGCCAAAATTTCCTTCGACGGGGTCCCAGTCGCGCCCGTAGAAGAACTTGATGCCGAACTGGTGGAGCGAAAGCTGCGACTTGCTGATCAGCTCCCATACCACGAGGACTACGATGGCGAAGACGGAGATGGCGCTGAGGACGATGATGAGCTTGAAGAAGACATCCTGAATGCGGCTGTTGCGGGGACGCGAATGCCGGATCTTGGCCAGCACCGAAGCCGCGCCTCCCGCCGGCCGCGGGGCCACGGGCTTGGCGAGCGCCAGCATCGAAGTGACCGGCTTGGGCAGCTCTCCCAGCGGCGGCTGCGGGTTCATGGGGTCGACGCTATCAGACATGTGTTACAGGGTGGTTAAAGAGAGCTGTCTTAAATTATTGAGTTAGTTCTCCGATGCTCCAAAATGCTTCCACCAACACGCTTTTAAGACAGTACGGCGTTGCGAAGCAGCGGCTGCGGTCCTAGCCCGCGGCTACTTCAACTGCGCGGCGATCGCCGCTTTCTCCTTGGCCACTACGTCCTTCGGCAACGGAGCGTAGGAGAGCGCCTCCACCATGCCCTGACCGTTGTCCAACATCCACCCCAGGAATTTCTTCAGGACGTCGCCCTTGGTCTTGTCCGCAGGCGAGGTCGGGATCAACAGCCAGGTGAAGCTGGAGATCGGGTAGGCGTCCTTGCCTGACGAGTTGGTAATGGAGACGCGGAAGTCGGGCGGCATATTCACGCCTGAGGCTGCGGCGGTCACGGTTTGCAAGTTCGCCTTAATGAAGTTTTTCGAGGAGTTCTGCACCTCGCCGTACGGAATCTTGTTCTGCAGGGCATAAATCAACTCCACATACCCGATGGAGCCGGGCAGCTGGCGGATGTAACCGGCGACGCCTTCATTGCCTTTGCCGCCCATGCCTAACGGCCACTTCACCGAAGTGTTTGCGCCCACCTCGCCCTTCCAATCCGGGCTCACTTTGGAGAGGTAGTCGGTGAAAACGAATGTGGTACCGCTGCCGTCGGAGCGGTGAACAACGGTGATGGTCTGATCGGGAAACTTCACTCCCGGGTTGACCTTCGCAATTCGCGGATCATTCCACTTGCTGATCTTGCCCAGATAAATATCGGCCAGCACGTCAGGGGTAAATTTCACGTCGCTGCTGACGCCGGGGATGTTATACGCGGGAACCACGGCGCCCAGGACGGTGGGAAGCTGGAGGATTTTGGCCTTGAATTGCTTGAGCTGCTCGTCATTTACCGGCATGTCGCTGGCGCCGAAGTCCACCGTGCCGGCCTGCAACTGGCGGATGCCGCCGCCGCTGCCGATC
>DASRGM010000093.1:0-4329 GCA_035651035.1 Terriglobales bacterium
CGCTCAACCTTTGCCGATCGAGCTGGACGGCAGCGCCAGCTTCAACGGCACGGTGAGCGGGCCGCTGCGGCGCCCGCAAATCGCCGGACACTTGCAGGCCACAAACTTCAGCTACCTGTACACGCCTTCGTCCGGCGCCTCAGCTCTCCCCCAACGTCCCGCAGCCAAGAAGCAGCATTGGTTCCAGAGGACGACAACGGTTCCGGCTGCTCCCGTGCCGCCAACCGCGGCGCCCGCTCGGCAGGTCCACTTTGACGCATTCTCCGGGGATATACAGTACTCGCAAACGGCCCTGACGCTGCACCACGGCATCGTGGAAGAGGGCGGCGCGCAGCTGCATCTTGACGGCACATCCGCGCTGGTGAAGGGCGCTTTCACCGATAACACTCAATTCACGGTACACGCCGTGCTGCAGAACGGCGACATCGCCCAATTGCAAAAGACCGCGGGGTTCAGCTATCCGGTGCAGGGCAAGCTGAACTTTGCGATCACTGCAGCGGGCACGGTCGAGAACCCGCATGGACAAGGGCAGTTTGCCCTCGCGCAAGCCGAATGGCGCGGACGCGCGATCGAAGCGCTGACCTCGAACATTGCCTTTGCCAACCACGCCGTCCAGTTCGACAAAATCCAGCTACAGGCCGGACGCGGGATGGTGGCGGGATCGGCAGCTTATGACTTCCGCGGCCGCCAGGCGCGAGTGGACCTGAAAGGCCATACCGTCGATTTGGCTGAGCTTCCCGAGATACAGACCGACCGCCTGCACATCGGGGGCATTGCGGATTTCACGGTGAAGGGATCGGGCACGGTCGAGCACCCTCTGGTGAACGCTCATCTCGAGATCGAAAACCTCACCCTGAACGACGACGTGATTGGCAAGGTCAGCGGCGATGCAACTTCCGAGGGACGGGAGATGACCTTAACCGCCCGCTCCCACTTTCCCCGCGCGAGCTTCACGCTTGATGGAAACGTGGAGCTTGAGGGCGACATGCCGGCGCATGCTGTTTTGCGCTTCACCAACCTGGATGTGAATCCCTTCCTGCCGGCGAGGATGCGATCGCAGGTCACGCGACAGGCTTCGCTCGACGGGCAGGCTCAGCTGGATGGGCCGCTCCGGCAGCCGCGGCTGCTCCACGGGATCGCAAGCATCCAGCAGTTTTCCGTCGAAGTGCAGCACATTCCGATCAAGAGCGACGGCCCGGTCCAATTCAGCTTCGCGAACGAGGTTGTTTCCATCGAGCACTGTGCCGTCGCCAGCGAGGATACGCACTTCACCGTGACCGGCACGATCGATCTCGCACGTGACCGGGCCTTGAATTTGCACGCCAATGGCGGGCTGAACCTGAAGCTGGCGCAGACGCTGTATCCGGATCTCACCTCGTACGGTGTCGCGAACGTGGACGTCAGCATAGCCGGCACTCCGGCGCAACCGGTCACGGCAGGACGCGTTCAAATCGAGCACGCGGGCATATCAATGATCGACTTGCCCACGGGGCTGGGCGACCTGAACGGCACCCTGATCTTCAACCAGGACCGGCTGGAGTTGCAGGATGTGAATGCGCGCATGGGAGGCGGGCACGTCAAGCTCTCAGGCTTCATGACCTTCGCAAACACGCTCGGCTTTAATCTCGCAGCGGACGGCACGGGCATCCGTTTCCGCTACTCCGGCCTTAGCGTCACCTCCGACCAGTCGCTGCGGCTCACCGGAACCTTGCAGAATGCCTCGCTTAGCGGCAATGTTACGGTGACGCGTTTCGCGCAGATTCCATCGGCGGATTTGCAATTGCTGCTGGCCGAGGCCAACGCGCCGCCCAGCCTGCCGAATCCCAAATCGCCGCTCAACAATCTGCACCTCGAGGTGCGCATTCTGTCCACCCCGGAGCTGACGGTAGAGACCTCGCTGGCAAAGTTGGCGGGGGATGTGGACCTGCGGCTGCGCGGCACCGCAGCCCGGCCGGTATTGCTGGGGCGAATCAACATTGCAGAAGGCGACATTAAGCTGGCGGGGACCAAGTATCACCTGGAGCGCGGCGACGTTACTTTTGTGAATCCCGTGCGCATCGACCCGGTGCTGGACGTGGAGGCAACAACGCGGGTGCGCGATTTCGACATCACCATCGGGCTGCACGGCACCATGGAGCGCCTCAATACCACCTACCGCTCCGATCCGCCGCTTTCCACCGACGACATTGTCTCGCTGCTCGCCTTCGGCAAGACCCAAACCGAGCAGGCGCTGGGCGGCACGGCAGCGCCAGGATCGGGATTTGCCGAGAGCGCTTCAGGGGCGCTGCTCAGCTCGGCCCTGAATCAGGCGGTTACCAGCCGCGTCTCCCGCATCTTCGGTTCCAGCACCATTCGCATCAATCCCTCGGTCGGCGGCCCGGAGAACGATCCCAACGCGCGACTCACGGTCGAACAACAGGTCTCGAACAACATCACCTTCACCTACATCACCAACCTTGCCCGCTCGGCGCAGGAGGTGATTCAGTTCGAGTACACCATTAATCGCGAGTACACGCTGCAGGGAATTCGCGACGAGAATGGAGTGGTCAGCTTCGATCTGCTGATCCGAAAGCGCAGGCAATAAGAAAGGCGGCCGCGGGGCCGCCCATTCTCCTTGGTGCAATCAAGAATTCATTTGTGGGCCGAAGAGCCACCGGAAGCGTGAGGGGCAGAGCTGCCCACGCTGGAGGGACTGCCGTGCACAGCCTGTCCGGCAAGGGGTGACACGCCGGCACGCATTCCACCTATTTCCGGCGGCGCCAAAGCCACGGAGCGCGCCGGAGCGGCAAAGACGTGTCCCTGCTGCGTGGCGCTCATCGCCGGTGTGCGTGCGGCAAAAGTCGAGTGACTGCCCGCGACATTCGTTGCGTTGCGTGCAAAGCCATGAGTTGCGGTTGCCGAATGGCCGGGAACCAGGCTGGCAAAGTCCGGAGCAATGCGGCCTCCGGGAATCGTAAGCGCCTTGGGGTTCACCGCGCCGACCTGTACGGTCCGCGGTGTGGCCGTGTTGGTCTGCAGCGGAGGAGGAGTAGCTGCAGTCCAGTTGGCGGGAGCTCGCAAAATTCGCGGCACTGCCTGGAAGTTGCCGGCGTACCACTGCCCGTTATAGCCCTTGCCCGGCACCCATGCCCATCCTGTGCCGTTGATGAATGCCCATGAGCCGTAGTGAAACGGCAGCCATCCCCAGGGATATGCCGAAGCCCATGCATAACCCATTCCGGGGTAAAACATCCACGCGCCGTTGCTGTAGGGGTCCCAGGCCGCCATGGAGCCGGCAAAGCCGTAGGGCTGCCAAACGTAGCCAAAGCCGTTAGCGAAGAAGAAGTCACCGTAGTAGTTCAGGTCCTGCAGCCCGTAAGCGCGATTGGGACCGCCGAAGCCGGCGTTCTCCGCATAAGTCTTGGTGTAGTCTTCGCGCTCCTTGTTCCAGGAATCGTAGCGGCTCGACTCTACACTTCCGGCCACGGTTTGCTTCGCGGCGTCCGCGAGGTCCACCGTCAGCGTCTGCTTCTTGTGGATGGAAACCGGCTGCGCTCCACCTTCTACCTGCACCTCGCCCTTGAGGACCGCGGCCTTCAACTCGGCCGGCGTAACCGTGAGCCGCAGCAGCGTGTCGCGACGCGCCAGCAGAACCGTGTCGCCGATCTTTACGCGATAGACATCGTTGCCCTTCGAAGCGGACTCCAGGTAGACGATGCCCTTCACAACTTCGAGCTGATTGATTTTTTCGCCGGTATCGCTGAGCAACAGTTGTGAGAACTTGACTTCGGAGCCGTCGGTAAGCCGCAGCGCGCTTTCGTTCTCAAATTCCACTTCGGCTAGGCCATCGGTGCCGGTGACCAGCCTGGTGCCCTCGACAATGGGCGTGTTCAGAATGGCCCGCTCCAGCCCGCTTCCGCGATCGATTTGCACCTGCCCTTCCACCGAGCTGAGGCGAACGATGCGGACATGCGAATCGGCGAAGGCTGAGCTGGAGATGAAAACTGTAACGACGCAAGTGAGGGCTAGCCGCGAAAAATTCCCGGCGCGTGACATGGTGATACTCCTTGACCCGGTAGCGGACTCTGGGAGCTCGATTGAGAGGCGAAGAACGTTGCCACCCCGGGTTCTTGCTGGTTGCTTCTATTAAACACCAATTTGGATGTGTGTTTCCGGGAATCGGCGCAGCCGAATTGTCAAATTGTTGTCAGCACGCAACGGCGCTGCTCTCGCGCAAACAAGCAGGAACGCGGGATGAGGCAGAGAGTGGTGCTGCTCCTCTACTGTGCCGGCGCAGCCGTGGCCGGCGCAGTTGGCTGGTCCAGGGTGCGCAACAGGCGCTTAGCGCTT
>DASRGM010000094.1:0-11351 GCA_035651035.1 Terriglobales bacterium
GAGTCGAAGCTCGACAAAGGCAAGTCGGAAGAGTTCGCGCGCAAGGCGCTGTCGAGCGACGGCTTCTCGCTGGAAGACTTTCGCGGGCAGTTGCGGCAGGTGAAGAAGCTGGGATCGCTCTCCAGCATCATGGGCATGATGCCGAAGATCGGGCCGTTCGCCAACATGCAGCACGCCGCCGACAAGATCGACGACAAGCAGCTCAACCGCGTGGAGGCCATCATCAATTCCATGACGCCCTACGAGCGCGAGCACCACGAGGTCATCAACGGCAGCCGTCGCAAGCGCATCGCCCGCGGCTCAGGGACCTCGGTGCAGGAAATCAATCAGCTGCTCAAGCAGTACGCCCAGATGCGGAAGATGTTCAAGAGCATGGGCAAGCCCAGCTTCGCAAGGAGGCTGGCGGGGATGAAGATGCCGGGGATGTAAGGCAGCAATTAGCAATTAGCTTTTGATGGTTCTGGGATGAAGAGCTTCGACGTCACTATAACGCGCAAAGTCTCTGTCATTGAAGGTCAGAATCTGTTTGACGTCATGCACACGCATAGCGGCGACCAAGCGAGCGTCGTGGACCTGTACGCCAGAGACACTGTTTGAAACGAGCAGTTTGCGCCACTCCTGATGGACGGTCAGGCTGTCGGGAAGCAATTGCATTCTTTCCTCGAAATAGCGGACGCGGCTGTCTGTTTCTTGCGGCGAGAGCCCATATCCATTTCGGGCAAGCGGGCGGGTACACGTATTCCAAAACTCTGCGACGTTTTGTGATGTGAAGCAGAGGACCGCACTGCGCTGAAGAATGATATCGATCGCGGAGACTACGAGAGGATAGTCGCGGTCCTCGGGCTTTAACCAACGGAGAAGAACATTAGTATCCACCAGATATGGCGTAGGGGCCATCTAGTGCCGGTCCTGATAGAAACTCTCGCGGGTGAAGCTCTCAGTTGGAAGGCTCGGCAGTTTCTCTGAACCTTCCGCTAGCAGTCTGAGCATCTCGTGGAACTCCTCAATCGACAAATTGCCCCCACTGACCGGCAAGCGTGAAGCCAGCGCTTTCTGCAATAAAAGCTCCGCTGCTCTTTCCAGGGGGATACCTTGCGCACGAGCCTCCGCCGCCAGCCGCGCCTCGATTTCCGGATTGAGTTCGATCTCAATGGTCATTGCGGTATTCTTTCTGAACGATAGCTTACCTCAAGAACGAATTTGCTTGCGAACCGCGACACAAAATGGGCGCACAGGCTTTGGTTCCGGCTTCAACCGCCGAGTGCCCGGACGGCGCGGTAGATACCCACAGCTTCACTTCGACTGTTGAAGCAGTACGCGCATGTGCGCAAAATATTCGAGAGCATGGGCAGGCCCGGCCTCGTCCAAAGACTGGCGGGGATGAAGATGCCGGGGAGGTGAAAAGGCAGTGGTCAGTTTTCGGTGGTCAGTTGACGAATCTCGTGCGCTTCCTGCGGCGAGTGGCCCATCATTTGTCCGTTCACGAAGTATCCCAAACCGAGCGTGCCCCATCCTTCTCGCCTCGGGCGAGAGAATGGGCCCAGCTTGTTATCCGATGAATGTGAGGGCCACCCCGAGGTCTAACCCTCCCGTCAGTTGATGCGCGAGAAGGCTGAGGCCTATGATAACGGTTATTCAACTACTTTGAACGAGTAGATCTTCCCCGAAGAAGCCGCCGCGTTCCTGGAAAACTCTGCTCCGGGCGGCAGGAACCCGTACTCCCCGCTGGAGCTCGACAACTTCACGCTGTAAGTGCGGCTTGCGATTTTAACTCCATCGAACGGCATTAAGTCTCGGGTTGCGCCTCCCGAAACATGGAAGACGCCGCCTGTTACCGTGCGGAACTCCCGGCTGCTTCCGTGCTCGTGGAGTCTCAAAAGCTGGTATTCCGTTATGGCGACGCCGTCAGGAACCACGATCAGGAACTCCAGAGGCGTCGTTAGATGGTTTCTGCTGCTCGCCGTTGATGTGGCCGTTCACATCTCCCTTGACGACGCCAACGGTTGCAACGCTTTTCGCGACTCCACCCGTCTTCCAGTTCACAACTTCTGGAAGGACCTCGGTCCAGTTCCCCTTCACCTTCGCGTACACGCCGATTTCGCCAGGCATAGCAGGGTCGGTTACATCCTGCTTCGCTGCCTGCAATGCAGGCTGCGGTAACTGGACAGGCGGAGGCGGCGTAACGGTCTTCACCTTAGTCGGCTCCGCCGCGTTGCTTCGCGGATCAAGCATGACCTGAATGACCCGGTCGCTGACATGCGCGGCCTTGAGCTGCAGAATCTGGTCTGTGGAGAGATCAAAGAGCTGATTCTTTTTCCTGATTTGTTGAATGATAAGTTCGTCGCTAACTCCCGCCTTCGACAACTTGATGACATCGTTGACGGTCATTTTGCTTTGCTGGTTGGCAGGGGGAAGATATACCTCTCTGGGATATTGCGTTTGTGCCGCCGCGGAGGCGCACACGGTTCCAGCAATTAAACAGGAGAACAGTAACAAGCCGCTAAGTTTCTCAGCCACTGGTGTCACTCCGGACAGTTATGAGGTTAGCGCTTCAAAGTAGCACGATGTGAAACACGAATAAACGGCAAAATTGCTTTCGTCGCAAGCCGGGCTGCATTTCTTGAAAGGGCACGGCTTCAGCCGCGCCACGAGAGACGTAGACAGGCACGCCTTCAGGCGCCGAAGGACCGCTCCCGCGCCGAAACCGTCCGCGCCATCCGAGCTTCAGTTGCTCGGGTGGGGCTTTTCGTCTTAGGGGGTCTTCTGCCGCCGGCTGAAGCCGGCTCTCCCTCTCAAATGCATGACTACCCAGGACTAGGGTCGCCGCCGCGACCTGCGTCCTGGGCTATCATCTCCGCCGCCCTCCGGGCTCTGGCATTTCCGGTTCAGCACTGATGGACAGGTGAACAGCCAGCGGGTGAGTGAGGAAGTATAGGGCACCCCGCGCAATTCCTCACGACCGAATCACGTTACTGCGTGATCTCCCACACGACGCCGAAGCCGTCAGCGCCGCCTACAACCGCTGTCCCATAGAGATTGCCAGCGGCGTCCAGCGTCACTCCGCCTCCGGGATAGCCGCCATCGGCGCCGCCGGTGAAGTCGTGCAGGTCGGTGTAGGTCCACGTGCCGCCTGAGGGCGTCAGCTTAAACACCGAGCCGTACCCAGCGGGGCCGTCAAAGAACGTGGTGCCGTAGAGTTTGCCGGAAGCGTCCAACGTCAGCGATGCGACAGGCCCTCCTGTCCCGCTCAGGCTCGTGAGAACGCTGTAATTCCAGCCTCCGCCCGAAGGGCTCAGCTTGAAGACAGTACCGCCGCCACCAGAGCCAAAAGACTCGGCAGCGCCGTAAAGATTGCCGGCGTTGTCGAAGATGAGGCCCGCGGTCGGCTGGCCGCCATCGTTGCCGCCCTGAAATGCGTACAGCACCGACTCGGTCCATCCCGAACCGGTGTTAGTAAGCTTGAACACCACTCCCTGGCCGAAGGCGCCGCGAGCCGTGGCCGTGCCGTACAAGTTCCCAGCATTGTCGAAGATCAGGCCGGAGTACGGTGCGCCGCCATCATTGCCGCCCTGGAAGCTGTAGAGGATCGTCTCCGTCCAGCCGGAGGAGGTGTGCATCAACTCGAAGACCGTGCCCCAGCCATTCGGACCGCCACTCTGCGTCACGCCGTACACGTTGCCGGCGGAATCGACCAGGAGATTCCCCGTCGGACAGCCGTCTTCACGCTTCACGTAGGTGCGCAGCAAGGTCTCGTTCCACGTGGTGAAGACCGACGCCGGCCGCGTCGGCGAGGGCTGCAGACGCAGCGCACTGCCGCATGGGCCGCCCAGCACCGAAGCATAGGAAGCGTTGGTGTAGATCGTTCCGTCGGGTCCCAAGGTCACTCCCCATCCGGGCTGCCCGTCCTGGTCGGTGAAGTTGTACACCGGAGTCAATACCCACTGGGAGTTGAACTGGATCAGCTTGAAGACGATGCCGTCGCCATTGGCCCCGCCGCTGTTTGCGGTGCCGTAGAAGTGTCCCGTCGCGTCCTTCGCCAAGGTGTACGGCGGCACGCCACCATCACCGCCGTTGGTGAAGTTATGAATGACCTGGAATGTTTGCGCCGTCGCCGAATGCAGCGGCAGGAGGGTGATGACGGATACCACCGTGGCCAATGTTGCCAGGCGGCTAAAGCGATTCCAACTGCGGTAATTCTTCCCTTTCATCGTAGAGATTTGCTCCTCGAAGGTAATGGTATTTTGTTTTCGGACGAAGCGCGCGGGGGATGCACCCAGGCTGTCGGCAAGAGTTGCAAGCTAACGCTGAGTATACGATTATCATTGGCGTTCAGAGCACAACTGGCCCAGCCTTTCCGGCAGTGTGCGAGCAGATATTGCCTGCGAGCGACATCGCTTTATCGGGGTACGATCTTCAGTCGCATACGGCTTCACTATAAAATCTGGGTTACCGTTTGCTGAATAAAATCTGGGTTACCGTTTGCTGACAAAGCCGGAAAGGCAGAGACGCTGGCCTGAAGGCCAGCTCTACCCGAACAGCTCGTCGCAACGAGTTTTTCACCAAACTGTAACAGCCGATTTGTTCTTGCGATCTTCTGGCACGAGTGGATCGGCCCCTAATACAAAGCTCGTTATCGATGACGACGCATCAATGGCTCAGCTCAAGGTCCTGATCACGCGCGAGGAGATTGCGGCGAAGGTCGCCGAACTTGGCGCGCGCATTGCCGCCGATTTCGCGCCGGAACCCGTTCTGCTGGTCGGGGTGCTGAAGGGCGCGGCGATGTTCCTCGCCGACCTGGCGCGGCAGATCTCGCTCGATGTCGGCTTCGACTTCATCGCCGTCTCCAGCTACGGCAATGACACCAGTAGCGGCGAACTGAAGCTGATCAAAGACATCGACGATCCGGTGGAGGGCAAGAACGTCATCCTGGTGGAAGACATTCTGGATACCGGCGTGACGCTGGCGTATCTCACGAAACTTCTTCTGGCGCGACAGCCGAAGCGTTTGAAGACGGCTGCGCTGCTAGATAAGACAGCGTGTCGCAAGGTGCCGCTCGAAGCCGACTACGTAGGCTTTCAGATTCCGGACCGCTTCGTGGTGGGATACGGGCTCGACCACGCCCAGCGCTATCGCCATTTGCCGGATATTTGCACTATGGAAAGCACCGCCACGAGCGAATAGGATTGCATACCGAATTGCTTCAACAGTTCAACCTGAAGGTGTCATCCTGAGCGGAGCGACCGCGCAGCTGACCTGCCAACGCGCCTTTTGTGTTGGCGGGGCAGTTGCTCCGGTCGCTCCGCTCAGGATGACAGCGAATCAAGAAGCAAGGCCATCGCGGACGCGCCGTCTTGTCAATGACACTGTGATGATTACGTTGATGACACTGTGGTGATTACCCGATGCTGGCCACCGCGGCCGCCACACGCGCGCTCTCCGGCAGCGAGCTGTCCTGCGCATCGACCACCGCAATGGTCGCGATGTTGACGATCTCTTCCACCTCGACGCCGCGCTGCAGCAGATGCACCGGCTTGGCCATGCCGGTGAGCACGGGGCCGATCACCTCGGCATTGCCCAGCGGCCCCAGCAGCTTGCAGGCGATGTTGCACGACTGCAGGTCGGGGAAGATGAGCACGTTGGCTCCGCCCTGTAACGCAGAGAACGGGAAGGCCGCCTCCAGCTTTCTGCTGCTGACCGCGACGCCCGCCTGCACCTCGCCGTCGATGATGAGCGACGGATCGGCGTAGCGCGCCAGCTCGACCGCCCGCCGCACTTTGTCGCACAGCGGATGCTGCGTCGAGCCGAAGCTGGAGAACGACAGCATGGCCACGCGCGGCTCCACGTCGAAGCGGCGCGCCTCCTGCGCGGTCGTCAGCGCGATCTCGGCCAGGTCTTCCGCCGTCGGCTCGATGTTGACGGTCGCATCGGCGAGGAAGTACAGGTCGCCCTTGCGGGTGATCACAATGTAGATGCCCGAGACTTTGTGGATGCCCTCGCGCACGCCGATAACTTGCAGCGCGGGACGCAGCGTGTCGGGATAGTTCTGCGTGACGCCGGAGACGATAGCGTCGGCATCTCCCATGCGCACCATCATGGAGCCGAAGATGTTGCGGTCGTTCATCAGCTCGTCGGCGGCGCCCAGGGTAACGCCGCGGCGCTGCCGCAGCCGGTAGAGTTCGTTAACATACTCCGGGCGGCGCGGCGCAGTTTCCGGCTCGATGATGGTAACGCCGGTGAGCGGCATGCCCAGCTCGACCGCCGTGCGCTGGATCTCGTTGGTGCGGCCCAGCAGAATCGGCACCGCAATCTTCTCTTCGATCAGCACATGGCAGGCGCGCAGGATCTTCTGGTGATTGCCTTCGGGGAAGACGATGCGCTTGGGATTGGCCTGCGCCTTGTGTACCATGATGCGCATCAGTTCGTGCGCCTTGCCCAGCCGCTTCTCCAGCTGCTCGCGGTATTCGGCAATGTTCACCGGATGCTGCGCGACGCCGGTCTCGATGGCGGCGCGCGCCACGGCCGAGGCCTCCCACACCAGCACGCGCGGATCGAACGGCTTGGGGATGATGTAGTCTTTGCCGAACTTCAGGCACTCCACGCCATAGGCGCGACAGACCGAGTCGGGCACATCTTCCTTGGCCAGCGCCGCCAACGCGTAGGTGGCTGCCAGCTTCATCTCTTCGTTGATGGTCGTGGCGTGCACGTCGAGCGCGCCGCGGAAGATGAAGGGGAAGCCGAGAACGTTGTTCACCTGGTTGGGAAAATCGGAGCGGCCGGTCGCCATGATGATGTCGTCGCGCACCGCCCGCGCTTCGTCATAGGTGATCTCGGGATCGGGATTCGCCATGGCGAAGACCACCGGGTTCGGAGCGAGTGAGGCAATCATTGCAGGCGTGAACGCGCCCTTCTTGGAGAGGCCCAGCAGCACGTCCGCGCCCTTGCAGGCGTCGCCCAGCGTTCGCGCCGCGGTCTGCTTGGCGAAGCGCGCCTTGTACTCGTTCATGCCCTCGGTGCGTCCCTTGTAGATGACGCCCTTAGTGTCGACCATGGTGATGTTCTCGCGCTTCACCCCGAGCGAGATGTAGTGCTCGGCGCAGGCAATGCCCGAGGCGCCGGCGCCGTTGACCACTACCCGGACCTGCTCCAGGCGCTTGCCGGTGAGCTCGCAGGCATTGACCATGGCTGCGCCGGAGATAATCGCAGTCCCATGCTGATCATCGTGGAAGACGGGAATCTTCATGGTCTTCTTTAATGTTTCCTCGATGTAGAAACACTCCGGCGCCTTGATGTCTTCCAGGTTGATGCCACCGAAGGTGGGCTCCAGCAGCTGGCAGGCCTTGATGATCTCGTCGGCGCTCTTGGTGTTCAGCTCGATGTCGAAAACATCGATGTCGGCGAACCGTTTGAACAGCACGCCTTTGCCTTCCATGACCGGCTTGCCGGCGATGGCGCCAATGTCGCCCAGGCCGAGGACGGCGGTGCCGTTCGTGACGACGGCAACGAGGTTACCTTTGTTGGTGTACTTGTACGCGTCCTGATTGTTCTTTTCGATTTCCAGGCAGGGCTCAGCCACGCCGGGCGTATAAGCGAGGCTAAGATCGCGCTGCGTCAGGCACGGTTTGGTCGAGACGACTTCCGTCTTGCCCGGGCGTGGTTGGGAGTGGTAGTCGAGTGCATCCTGCTTACTGATGGCCATGATCTTGCCTCCGCGGAATTTGGACCGGGTGTGCGCAGCTCAGCAGAGTATGAATGTTTGTATGTACGTAGTACGGGTGCATCGTTGATCTGCGAACACGAGGACTTGGCAAGCCGGAATGCGGCTTGCTGGTACCACAATGGGCTTTGTCCCGGAGCTATAGAAGTGCAGATGTCACACGGGCCTGTGAGGAAAGGCACGGAAGAAGTGAATGGTGGTAGTGAGCGGCTGAACCGTGTCATCCTGAGCGGAGCGACCGCCATAAGCCGGCTTCGATGCGCCTGGTTTGTAACAGGGCATGACTTCAGTCCGGCCGAAGGGAATGCGCATGGATCAGGGGACGACTTCAGTCGTCCCGAAAAAGTTGTCTAGAACTTGGGCTTTAGCCCTGTGTCGCGGGCTAAAACCCGCTCAAGCAACGAGGGGCATTGTCGGCACGACTAATTTCGTGCCCTGTTACAAACAAACTTAAAGCGAACCGCCTAAACCGGATTACCATTGCGGCAATCCGCGACTGATGATTAGGGACGTGTCATGTCAACCACTCCGAATACCGGCAAGCAGAAGGACACCGAAAAGCGCGACCGCATCGTGCGGCGCGTGGCGCGCGAGCTGCGCGACGGCTACTACGTCAACCTCGGCATCGGCATGCCGACATTGGTTGCCAACTGCGTGCCGCCGGGCATGGAGGTCGTGCTGCAAAGCGAAAACGGCATGCTCGGCGTCGGCCCCTATCCATTTTCCGGCGAGGAAGATCCCGATCTCATCAATGCCGGCAAGGAAACCGTCACGCAGATCCCCGGCACGGCATACTTCTCCAGCGCCGAATCGTTTGCCATGATTCGCGGCGGGCACATCGATTTGAGCGTGCTGGGCGCGATGGAGGTCGACGAGGAAGGCAACCTAGCCAACTGGATGATCCCCGGCAAGATGGTCAAGGGCATGGGCGGTGCAATGGACCTGGTGGCCAGCGCCAAGCGCGTCATCGTCGCCATGGAGCACACCACGCGCGACGGCCAGCCGAAAATCCTCAGGCGCTGCACCCTGCCGATCACCGGGCTGCGCGTGGTGAACACTATCATCACAGAGATGGCCTGCATTCACGTCACGCAGAGCGGGCTGGTGCTGGACGAGATCGCGCCCGGCGTGAGCGTCGCCGATGTGCAGAAGGCGACTGAAGCGCCGCTGATCCTCAGTCCGGAACTGAAGATGATGGAGTTCTAGCACGTAGAGCGGCGCTTCGGCGCAACCCTTACAGTGCCACCCGGACACCGCCCCGCCGTCCCGATTCGGGAAACCGTCGCCACCTCACGCCACGCTTGTGACCCCTGTCGCTGCTCCGTCGAACCCGTGCGACCGATACTGGTCGGTTGCCATGGTGCACGGAGGAGAGGCGCTTATGGGTTTTCGCAGGACAACAACTCTTATGCTGGGTGCGAGCCTGACGCTTGGCGTCGCCCTCGCGGCGCATGCTGGCGCCGGCGCGCGGGCCGCCGCTTCGGAGACGCAAGCCGGCAGGACCGAGATCAAGAACGTTCCCGCCGGCTACACCAACCCCACTTCGGGGCGGCAGATGTTCGACGCCTACTGCGCCTCCTGTCACGGGCAGGGCGGCAAGGGCAATGGCCCGGCGGCACGCGCGCTGAAGAACGTGCCGGCCGACCTGACGCAGCTGGCCGCGCGCAACAACGGCACCTTTCCCGAGGCGCATGTCGCGCAGGTCATCCGAGGCGACATGATGATGGTGGCGCACGGCAGCAAGGAGATGCCCATCTGGGGGCCGGTGTTCCTCTATCTGGAGCAGCATGATCCGGCGACCGCGCAGCTGCGGGTGCGGAACCTCGCCCGCTACATCGAGGGGATGCAGCAGAAATAGCAAGGCAGCACTTGGCGCTTGGCGTTTGGCAAAGGCGCTCTCCGAGATTGTGTCGGCGTGACACGCAGGGCATCGGCACCAGATCGGAGGCAAGCTTTGGCCAACTGCCAAATGCTAACTGCCAACTGCCAACTACCGCTTCAGAAGCTGATCTTCAAAACACGGCCTTCGGTGCCCACCAGCCATCCCGCCTGCGGGCCGGCGAAGGTCACGCTCCAGTAGCCTGACACGTCGGGCAGCTTGTACCAGGTATTGCCTTCATCGGGTGTCCAGGCCGCGCCGCCTTGGTTGGCGGTGATGACCACGGCCCGCGCCAGATCGCGAGAGCCCGCCCCTCCGACATAACTCAGCCCATAGATGGCGCCGCTGACTGGCGGCTCGCTGGTGATCTTCCAGCTCTTGCCGCCGTCTCGCGAGACCGCGGCAGCGGCCTGATCGCGTTGCTTGGGGTCGAGATTGCCGCCGCCGAGGATGCCGTTGTGCGCATCGCGAAAGGCGACGGTGAAGGCGCCGGCGCCTGGCGCGCTGGGTAGCGGAGTGTCGTAGGCGGTCCAGGTAGCGCCGCCGTCGCGGCTGGCCAGAATTCGCGCCGACTTGCCGCTGCCGGTCGCGATCCATGCATTCCGCTGGCCTTGGGTAGCGATGCAGGTGCCGCTGGAGGCGAATGAACCTTCTCCCGCGAGGGCCGCCGGAAGCTTCGCGCCGATCTGCTGCCACGTCTTGCCGTCGTCGGTGCGCAGGTCAGGGAAGCGGCTGTCGACCGAATCGCTGACGGCGATGCCGTGAGTCGGCGTCCAGAAGGCGAAGCAGTCGTAGAAGGCCTTGGCATCCTGGTTCTGGAACTGCATCGTCCAGCTGGCGCCGCCGTCGGTGGTCTTGTAGATGCGGAAGTCGCTCGGCTTCGAGCCCACCGATAACAGATAGGCGATCTTGTCGCTCACCGCCTCGACGTCGCGAAACTGCAATTCCTCGGCTCCGGGGACGACGCCGGCTTTCCATGAGTCGCCGCCGTCGGTGGTGAGGGTAAACGTGCCTTTGCTGCCGCATGCCCAGGCCACGCGCGCGTTCGCGGCGCTCACCGCGATCAGGCCGTTCTTGGTGCCGCTGTTCTGGGGAGTCAGGGTCGGCTGGCGAGTGTCAGGCCGTTGGCGGGCACTTGCGGCGGAGAGTGCCGCAAGTATGACGATCGCGGCGAACATCATCCAGTGTGGGTGCCCCACCCTTTTCCGCGTCGTTGGCGGAGCCAGTGGGCGATCTACGCAGGGCCCATCCTCTCGCCTGAAGGCGAGAAGGATGGGGCACCCGGCGCGCACTCTCGGAGAGAGTTGTAATCTCGGCATGAATGCTCCATCGCGAAAAACCCTCCCCGAGCATGAATCCTCTGCGGGCAGAGAGCAGGTCCCCAGACTGCGTAAGGTGGTTCGCTGCGCGAACCACCTCACTTCGCTGGGGACGACAAAAATAGGGAGAGCGCGATGCGGCACGGCTGAAGCCGTGCCTTTCGAAGCGGCGATTGCCTGCTCGTCGCCAGTTGCTAGTCGCTAGTCGCTCTTAGAACGTGAAGGCCAGGCCGCCGCGGATGCTGCGCGCCGACTGCACCAGATAGACGGTGCTGCCGTCGGGGCCGATCACTGGCACATAGCCCTGGGCCAGCAGGTTGCGCACATCGATCAGCGCCTCCATCTGTCCGGGAACGCCGTGGAAGTGCGGCAGCGGCTGACGGATAAACAGGTTTAGGAAAGGATCGGCCTGTCCAGCGGAGGCGTTGAACATGTCGAC